>NZ_JBEZNL010000005.1:0-325806 GCF_040653275.1 Streptomyces sp. NPDC048002 | reverse complement strand
CAACGTCAGGCGACGCTGCCAACAGCCAGGTACCCAGTTGTGCTGGGCAACTCAAGCACAGCACTCCGGGCTAGGCCGCCTCATAGCGGTCATTAAGACTCGCGCTGCGAGCGCCGCGCCGCTGGGAAAGTGACACCGAGGACCCCGCCTGCGCCACTGCCGAGCACCAGGCCGATCGCCATGTTGTCGAAGACAGCCAGCCCGAGCACGAGCCCGACTGCGATGCCGATCAGCATGCCTACAACAAGCCCTGCGCTGATGGACGGTACTCCGACACCCTCGTTGTTCGTCACACGATCATTGTGCCGAACGAGCCTTCGGAGACGAGATCCGATACGGCCAACCTTTGAAGTAGGCCAGACCTTAAAGAACAAGCTGAGTCCCCCCTGGCAGCCCTCCCGGCGGACTGCCCCGTGCGGTCGTGCTGACGCCGCAGTGGGAACACCACCAGAACAGCACGGCCTCCCATACGGGACTCACCCCGCTCCTCTCGGATGGCATGCCTGGAGTGACCGCCGAAGGTGAGGCGTGCCGTCAGGCCACCGTCTGGCTGACCCCGGTCACCCCGGCCGACTCACCCCGGCCGACACACCCCGGCCGACTCACCGCGGACGACACGCTGTTGACACTGCGGCGAGGCCTGGCCCGGTCACGCTGTTCTCACCGGGCGGTCTCCCAGGCCGTCCACAACCCCGCGTACACACCGCCGGCTTCGACCAGTTCTCCGTGCGTTCCGGTCTCGACGATCCGGCCGTGCTCCATCACCACGATCCGGTCGCAGGCGGCGGCCTGGGAGAGACGGTGCGCGACAACGACCGCGGTCCGTCCGGCGAGGATGGCATCGGCTGCGCGGTCGAGTTGTCCGGCGTAGGCGGAGCCGGCCTCGGCGGTCGCTTCGTCGAGGATCACCAGGTCGGCGTCGGTGAGGAGCAGGCGGGCCAGGGCGAGTTGCTGCGCCTGTGCGTCGGTCAGCGGGTGTCCGCCGGCACCCAGCAGGGTGTCCAATCCGTCGGGGAGGGCGTCGAGGAGAGATGCGGCACCGGTGGCTTCCAGGGCTGCGTGGAGATCGAGGTCGGTGGCGCCGGGGGCGGCGAGGGTGAGGTTGTCGCGCAGGGTGCCCGCGAAGACGTGGACCTCCTGGGTGATCATCGCGGTGCGGACGGGGCGCCTGACCCGCCCGGCCTGGGGCAGGTGGGTACCGGCGACCACACCGGCGAGCGTGGTCTTGCCCGCCCCGGACACGCCGACGACGGCCACATGCTCACCCGGCGGGATGTCGAGGGTGATGTCGTCGAGCACGCGCGGCTCTTGGCCGTAGGCGAAGGTGACCCCCTCAAGCCGTAGGGCTGCGCTGGCGGCGGCCTGCGCCGGGACGTCCGGCGGGCCGGGCGGAATCGTGACGACCCCGATCATGCGGCTCAGTGAGGCGAGGGCGGACTGGAGGGTGTCGATGACCATCAGCAGCTGGTTGACCGGCCCGAGCAGGCGCAGCACGAGGAGCATGGCGGTGGTGGCGCCGCCGACGGTCGATGCCTGGTGGTCGATGAGGACGAAGCCGACGACGAGGACGGCGGCCAGGCTCAGGCACTCCCCCAGGTTGAGGCGGGCGTTGAGCATGCTCAGCACGGTCCGTGCGCGCAGCGACTGCCGCGCGACGCGCCAGGAATCTGTCATCACGGCCCTGTGCCGTTGCTCGGCGAGGCCGAAGCCGAGGACGGTGGCGTGGCCGCGCTGGGACTCAAGGATCTGCTGGGCGCGCGCGCTCATCGCCGTGCGTTCGGCGCGGTAGACCCCCAGTCCGATGCGCAGGTACCAGCGCACGGCCAGAACGTAGACGGGCAGGACGACGGCGAAGGCGGCGGCGTAGGGCCATTCCAGGGCCGCGAGCCCGCCCAGCGACACGACGATGGTGAAGGCGCTGACGGTGAGCACCGGGATCACGGCAGGGGCGGCGTCGGCGACCGCGGTGACGTCGTCGCTGGACCGCGAGATCAGGTCGCCGGTGCCTACGCGTTCGACGAGGTGCTGCGGGAGCGTCATCGCGCGGCCCACGAGCTTCTCCCGAAGCTCGGCGAGGACGCAGTGGTAAACGCGGGTGGCGAGCACGATCGTCAACGCGGTGCCCGCAGCGCCGAGGACCGCCGAGAGCACCATGACGGCCGTGACCGCCAGCACGGTGGCGACGTCCGCGGTGCCGGCCTGCACACGGTCGACGAGCCACCCGATCGCCACGGCAACGGTCAGGTCGACTCCGGTGCTGAGGATGCCCAGCAGCCCGGTCGCGGCGAGCCTCAGCCGGTACCCGCGGCTGAGCCGCCACACCTCCCTGGCCGTCTCGCTGCCGCTCGCGACCGGCAGCCCGGCCGGCCCGGCGTCGCAAGCCGCGGTCCCGCCCGCAGCCCAAGTGTCTTTCACAGTGCAGTCCTTGAGAATGCGGGGATGTCGTCAGGCAGCTCGACGACTCGGTCGCAGGCAGCGAGCAGAGCCGGGGCCGACGTGATCAGCAGCGTCGAGCGGCCTGCCCGCACAGCACGCAGGCGGCCCGCGATCGTGTGCTCGGTGACCGAGTCGACCGCGGTGGTCGGGTCGTGCAGTACGAGCACCGGCGCGTCGCTCGCCAGGGCGCGGGCGAGCGCGACCCGCTGGCGCTGGCCGCCGGAGAGCCGGTTGCCGCCCTCTCCGAGCGGGACGTCGAGGTCGGCCGCGAAGTCGTCGCAGGCGGCGGCACGTACGGCGGCGTCCATCCGCTCGGGCGCGCACGCGTTCCCGGCGATGTTGTCGCGGAGGGTGCCGCTGAACAGGGTGGCGCGGTGCGGCGCGACGGTGACCCGGGAGCGGTAGACGACCGGAGGCAGTTCCCGCGCCGCGTTCCCGTCGAGGCGCGCCTCGACCTCTCCCCCGGCCCACGGGTCCAGCAGCGCCTCGACGACGCGGGCGGCCGTCCGGTCATCGGCGCGCACACCCACGAGTTCACCGGGCGCAACCCGGATCGTCACGTCCGGCCCGCCAAGTCCCGTCACGGCAACGGCCAGTTCAGGCAGCACGGCGATCTCCCGCCCAATCGGGTCTTCGGGCGCAGGCATCGGCGTGGTGTTGGCCTGGAGCGCGTCGAGGACCCGTACGGACGCGGCGCGGGCGCCGGCGAGGTTGGGGACGGAGGTGCTCGCGATCGCCTGGATCTGCGGCAGCAGTGCCTGGGCGAGGCCGACGGCGGTGATCAGCCCGCCGATGCTGAGCTGTCCGTCCACGGCGAACCAGCCCGCCAGCCCCACCACCACGGCGACGAACGTGCCGCTGACCACGCCCGAGCCCACCAGGAACCTGCCCAGCAGACCCGCGTTGCGCCTGGCACCGGCAAGGGATTCCTGGCTGGCCCGCCGGTATCGGCGGGTCGCCTCGGCCTCGGCGCGCATCCCCTTGACCACCCGGTAGCCGGCGACCAGGTCGGTGGCCTGTCCGACCGTGGAGGCCAGCAGTTCCTGGTACTCGCGGGTGTCCCGGGACAGCCGCTCGCTGAGCACACCCATCAACCAGACCGCGACCGGCGCCCCGAACAGCACCACGAGTCCGAGCAACCAATGCGTCGCCAGCAGGGAGACCGCGATGAATCCGATGGCCGTGACCCGCGAGACCGGGATGATGGTGAGGATCACGGCGTTGGACAGGCGGGCGACGTCGCTGGTCATCACCGAGACCACACTGCCGCCCGGCGCACGGCCGGTGCCGGCCACCGGGTGCAGCACGCCCGCGGAGAGGGTGCCGCGCAGGCGGTGTTGGAGTACCTGCACCGAGTGGGCGGTCAGCCGCAGCGACAGCCGTGCCGACGACGTCAGCGCGGCGTAGAGGGCCACCAGCACCCCGAGCCACAGGGCCAGCTGTCCCTCGTCCCCGGTCGCGACGGCCCGGTCGATCGCGAGTCCCATCACCACCGGGACCGCGGACTCACCCACCTGCCACACGATCGCCAGCAGCATCGCGGGAACGCTGACCCGCCGTACCGAGAAGATCACGCGCAGCAGGAACCGGCCCGGTGCGGTCTCCGGCCCGTGCTCGAACGGGCGGGCTGCGGGCGGCTCGGCGGGGTCGAGCAGGAGCACGGGCAGTCTGCGTGTCAGCGGCCCCCGCCCCAGTCCCGCGGGGTCGGCGCCCGGGGAACGCATGGAGGTCCTCACACGTGGCTCCGATCCGTGCCCGTGAGCGGGAAGCACCACAGCAGGGCGTCGGCGAGGAGTCCCCGCCACCACGCGTAGTCGTGCCCGCCGGCGAACTCCCGGTAGAGGGTGTCGTAGCCCTTTGCGGTGAGTACGTGGTCCAGCCAGCGGCTGTGCGTGATCGAGCTCTCCAGCTCGCCGACGTCGTGGAAGATGCGGACCGGTGCCGTTTCCGTGGCCAGGAAGTCGTCGATCAGTGTCGGTACGGGGGTGCGGCGCAACAGTTCGGCCGGCCCGGTGCCCCAGGTGAGGTCGGGGTGGTATCCGCAGGACGGGGACTGGAGGATGGCGTTGCCGAACGCCTGCGGGTGGTGGAGTGCTGTCCAGGCGGCGCACAGACCGCCGAAGCTCTCGCCGGCCAGCGCGATGTCACCGGGGTTGCGCGAGAGCGGATACCGGTCGTCGAGCCACGGCAGCAGTTCCTCCACCAGCATCCGGGAGAACGCCGGGTTGCAGAGCAGTTCAATGTCGCGCTGCGGTGCGGGCTGGTCGACGAGGACCACGACGCAGGGGCGGATCAGTCCCGCGCGGACCAGGGCGTCGCGGACGCTCGGCGCGCTGTGCTCCGGCGTCCCGTCCAGATGGATCACGACGGGCAGGGCAGCCCCTTCCGGGAACTCCCCGGGCGGCATCGAGACCCGGATGCGGCGCTCGTCGCCCAGGAGTTCGCTCGCCAGCACGGCGGTGTCCACTGCCGGGGCCGGCCCGGCTTCGGCCCGGTCGAGCCAGGGCAACGGCACCGCGTCGGGCAGCACGGCCACCGAGGCCCCCGAGAAGCGTTCCACCGAGCAGTCAGAGAACCTCGGTGGCGGGTTGAACGGGTCCGGAACCCGTTGCGCCTCACCGGTCGGCCCACGTCGTACGAATACATACGAGAAGCGCAGGTCGGACCGCATGCGCAGGGTGCGGACGCGGAACGGTGTCCCCGGCACCGGGGCGAACTCCCCCTCGATCGGGTTGAAGCCGATCCTGGGGCCCATCACCACCGCAAGGGTGACCGACGTGTCGTCGCCGGGCTCGTCGACGAACGTCACCTCCACCTCGTCCGCGGAGACCCGCTCCACCAGCGGCGCTCCCCTGTCCTGAAGGTGCCGCCTGAACTCTTCCGGGCTCCACTGACCGGTCGACAGTTTCTCGACCCAGGGATCAGCCATGTTTCGCGCACTCCACGTCGGTGTTGTCGGCGTGCCTCCGCCGGGTTCGTTCGCGGCCGAGCGGCACCACCTGGGGGCTGCCGGCCACCGGATCGGGGACCACCAGGCAGCGCAGACCGAACACTTCCTCGACCAGTTCGGCCGTGACGACCTCGTCCGGGGTGCCCTCGGCGACCACGGCGCCGTCCTTCATGGCGATCAGGTGGGTGCCGTAGCGGGCGGCGTGGTTCAGGTCGTGCAGGACGGCGACCAGGGTGTGGCCGACGTCATGCAGGTCGGTGAACAGCTCCATCAACTCGATCTGGTGGGTGATGTCGAGGAAGGTGGTCGGTTCGTCGAGCAGCAGGATGTCGGTGTGCTGCGCGAGCGCCATCGCCACCCACACACGTTGGCGCTGCCCGCCCGACAGCTCGTCCACCAGACGCCCGGCCAGATCGGCGACCGAGGTCTGGCGCATCGCCCTGAGCACGGCCTGCTCGTCGTCCTCGGTCCACTGCCGGAAAAAGCCCTGGTGAGGGTAGCGTCCTCGGGCCACGAGGTCGGCGACGGTCATCCCGTCCGGGGCGGTCGAGGTCTGCGGCAGCAGTCCGACCCGCCGCGCCACCTCCTTGGTCCGGTAGGAGTTGATGTCGGCGCCGTCGAGGACGACCTGACCGGCCGACGGCTTCCGCAGGCGGGACAGGCAGCGCAGCAGGGTGGACTTGCCGCAGGCGTTCGGGCCGACGATGACCGTGAACGACTCGTGGGGGATCTCCACCGAGAGGTGCTCGGAGATGATCCGCTTGTCGTAGCCGATCGTCGCCGACTCCACCCGCAGGCGCGCGGTCTCGGGAGGGGGTGCGCTCACAGGCGTCTCCTGGCTTCGGTGAACAGCAGGTATCCGAGGTAGCCGCCGCCGAGCACGACGGTGATGATGCCGACCGGCAGCGGGGTGGGGGCGACGTGCTGGGCCAGGTAGTCCGACGCCAGACACAGCAGCGCTCCGACGAAGGCGGCGGGGGCGAGGGTGATCCCGGCGGTGCGGGCGAGGCGGCGTCCGATCTGCGGGGACACCAGGGAGATGAACGCGATCGGTCCCGACGCGGCCGTGACCGTCGCTGTCAGAGCCACTCCCACCAGGATCAGGCCGAGGCGTACGGGCGCGACCCGTACCCCTTGTGCGGCGGCCGCGTCGTCGCCCAGTTCCATCTGCCGCATCGGCCGGCCGAGCAGCCCGGCCAGCAGCAGCAGTCCGGCGATGCAGGCGCCGCCGACGGCGACCTGGTCCCAGGTCACGCCGTTGAGGGACCCCGCACCCCAGGCCGCCGCGGACATCGCCTGGTCCAGGTCTGCCTTGAGCATCAGCCACGTGTTGAGCGACCCGAGCATCGCCGACACGGCGATACCGACGACGATCAGCCGGAACCCCTGCACCCCTCGCCGGTGGGCGAGCAGGTACACGGCCACGGCGGTGGCCATCCCGCCCAGCAGCGCCCCGCCGACCAGCTGCACGTAAGTGCCGTTGACGACCAGGATCACGATCAGGGCGCCGGTGTAGGAGCCCTGGGAGAACCCGACGACGCCGGGGTCGGCGAGAGGGTTGCGCAGCAGTGACTGGAAGACCGCCCCGCTCACCCCCAGAGCGGCGCCGAACACGACCGCCGCGGTCACCCGGGGCAGCCGCCACTCGACCACGATCTCGTGGACGATTCCGCTCTGCCCTCCGGTCAGTGCGGAGAGCACCTGCCCGGGGCTCAGCGCGTACGAGCCGGTCATCAGGGCGAGCACCGCCGTGCCGGCGATCGCAACCGCGAGCACCGCGCAGACGACGAGCGTGTGCCACTGGAGCCGTAGCGCGATCCGCCGGTGCCGCAGCACCAGCGCCCGCGGGCCGAAGTCCACCGGTGAAGTGTGCGTGTTCACAGGCCGCTCGCCTTCTTGCGTCGCACCAGCGCGACGAGAACGGGGGCGCCGACGAAGGCGGTGACGATACCGACGGGAAGCTCGCCGGGTCTCATCACGACGCGGCCGAGGATGTCGGAGACGAGCAGCAGGCTCGGGGCGAGGAGGATGCTGTAGGTGAAGATCCAGCGCTGGTGCGGGCCGACGATCCAGCGGGCCACGTGCGGGACCATGAGTCCGACGAATCCGATGGGTCCGGCGATCGCGGTGGCGCCGCCGGCCAGGAGGGTGAGTGCGAGCACCGCCAGCACCCGGGTGCGTACCAGCCGGACCCCTTGGGCGGCCGCCAACTCGTCCCCCAGCGCGAGGGCGTTCAGCGGGCCCGACACGACGAAGGCCAGGACGAGTGCCACCGCGAAGAACGGCAGGACCGGCCACACGACGTCGAGGGAGCGGCCCGAGATCGACCCGGCGTTCCAGTTCCGCATCGCGTCGAAGGCGTCCGGGTCCATCAGTTGGAGCGCTTCCCTGGCGCCGCCGAGGACGGCGCTGACGCAGACCCCGGCGAGCACCATGACCACCGGGGAGGAGCCCTGCCGTGTCGAGCCGAACACGAGCACCAGGAGCGTGACGACCAGTGCCCCCGCGAACGCGAACCACATGTAGCCCTGGACGTCGCGGACGCCGAGCAGTCCCACGGCGACCGTCACCGCGAAGGAGGCACCGGCGTGGACGCCGAGGACACCGGGGTCGGCCAGGGGGTTGCGGGTGAGTGCCTGGATCAGCGCGCCCGACAGGCCGAGGGCGACGCCGACGGCCAGACCCACCATCGTGCGCGGCAGCCGGAAGTCACGGATCGCGAACTGGTCGATGCCGGCCGAAGGGTGGAACAGGGCGTCCCACGCCACGGACGGTGCGATCGCCGTCGAACCGATCATGATGCTCAGGATCAGCAGGACCGCCAGGACCAGCAGCGCGACGATCAGGCCGAGCAGACGGCGGGCCGGTCCGGGCACCTTGTTGGTGCCCGGACCGGCCTGCCGCAGGGCGAGGGCTGTCACTGCTTGCCGGAGAGGGTCGCCAGCGCGCTGTCGAGCGAGTCCAGGTACTGGTTCACCGGGCCGTAGGAGTTGTTGCCGGGGCAGAAGAGTCCCAGCGCCCGGCCGGACTCGACGGCGGGCAGCGACTTCCAGGTGTTGGTCTTGGTCACCGCCGTGAAGGGCTCGGTCGGCTTGCCGTCGGCGTCCACGGGGTAGGTGATCGCGTCGTACTCGGACAGCTCACCGATCTGCTCGAACGGCAGGGACTCGTAGGCCAGGGGGTCCTCGCCCTCGGCCGCCTCGGGGAGGTCCAGGCCGATGTCGTCGCGGGCGATCTCGGAGCAGCCGATGTCCGCGATGTAGAACGTTCCGGGATCGCTCCAGTCTCCGCGTGAGACGTCGACGAAGGAGGTGCCGTCGATGATCTTGCTGTAGGTCTCCTTGATGTTGGTGACCTTCTCCTCGTACTCCGCCTTCTGCTGCTTGAGCGTGTCCGCGGTGTTGCCGGCCTCCGCGATCTGGTCGGCGAAGGCCTTCCACTCGGTGTCGAGGCCCCAGTACACGGTGGGGGCGATCGTTTCGAGCTGCTTGCCGACCTTGTCCCAGTCGCTGGAGTGGAACTGGACCAGGATGAGGTCGGGCTTGAGGGCGGCGAGCTTCTCGACGTCTATCTCGCCGCCGCTGCTGCCGACGATCTCGGCCGCCTCGTACACCGTCCTCTGGTCCTCGGGCAGTACGTCGAGTTCGGCCTCGGAGGCCTCGGTGACGCCCACCGGCTTGCCGCCCAGATCGATGAAGGGCAGGTTCGTGTTGCCGATGGTGACGATGCGCTGGGGGTCGGCGGGAATCTCGACGGTGCCGTTCCCGGCCTTGACGCTCTGGGTCCCGGCGGGCTTGTCGCTGCCGGTCCCGGTGGTCTTGTCGGCGGTGTCGTCGTCGCTGTCACCGCCGCAGGCAGTGAGGACGAGTGAGGCGCTCAGCAGGGCGGCGGCGAGGGTGGTGCCGCGTCTCATCAGGTGGGTCTTGCTCATGGCTGTTCTCTTTTTCTCGGGACGGAGGGGAGGGGTTCAGGGGGGTGGAGTGGAGGAGTTCAGGGGGTGGATCGGAGGGGCTCAGTCGCGGCGGTGGCGCGGATGAGCTCATGGACGGTGACGCCCAGGCCGACGGTCCGCGCGGACCTGCGCGTGAGGCCGGCCCGGTCGATGACGGCGTCCAGCTCCGCTGCGGTGCGCAGGCCGGAGCCGTGGCAGACCAGGCCGATCAGGTCTTCCTCGCCGTCGTGCTCGTCGAGTTCGTCGGTGTCGAAGACCTCTTCGATCAGCAGCACCCGTCCGCCGGGGAGGAGGTTCTCGGCCGCGCGGCGCAGTGCGTGAGCCGCGTCGGCGTCGGGCAGGGTCTTGAAGGCGCGGCTGATGAGTACGGCGTCGGCCGGCGGGCCGGGCTCGAAGACGGACTGCTCCAGTACGCCGACGCGCGCGCGTTGCCGCTCGTCGGGGATCGTGGCGGGCAGGTCGCGGCGCAGCCAGTCGGCCTGGGCGGGCAGGGCGCAGATCGTCACGCGCAGGGCTTCGTGGGCTGCGACGTACTCGCGGGCGTGGGCGCCGGCACCACCGGAGTGGATCACCAGGTGCTCGACTCCGGCGAGCAGGTCGGAGGTGGCGATCGGTTCGGCCAGTGCGGGCTGGAACTTCGCCAGGCGTTCGAGGTGTCGGTCCTCGTAGTCCTGTTCGGCCCGCACCTCGGCGAAGGTCTGGCCGGTGACCGAGGCGTAGGCGGGCCGGCCGGTGCGTACCGACTCCGTGAGGCCGTGGATCCCGAGCATCTCGCGCCCGATCACCCCGGCGGAGTGGAGCCGGTCGGCGATGAAGTCGAGTGTGAGGACGTCCCCGACGGGGGTCAGGGCGTAGTGATCCGGTTCCGTCTCGGTCACCACGTCCAGGGTGTGCAGGTAGCGCAGGAGTTTGCCCAGGGCCCGCTCGTCGGCGCCCGCCTTGGCGGCCAGTTCGCGCACGCCGGTCACGCCGCGGGAGAGCAGGTCGGGGACGTTCAGCTCGACTGCGGTGCGGATCGCGACCGGTGCGACGAGTTCGGTCAGGTCGTGGAGCCTCTGGAACGGGGTGACCGTCCGCTCCGGGTCGGGTACCGCCCCGTCGGACTCCAGGGCGACGACCTCGGAGCGCCGCCAGTAGCCGGCGAAGTCGATGTCCTCCTTGGGTACTGCGCGGTCCTCGACCAGGTGCCGGCGGATGTCCCGGACGGCCGTGTGCTCGCCGGCCAGCCACGCGAACGCCTGCCCCGGCCACCACTGGGCTGCGCGGACGGACTCGGTGAGCAGCGACACCGTTCCGGCCGCTGCGCCGGTCCGGATCAGCCAGGTCACTTCGACCCCGGGCAGCTCGCGCAGCCCCTGGCGGTGGGCGTCGTCGGCGATCTCGATGAACACCTGGGCCCGGGCGTCGGGCGGGAGTTCGTCGAGGAGGCGGCCGATGGCGGGGAGTGCGGTGTCGTCGCCTGCCACGAGCCACCAGTCGGCGCCGGTCGGGAGTGCCTTGGAGGTGCTCGGTCCGCTGAGGTGGATCCGGTCGCCCGGCCGGGTGCGGTAGGCCCATGTCGTTCCCGCACCGACTCCGTGCTTGACGAAGTCGACGTCCAGTTCGCCGGCCTCGGGGTCCCACCGGCGGACCGTGTAGGCCCTCGACAGGGGTCGCGGGTCCTTGGGCACGATCAGCTTGGCCTCGCCCTGGACCGGGAGCACCGGCTCGCTCTGGCCCGGGTACGGGAAGTAGAGCGTGAGGTCATCGTCGAAGCCCGGGGAATCGAAGGCCGGCCGCACGATGCCGTCCACGGTGGTGAACGCGCGCAGCTGTTCGCCGGTCAGGGTGACCCGCCGCATCCCGGAGGTGATGTCGTAGGTCCGGACCACCGCGGCCTGACGCAGGGTCGGCGGGCGCACGGTGAGTCGGCGCGAGGTCTTGGGCATGCGGGAACTGACCTTCCGGTCGTAGCGGGGGCAGGAGTCGCGCACCGGCCTCAGGAGGGCGCGCACTGATAAAGTTAGGGGAACCTTACCTGACGTGGTGTGCGCAGACTGCCGTAGGGTTAGGACATGACGGCCCCCTCCTCGTTCGCCGCAGGCGCCGACGAACCGCCAACGATCCCGGCCACGCGCATGGGTTCAACGGATGCACCCGTCCGGCCTCTGCTGCTCTGGGTCCGCACCGGCGCGGCGCACGTACGCCTCGACACCGGCCCCACGCTCCGCCTCACAGCCGGCGAAGGCGCCTGGATTCCCGCGGACGGCTGGGCGGAGCGGGAGATCATCACCGAACCAGGCACCGTGGCCTTCCCCCTGCGGCCCCACACCGGCGCCGGCACCCAAGGCCTGTCGGAACTGACACGGTTCGACGTGCCCCACGGCTGGCAGGACTGGCTCATCCAGCTCTTCAACCTGCAGGTGACGCCGTTCAGCGGCCACGGGTACTCCCCCATGGCGATCGAGGAACTCCTCCGGCATCCAGGCTCGCGCCCACCCGCGCACGTCGAGGCCGGTCAGCATCCGAGCCCGGAGGGGAGCGCCTCCCCCGCGATGCCGCGAGCCCTCGGCGCCAGAGCAGTCGCCGAGGAACTGACCAGCGACCCCGCGCTCGACCTCACGGTCGAGCAGTGGGCCGCCCGTGTCCTCTCCAGCGCGCGCACCCTCCGCCGTGACTTCCTCGCCGACACCGGACTCACCTTCGAACAGTGGCGCCTGCACTGCCGACTCGGCGCCGCCGTGGAGCTCCTCGCCGCCGGCTACAACGTGGACCAAGTGGCCGCCCGCGTAGGCTTCGCCAGCCGCAACGGCCTCACACGGGCCTTCAAGGGACGGTTCGGACAGACCCCCCACGAGTTCGGACGGCAGCTCTCCGCCCGGCCCCGTACCGGCGGACTGACACAACGGGCAGCAGCGGCCCGGCAGGCCGACGACCTGGTCCGGATGATGCGCGCGCCGGGCACCCCCGCCGCGCCCGAGATGCTGCCCGCGGCCAGCACACCGTCACACACCAACGACATCCACGTCCTCAGCTGGATGTACCGAGGCAGCGGGTACCTGGACATCGGCGACGAGCGCTACGAGCGCGAACGAGGCGTGGCGACCTGGATCCCCGCGGGCATGGAGCATGTCACCGGCCTCCGCGAGAACTCCGTCTCCCTCCCTCTGGGCAACGCGAGCACCGGCGACCTCCAACTGACAGCGCCGCTCCAGGTACGGTTCTCACCCGCGTGGGACGACTACCTGATGTTCTGCTCGATCAGCGCCCGGTCCTCACTGCGTCCCGACAACCACAACCACCGCCGCATCCTCGATCTCTTCGCGGAACAGGTCGCCGTACAGCGAGCGCTGTCGGTGCCGATGCCCACCGATCCGCGCGCGCGTGCCGTCGCCATGGAATGCCTGCGTCGGATCGGCGAGCCCGGCGGGACACACCCTGTCGACGTCGGTGCCGAGATCCACCGCGCATTCCGTGACGAGACCGGCATGACACTGACGCGCTGGCGCTACGCCGCCCGCATGCGCATCGCCCGCGACCTGCTCGCCGGCGGCGCCCCGCCCAGCTCCGTCGCGCGCCGGACCGGATACGCCCACCTGCCCACGTTCAGCGCCGCCTTCTCCCGCTTCCACGGGCTCTCCCCACGCGACTACCAGCAGCGCGAAGCCGAGCGGAACCCCTGACATCCTCGGCCCCGATGCGTGCGGCGCCGGATCCTTAGCCGACCGTGGGCAGCGAGCCCGGGTACAGCTCCTTGACGATCTCGCCCCAGAGCGGCGTGGAGGTGACCGCCTCCGCGTCGCTGGCGTTGGTCATGACCACGACGGTGGCCTTCTTCGAAGGCAGGTAGAAGACCATGTCGCTGTATCCGAAGATGGCACCGTCGTGACCGACCCAGTCCCCGACCCGCATGACGCCCAAGCCGTACTGGAGGCGGATGCCTTCGTTCGACAACGAGGTCCAGTCCTGGCGCAGCTTCGCCGTACGCGGCTTCAGACCGACCCCCGTGGCGAGCTGAGCGGCGTACTCGGTCATGTCGGGGACGGTGGAGACAACAGCACCCGCCGTCCACGGCACCAGAGGGTTGCTCCTGGTCACGTCCCTGCCGCACCGGGGCAGGGAGGCGCCCGTACTTCCCGGCGACGGTGTGTCGGTGGTGCACGACGGCTTGGGCGGAGTGCCCTTCGGCGGGTAGTACCAGTAGCCGTTCGCGTAGGGGCTCGGCAGGCTGGTCCGGGTGGTGGGGAACGTGGTCTCCTTGAGCCCGAGGTCCCCCGCCGTGTTGTTGATGTACGTGTCGACGGGCTGTCCGGTGACCTTCTCGACGACCAACCCGAGCAGTACGTACTCCGAGTTGGAGTAGACGGTCTTCGTGTCGGGCGTGCGGAACTCGTCGGCGTGCGCCTTCATGATGTCGACCGCGTCCTCCACCTTCCACCCGGGCCAGAGCGGGTCCTTGGCGTACTGGTCGATGAAGGCGGGGTCGTTCACGTAGTCGTACACTCCGCCGCGCATACCGAGCAGGTCGCGGATGGTGATCCGCTCTCCGTTCGGGAGACCGGGGACGTATTCCTCGATCGGGTCCTGCAAGGACAGTTCACCCTGGTCGACGAGTTGCAGCACGGCGTGGGCCGTGAACGTCTTCGTCACGCTCGCGACCCGGTAGTGCACGTCGGGAGTCATGGGAGAACCGCCGCGTTGCGCGTCGCCGTACGCCTTCAGAATGGTTCCGCGCTCCGGGTCCGAGACGCTCACGACCACACCGGAGATCTGGTCGTCCAAGGTGGCCTCGGCAGCAGAGTCGATCTTTGCGATCTGGCCGGGAGTGAACGCCGGACTTGCCGACGGAGAGCCGGATGGGCCCATCGAAACGGTGTCACCACCCGCGCAGCTCGATGCCAGCAGCGCAACACCCATCGCGAGGGCACCCGCACCCATTGCCTTGCGCGACAGGGCCTGACAAAGCGGGGTCGAACCACCGCGTCGGTGGGAGGACGTGCGCGGCATGACTGGCTCCTGTCGCTGCGGGGCGAGGCTGTGTCATCACGGTGGCCCGTCACAGGGGTCGCGGGACCCGGCCGCCGGGGACCGCGGACGGCCACAGCCCACCCTGCATGACTGGCCGCCGCCCTGCCCGGCGGCGGCCACCACACGAGGGACATCGGCGAGGCGGGCACCTGCTGGAACGCAGGCAGCCGGCTCACGCCCAAGGGCTCCTCTGCCCGCCGGCTACTCGCCCTCACTCAGAACGGCAGTGTTCGAGTTGCCGTCGGCCAGAACGTTGGCCTGCGCGATGCTCTGGCACAGAGCGGCACCGAGAACCGCCGCGCAAAGATCATTGTCTGCCGGGTTATCAGCGGCGGACGCCGCGGGGGCGCCCGCGAGGACCAGCCCCGCGGTAAGCAGGCCGGCAGCAGTGGCAAGGGTCATTCTCACAACGCCTCCAAAGTCGATCTTCCGCTCTGTCAACGTCGTCCCCCTTTGTCGGACACGGCGCCACAGCCAGAAGATCGGATGCAGACCTCGGCGGGCCCCCAGCGGGGCCCGCAGCCGAGCGGCGGCCTTCCGAACCGGCCTCAAGGGGACCGCCGACGGGGCCCTCGCGCCCACCTGAGGTGTTCGTCCGGACGGCGGACGGCGGCACCGCGGTAAGCACCTACACGCTCCGTGACATCGACACCGACCGGGGCGAACACACGGTCGCACTCGGCATCAACGTCGATGGACCTTCCGCCCTGTGGCCTCGGCGACCTGCCTCCGATCCTGCCCTGCTGGGCCCGCACCGCCCCGGATGACGACGCACCACGCACACACAGCAGGGACCGACGGGCAAGCGCTGCGTGACTTGGTGCGAGCCGGCCCCTGCCACGATGGCGGAACCCGCCGGCCCTGCCGCGTCTCAGTTGGAGACAACCGCTTCGCGGCGGCTCCACTCGCTGCCGTGAGCGGCCTGCAGCATGAACGCGGCGACGTCGGCGCGGCTGATTCTGGCGGCACCCTTCATGGGCAGGCGTTCGGCCACACGGTAGGTGCCTGTGGCCGGGCCGTTGGTGAGGGCGGTCGGGTAGACGAGAGTCCAGTCGAGGTCGCTGGCGCGGATGCGATCGTCGGCGATCTTCTTGTTGGCGTAGACGCCTTTGAGCATCGTGCGGTACATGGCCTTCTGGGTGACGTTCGCCGTTTGGAAGGTGTCGCCGACGCCGAAGGAGGACATCCACACCAAGCGGGAGACGCCTTGCTGCCGGGCTGCGCCGATCACGGCGGCTGAGGCGTGGTCGAACAGGCCACGGTGGCTGAGGGTCTTACCCTGGCCGAGGGCGGAGATGATGGCGTCCTGTCCGAGCGCGGCGGTGGCGACATCGCGTTGTGCGGTGGCGTCTCCGGCGACGACGGTGATCCGGTCCGCCATGTCGTCGAGTGCGGCAGGGGTGCGTGCGAGGGCGGTGACGGTGTCGCCGGCCTTCAGGGCGAGGTTGACGAGGTGGCGGCCGGTGGGGCCGGTCGCGCCGAGGATGAGCAGTTTCAAGGTGCTGTCGCTTCCTGGGAGTGTGTGATCCGCGTCGGGGTCCGTTCCGTTGGAACGCAGGCGCCCCGCCTTTTCTGGCCTGTTCCTACAGGGCCGCAGCGGCAGGCTCCTGTCCGGGTGTTTCGTCCACCGGGTCCGGCTCGGTGCGGCGCAGCGTGACTTCCTTCACGAAGATCGCCGCGATGAGCGCGACCACGGCGGCCGCCGCAGCGAGCAGGAACGCGGAGTGCGTGCCGGAGGAGACGGCGAACTGGTATGCCTGCCGGGCCTGTTCAGGGAGTTCGGCCAGGCCGGCGGCGTCGAGCTGCGCCGCCTGGTCGGTGGCCTGGCCGCCGAGTGCTCCCGCGCGGTCGGTCATGACGTCCTGGACGCGTCCGGTGAACAGCGCGCCCATGATCGCGACGCCGAAGGAGGAACCGAGGGTGCGGAAGAGAGTGGATGAGGCGGAGGCGACGCCCATGTCCTTCATCTCCACGCTGTTCTGCGCGACCAGCATGGTGACCTGCATGAGGCAGCCGAGCCCGAGGCCGACAACGGCCATGAACAGGCCGGAGGTGACCCGTGAGGTGTCGGTGTCCATCGTGGACAGGAGATACAGTCCGACGGTCATCAGCGCCCCGCCCGCGAGGGGGAAGACCTTGTACCGTCCGGTGTTGGTCGTCACCCGGCCGGCGACCACGGACGTCACCAGCATGGCGCCGAGCATCGGCAGGAGCAGCAGCCCGGAGTTGGTCGCGGACGCTCCTTGCACGGACTGCTGGAACAGCGGGAGGTAGAGGGTGGCGCCGAACATCACGAAGCCGGTGATGAAGCCGATGACGGCCATCAGGGTGAAGTTGCGGCTGCGGAAGATCCGCAGGGGCAGGACGGGTTCCTTGGCGCGGGTCTGCCAGTAGGTGAACGCGATCAGGGACACGACGCCGGCGGCGATGAGGCCGACGATCTGAGCGGAGTCCCAGGCGTACTGCGTGCCGCCCCAGGTGGTGACCAGAACGATCGCGGTGATGCCGACGGTGAGCAGGACGACACCGAGGTAGTCGATGCCTCCCTTGGCCCGCTGCTTGGGCAGGTGCAGGACCAAGGCGATCAGGGCCAGGGCGACGGCGCCGAGGGGGAGATTGATGTAGAAGGCCCAGCGCCAGCCCCAGTGGTCGGTGATGGTGCCGCCGACCAGTGGTCCGCCGATCATCGCGAGGGCCATGACGGCGGCGATCATGCCCTGGTATCGGCCGCGTTCCCGCGGCGGGATCAGGTCGCCGATGATGGCCATGACGCCGACCATCAGGCCGCCGGCTCCGAGGCCCTGGACGGCGCGGAAGCCGATCAGCTGTCCCATGTCCTGGGCCAGTCCGCTCAGGGCGGAGCCGATCAGGAAGATGACGATGGAGGTCATGAACGTGGCCTTGCGGCCGTACATGTCTCCGAGTTTGCCCCAGATCGGGGTGGAGGCTGCGGTGGCCAGGGTGTAGGCGGTCACGACCCAGGAGAGGTGGTCCAGGCCGCCGAGTTCCCCGACGATCGTCGGCATCGCCGTGCCGATGATCATGTTGTCGAGCATGGCGAGCATCATCGCGATCATCAGTGCGAAGAGGACGAGCCGCATCCTCGTGGGTGGCTTGCCGGTGTCCTGGCCGGTCGGCGCGGCGGTGTGGGTTTCCGTCACGGTGTGCTCCTTGCGGGGTTTGGGCGGGGTCAGGCGAGGCCGGTCATCGCTGCGCTGTCGGTCCACAGCCGGTCACGTGCGGTGCGGCTGCGGGCGAGTTCGGAGGGGTCGGGGAAGGTGGCTTCGCCCTTGACCAGGGAGACGTAGAGGCGGCCGGGCGGCGGGGCGAGGTCGCCGCTGGCGACTGCGGCAAGTTGTTCACCCGCGCGTTCGGGGGTGCCCATCACGTATTCGGGGCGGAAGCGTCCCACGATCTTGAACACGGTCCCCATCAAGGCCGTCATGACCGCTTTGCGGGCCCGCGAGGCTTCGCGGCCGAGGGAGGTTCCGCCAGTCAGGCCGGGATTGAACGCGATGACGTCGATATTGCGGTTCTTGGCCTCCTCCGACGCGGCGAAGGACTGCGCGGTCAGCAGGTTGCACAGTTTGGACGAGGAGTAGGCGCGGATTCCGGTGCCGAAGCCGCCCTTTTCGGGATGGGCCAGGGCCTTGGGATCGAGGGTCTTGGGTGCGATCGGGGTGACGGCCGGGTCGTGGGTGTCGCTGGTGGTGATCACGAGGCGGCCGTAGTCGGCCACGTACGGCATGAGCAGGCGGGCCAGCAGGTAGTGGGCGAGGTGGTTGACGGCGAAGGTCAGCTCGTAGCCGTCCGCGCTGCGCGCGCCCGTGGCTGCGCTCTGCATGCCGGCGTTGAGGACGAGGATGTCGATGCGGGCGCCGCCGAGGCGCGTGATCACGGTGTCGGCGAACCTGCGGACGTCCGTGAGGGAGGCGAGGTCGAGGGGGGCGACCTCGACGCCCTCGGGCACGGACCGTCCGCTTCCGCGCGCTCCGACGATGACGCGGGTGCCGGGCTGGGCGGCGAGGGTGCGCAGAGCGTGGGCGCCGAGACCGGCGGTGGCGCCTGTCATGACAACGGTGCGCGGCGGTGTCTGGTGATTCATGGCGAGGAGTCCGTCCGTTTCGGTCGGGGGTGACGCCGGCCACGGCTGAGCGCGGCTCCGGCCCAGGTGGGGGCTCCGTCGGTTGCCGACGGCCCTCCATCCCTGAGACCATTGATACAGTATCCAAGGAGAAATTAACAACTGATAGGACTTTCGTTGTCGAGATCACCAGGCAACCCGGACACTCCGGCCACGGCCTCAGCGACCGCAACCAGCCACCAGCTCCTCGCGGGCTTCGCGGGACTGCGCAAGGGGCTGCGGCAGTGGATGCAGACCAACATCCCCACGGACGCCGGGATGACCGTGCCACGCGCCACCCTCCTGATGGGACTGATGCTCAAGACCGAGCCCGCCGGCATGGGCGAGCTGGGCGAACCGCTGGGCATGTCGCCGCGGAACATGACCGTCCTGGTGGACGGCCTGGAGAAGGAAGGACTGGTCCGCAGAGTCGTCCATCCCAGCGACCGACGGGTCAAGCTCGTCGAACTCACCCCGGCGGGCAGGCAATTCGTCGAACTGCATCTCGGACCGTCGCACGATGCGACCGCCTCGCTCTTCGACGACTTCACCGCCGAGGAGCGCGGCGAACTGCTCCG
Organism: Streptomyces sp. NPDC048002; assembly: GCF_040653275.1. Lineage (NCBI taxonomy): Bacteria > Bacillati > Actinomycetota > Actinomycetes > Kitasatosporales > Streptomycetaceae > Streptomyces > Streptomyces sp. NPDC048002. Next base: position 306,760 of record NZ_JBEZNL010000005.1, on the reverse strand, counting down.
GCTCCTGATGAAGACAGCCGACGCCCTGCGCGCCCGGGGGGTCGACATGCCCCCGCCCCCCGGCCAGAACTGATCACCGCGGTAGGGACAGCCCTGTGCGAGGTATGCGATGAGATCGACTTCTCCCTGGAGCAGGCGCCACGACGCGCTGCTGGCGGCAGCCGTGTACGGGATCTCGCTGCTCGCCCCCTTCTTCGACGGCAACGACGCCACCGACGCACCGACCCCACTCGGCGCAGCCCTGGGGGCGGCCATCTGTGCCTGCCTGGTCCTCCGGTGGCGCTGGCCGTCGGCAGTCCTGGCGATGACCGCAGCGGGGACACTGACCTCCCTGGCGGCCAGCGGGCACAAGAGCCCGCTGATGCTGGCGACGATGGTCGCGATGTTCACCTGCGCACTGCGCCTGCCACGCCGTGAAGCCGCCGTCGCCGTCACCACCGTCGCCCTCGTGCTCGCCGCAACCAGCGTGCTCTTCGGACACCGCGGATGGATGGGCCCCGAAAGCGTCGCGCTGCTGGCGCTGAGCGCCACCGCCGCGGCGGCCGGATTCGCGGTCCGCAACCGCCAGGCGTACATCGCCGAAGTGGAGGAACGGGCACGGCGAGCCGAGCAGACGCGCGAGGAAGAGGCCCGTCGGCGGGTCATCGACGAGCGGCTGCGGATCGCGCGCGAACTCCACGACGTCCTGGCCCACCACATCGCCCTGATCGCCGTCCAGGCCGCAGTCGTGGACCAGGTGATGGAGACGGAACCCCGGCAGGCCAGAGAATCCCTCAGCCACATCCGGCGGGCCGCCCAGTCCTCCCTGGAGGAGGTACGCGCCACCCTGGGGCTACTGCGTCAGCCCGACGCACCCGAAGAAGCTGCCGTCGAACCGGCACCCGGCCTGGACTCACTGCCCGACCTGATCGCAGGGTTCACCGCGGCCGGACTCATCGTCGACCAGAACACCTCCGGCACCCCCGTAGACCTGCCCGCCGCGGTGGGCCTGACCGCCTACCGGCTCGTCCAGGAGGCACTGACCAACGCCAGCCGGCACGCGTCCCACCCGCGCGCCGAACTCGCACTCGCCTATCTGCCGTCCGCACTGCGCATCCACGTCCGCAACCCCGCCCGGCCCGCTCCCCCGCCGAGCAACCCCACGGCACTCGGTCCGCTGGGGCTCGGATCGGGCGGCCACGGCCTGCTCGGCATGCGCGAACGCGCCCTCGCGCTCGGCGGAACCTTCACCGCCCACCTCGCCGACGGCCGGTTCGAAGTCCGCGCCCTGCTGCCGCACGAAGGGCAACCCTCATGACCATCAGAATCCTCCTCGCCGACGACCAGGAACTCGTCCGCACCGGGTTCAAGATCCTCGTGAACTCGACCCCGGACATGGAAGTGGTCGCCGAAGCCGGCGACGGACGGGAAGCGGTCCGCCTCGCGCCGGCCGCCGACGTCGTCCTCATGGACATCCGCATGCCCGGCTTCGACGGCCTCTCCGCCACTCAGCAGATCACCTCCGCCCTGCCCGATGTCCGCGTCCTGGTACTGACCACCTTCGAGGTCGACGAGTATGTGTTCACCGCGCTGCGCAACGGCGCCAGCGGCTTCCTCGGCAAAGGCGTCCACCCCGCCGAACTGCAGGAAGCGATCCGTCTGGTCGCCCACGGGGAACAACTGCTGTCGCCCAGTGCCACGCGCGCGCTGATCGGCCGGTTCCTGCGCGGCCCCGCCCACGACACGGACACCGCTGCCGAACAGTTGGCCACTCTCACCGGCCGCGAGCGCGAGATCCTCGTCCTGGTCGCGGCCGGCCTCAGCAACGACCAGATCGCCGCACGCCTCGGGATCAGCCCGCTGACCGCCAAGACCCACGTGAACCGCACCCAGACCAAACTCGGCGCGCACGACCGGGCCCAACTCGTCATGCTCGCCTACGAAACCGGCCTCGTCACCGCGGGCGCACGCCGGCCGCTGTAGGACGGTACTGCGAACGCGGTACCCCGCAAACCGTCCCCCGGGCGCACGTTTCACCGGCGTCGACGGACCAGATTGGTAGGCATCACATCCGGTCCTGTTCGAGGAGTCACCGTGTCCGCCCTCGCCCGCTGGTGCTACCGCCACAGGCTTGTCGTCGTCGTGCTCTGGATCGCCCTACTGGCGGGCCTGGGCCTGGCCTCGACCGCCGCCGGCACCAAAGCCAGCGACAGCTTCTCCCTGCCCGGCACCGAGTCCTCCCAGGCACTCGAACTGTTGCGGGAAACGATGCCCGCCCAGTCCGGAGCCAACGCCACCGTGGTGTGGCAGTCCGAAGGCGACGTCCGCGATCCGGCCGTGCGCGACCGCATGGCCGCCACCCTCGAGGACCTCTCCGGCCTGCCCGGCGTCAGCGGCATCACCAGCCCCTACAGCGAGCAGGGCGCACAGCAGATCAGCGAGGACGGGCACATCGCGTATGCGTCGGTGAACTTCGCCGAGCAGGCCATGGACCTGGACAAGGCCGACCTGGAGAAGGTCGTCGCCACCGCCGAGAAGGCCCGCACCGACGAACTGAAGGTGGAACTCGGCGGCGACCCGATCAGCCAGGCAGCGGAGTCGGAGGCGCCGACCAGCGAACTGGTGGCCATCCTCGCCGCCGCGATCGTGCTGTTCGTGGCGTTCGGCTCACTGTTCGCGATGCTGTTGCCGATCGCCACCGCCATCGCCGGGGTCGGCACCGGCCTGATGACCGTCACCCTGCTGACCCACGTCACCGAGGTGGGCGACCTCGGTCCCATCCTCGGCGCGCTGGTCGGTCTCGGCGTCGGTATCGACTACGCCCTGTTCATCGTCACCCGGCACCGCTCCAACCTGAAGAACGGCACCGACATCGAAGCATCCGTCGTCAAGGCCATCGACACCTCCGGCCGCGCGGTGATCTTCGCGGGCGGCACCGTGATCGTCGCCCTGTCCGGCCTGTTCGTCCTCGGAGTCGGATTCCTCAACGGCATGGCCATCGCCTCGGCCGTCACCGTCCTGTTCACCGTGATCGCCGCCGTCACCCTGCTGCCCGCACTCCTCGGCTTCATCGGCATGCGCGCCCTCAGCCGCCGCGAACGCCGCCACCACACATCGGGGGCACAGAACACGCCCGGGTTCTGGGCCCGTTGGGCGGGCATCGCCGAACGCCGCCGCGTCGTCCTGTCGGTGATCTCCCTCGCCGTGATCACCGTACTGTCCCTGCCCGTTCTCTCCCTGCGCCTGGGCTCCTCCGACGCGGGCAACCACCCCGCCTCGACCACCACCCGCCAGGCCTACGACCTGCTGGCCGACGGCTTCGGACCCGGGTTCAACGGGCCCCTCCAACTCGTCGCCGAAACCCCCACCGCCACCGACCAGCGAGCCCTCGCTGACCTGACCGACAAGATCTCCGGCACGGACGGCGTCGCCGCCGTCACCGCGTTGCCCGCCGAGCCCGGCGCGAAGGTGGGCATCGTCCAGGTCGTCCCGACCACGTCCCCCCAGTCCGAGGAGACCGCGGAGCTGATCACGACGCTGCGAGAAGACGTGATCCCGCCCGCCGAGGAAGGCACCGGCCTCAAGGTCTACGTCGGCGGCCAGACCGCCATCTTCGACGACTTCGCCGACGTCCTCACCGGCAAGCTCCCGCTGTTCCTCACCGTCATCGTCGCCCTCGGCTGCGTGCTGCTGCTCATCGCCTTCCGCAGCCTGCTCGTGCCGCTCACCGCGGCCGTGATGAACCTCCTCGCCACAGCCGCCTCCTTCGGCGTCATCGTCGCCTTCTTCCAGTACGGCTGGGGCTCGGAACCCTTCGGGCTGGGCGCCGCCGGACCGGTCGAGGCGTTCCTGCCGGTCATCATGCTCTCCGTGCTGTTCGGCCTGTCCATGGACTACCAGGTCTTCCTCGTCAGCCGGATGCACGAGGAGTGGGTCCACACCGGCGACAACAAGCGGGCCGTCTCCGTCGGCATCGCCGAAACCGGCCGGGTCATCACCGCCGCCGCCACCATCATGTTCGTCGTGTTCATCGCCTTCTCCCTCGGAGGCGAACGCATCGTCGCCGAATTCGGCATCGGACTGGCCGCCGCCGTCGCCATCGACGCGTTCATCCTGCGCACCGTCCTCGTCCCCGCCGTGATGTACCTCTTCGGCAAGGCCAACTGGTGGCTGCCCGCCTGGCTCGACAAGCGCCTGCCGCACCTCTCCGTCGAAGGCCCCTCCGGACAGACCGAGGAGGTCCGCCAACCCGACCCCGTCGCCAGCCGCTGACCTCCACCAACCACTCCCCTCTGCCGGGCCGGGCCGCCGAGCCCGCCCCGGCAGCGGCGCCTGACCGGCCTACCCCCGGGGCCGGCAGGCGCCGTCACCCGTTACCCCGACCGACCCGAGAACCGAAGGAGAAGCGCCATGCCACACGGCGAGTGGGTGCTCGAACGGCTCCTGCAACGGGCCACGGCCACCGCGGCCCAAGCCGCCGGACGCCGATGGCGACGCATCCGCCTCGAAGGGGCCGGCCCCCTCGACTGGAAGCCGGGCCACCACATCCGCGTCCAGGTCGGCCCGCTGTCCCTGCGCACGGCCCGCGACGTCCTGCGCACCTACACCGTGTGGGAGCACTACGACAACATCCTGGAACTCAGGGTGTTCGACCACGGCGTAGGCCCCGGCGCCCGCTGGGCCAACGGCCTCACTCCCGGCACCGAGGTGAGATTCAAAGCCCCCGAAGGCAGGTTCACCGTCCGAGAGAGTGCCCCGCACCACCTGTTCATCGGGGAGGAGACCGCTTCGGTGGCCATCGGCGCGATGACGCGGGCACTCAACGGACACTGCCGCTCCCTCATCGAGGTGGACGACCTCGCCGACCAGCTCCCGGTCGACGGCGACGTGCAATGGCTGCACCGTGGGGCGGCCCCCGCCCACGACTCACCTACGCTGCTGAAAGCCGTCGCCTCGCTGGAAGGCATCAAACCGGGAACGGTCGCCTACATCGCCGGCGAGGCCAAGACCTGTCAGGCCGTCAAACGCCACCTGCTGCAGGACCGCGGCTGGCCGCGCCATGACATCGTGGTCAAGCCCTTCTGGACGCCGGGCCGGCGCGGAATGGACTGACACCGTCCTCGGGGGCGGTACAGAGCGAATCCCCCCACGTCCAACACCACCCATCCTCGCAACACTTGAGAGGGCCTTCTTCGCCGTGACCATCGTTCTCGTCCTGGCCGTGCCAGTCCTGCTGGCCGTGCTGGCCGGCCTGCACTGGTATGTGTGGCGCCGCCTCGTCCGGGACACCACCGCCCCCGGCACCCGCGGGCGCCGTCTGGGCACCGCGGCGTTCCTCGTGGGGCCGGCCTTCATGCTGACGGCCTTCATCGGTTCCTGGGCCGGGCTTCCCTTCACCCTGGTCCGGATCCTCTCCTGGCCCGCCTACCTCTGGGTCGCCCTCGCCCTCTACCTCCTGCTGGGCCTCCTCGTCGGCGAGGCACTCCGCCCCGCACTGAACTGGTTCCTACGCCGCCGCGCCGGCCGGAGAGTGACGGCCGCACACCCTGAAGCGGCGGCTCCCCCGCCGGAGCGGAACACGGGCGCGGAACCGTCCGCGGCACTCCCGGCCGGCAGCAACGACAGCCTCACCCCCGATTCAGCGCCCACGGAACTGTCACGCAGGCGGTTCACGGCCCAGTTGATCGGAACCGCAACCGCCGTCGCCGCCGCGGGCACCGTCGGCTACGGAACCTACGGAGTTCTGCGGGGCCCCCACGTCAAGCGCGTGACGGTACCACTGGCCAAACTGCCGAGGTCGGCTCACGGCTTCCGTATCGCCGTCGTCAGCGATGTCCACCTCGGCCCCATCCTGGGCCGCAGCTTCTCCGAACGCGTCGTTGCCACCGTCAACGCCACCCAGCCCGACCTCATCGCCGTCGTCGGCGACCTGGTCGACGGGTCGGTCAGCGAACTGAGGTCCGCCGTCGAACCCCTCAGCAAGCTACGGGCACGCCACGGCTCCTTCTTCGTCACCGGCAACCACGAGTACATCTCCGGCGCCGAACAGTGGACGGAACACGTACAGGACCTCGGCCTGAGACTGCTGGCCAACCAGCGAGTGGAACTCGCGCCGTTCGACCTGGCCGGAGTCAACGACGTCACGGGCGAGAACCACGACGACGGCCCCGACCTCGGGGCGGCCCTGGCAGACCGCGATCCCGAACGCACCTCCGTACTCCTCGCCCACCAGCCCGTCTTCATCGACGAGGCCGTACGGCACGGCGTGGACCTGCAGCTGTCGGGCCACACCCACGGCGGGCAGCTCTGGCCCATGAACTACGTCGCCGAGCTGGCCAATCCGACGGTCGCGGGGCTCGAACGCTACGGGTACACGCAGTTGTACGTGTCCCGCGGCGCCGGCGCGTGGGGCCCACCGACCCGAGTCGGCGCACCGTCGGACGTGACCGTCGTCGAACTCGCCTCACGGCTGACGTGAGACGAAGACGGGCTTGAGGTGCTTCTCCGGCAGCGCGTCGGGCAGCTGCTCCCAGTCGAGGACGCTGGACACGACGCGGGCCGGGTCGACGCTGCCGGAAGCGGCGAGCGCGAGGGCGTCGGGGATGTGGGAGCGGACGTTGTCGCGGGCGATGCGCAGGGTGACGCCGGTGAGGTACATGTCGAGCAGGGGGAGTTCGCCGGGCCGGAAGTGGTTGCCGGCGGACTCGCAGATGCCTTCGGGGGCCAGGGATCCGACGGCGAGCGCGAGTTGGTCGACGCGTCCGGTGGCTTCGACGGCGATGTCGAATCCGTGGCGGATCGGTTCGAGTGTCTCGGTGGTGCGGGCGCCGAAGCCCTCGGCGAGTTTGCGGTGCTCGGCGTCGGGGTCGACGTAGAGGACGTCGGAGGCGCCGAGGGCGCGGGCGATGTCGCACACGTACAGGCCGATGCTGCCGCGGGCGACGACCAGGACCCTGGCGCCCGTACGGGCCTTGAGATGGGGGGCGACGAGCCGCCAGGACAGGGACCAGTTGTCGCTGGCCGAGGCCATGGCGACCGGGTCGAGGCCGGTAGGCAACGGGACGAGCATGGCGTCCGCGTACGGGACGCGGACCAGGTCGGAGAAGAGGCCGCCCCAGCTGCCGCCGATGGGCGCACCGTACATGGCCATGTGCGGGACCGAGGCGCAGTGCGCGGTGAGCCCGCTGCGGCAGGGGACGCAGGTGCCGCAGCTGATGGACCAGGGCACCACGACCAAATCGCCGGGCGCGACGGTGGTGACCTGGTCGCCGATGTCGGTGACCCGGGCGACGCATTCGTGGCCGAGGGCGAACGGGGGGTCGATGAAGCCGTGCCCGGCCAGGATCGCGGAGTCGACGTCGCAGGAGGTCGCGGCCACGGGAGCAACGATCGCCTCCAGGCCGGATGTCAGGGTCGGGTCAGGTGTCTCGCGCCACTCGACGGTGTTGCGGGCCACGTAGGTCAGTTCGCGCATCAGCCGGGCTGCCCCTTCGCTAGAGTCACCAGATCCGCGTGACGGATCACCGACCCGCCCGCGCCCCAGGTGCCCTCGGGCTGCTCGTGCACCAGCACCCACACCCGCAGGGCCTGGTCCGGGGAAAGGCCGGCGGCCGAGAGTACGGCGGCGGTGGCCTCCTCGACCAGGCCCGCTTTGCGTCGCTCCGACAGGGCCCCCTGCGGAACCGTCGCCTCCACGAGGAAGCGGGGCGCGTCGTCCTCGGCCGTCCTCTGCGCGCCCTCGGGCAGCTCGGTGAGGTAGCTCCAGGCCTGGGCCCGGAAGAAGGGGGTGTCGGGCGCGCCTTCCCATCGCAGCAGTACAGCGGCGAGATCGCGCTGGATCGTCGCGCGGCCCTGATCGGTCAGGGCTCCGGTCGGGACGGTCAACCGGATCATCGGCATGGCAGCTCCTCGGTCCTTCGGCAGCCTCTCGTTATGACAGTCGTCATAACGAGAGGCAGGCTAGACTATGACGGTCGTTATAGCCAGGGGAGATGTGCACGTGGCCACAAGCAGCAGCCCCAAGCCGTCCCGCGAGCGGATCGTGGCCGGCGCCGCCGACATGATCAGCCGACGCGGACTGAGCGCCACGAGCATCCGGGAGATGGCCAAGCACGCCCAGGCGCCGCTCGGTTCGACCTACCACTACTTCCCCGAGGGCAAGCAGCAGCTGGCCACGGAAGCCGTCCGCTACACCGGGGAGTGGGTCGCCCGCAGCCTGCGCAAGGAACTCGCGGCCGGTCCCGCCGCGGGCCTTCGCGCCTTCCTGGCCCTGTGGCGGGCCATCGTCGTCGACACCGACTTCCACGCCGGCTGCCCCGTCCTGGCCGTGGCCATCGAGGAACCCCCGGCCGACGAGGTACCGCCCGCACTGACGGCCGCAGCCGAGGTCTTCGGCCAGTGGGAGAGCCTGCTCGCCGACTCCCTGCACGAACACGGTGCCGCCCCCGAACAGGCCGCGGAAGTCGCCACACTCATCGTCGCGGCCGTCGAGGGCACCGTCGCCCTCTGCCGCGCCAAGCGCAGCACCGAACCCCTGGACCGCACCGCAGCACAGCTACAGACCCTCATCGACGCCACAATCAAGCGCTGACTGCCTGCTCCGTCGTTCCCCGGCTCAGGAAGGTGACAGGGGTGCGAGCGCCGGTGCCGCCGCACAGGGCACCGGCGCTGAGTGTCCCTGCGAGCATGCTGCAGCCGCTCCCCGAACCGGCACCACGACACAGGTGATCTGCGCACGTACGCGGTTCACGGTGACCCGGATGTCAGGCTGCCGGTCACGGCCTACCGAGCCCTGCGCCACCATGGAGGGGTCGCGACCATCGCCACAGTGCCGGAGGCCGCTGCCTCCAACGGCCGACCGAGGAACGCCCCGCGCAACACCACAGTCGCCCCTTGGTCTCCGACGACGTTCTCGGCACGCCGGCGCGACGACGCGGGCGGCGGGCGAGAGGAGGGGGACACGGTGTCCCGGCCTCGCCATCGTGCGAACCCCCGTGACAGGGGCACCCCTCGGTGGGAACAGGCCTACGCAACGGTGGACTGTCCGCCTCATCAGGCCGGCACGCGCTGGATGGCGCTGCACGGCAGGGACCGTCAGCCGCTCGTCTCAGGCCCGCAACGGCTGAGCGCCGTCCTCGGGTGCATCTCCAAGTAGGAAGTGGCGCCTGGCCACTGAGCACGCACGGAAGCCGCCGCGGAGAAGGCGACCACGGAGGCCAGCCGCCCGTGGTGCACCGCTGCGCTGCGCAGGCACCTGCGCAGCGCGGGCCCGGTGTCGTCAGCTCTCCTCGGCGTTCAGGGCCACCGTCGCGGGATCGTTCAGGGCCACTGTCGCGGAATACGGACGCGCCGGCCGCAGAAGAGCGGCACCCAGGACGGCGGTCACCGCGCCGAGTACGGCGACCGCCGAGGCGAGCCCACCGACGGCCCCCGCACCGGCCAGGAGGACAAGCGGGCACAGGAACTGGCCGAGGAAGAACGCCGCTGTCCACAGGCCCATCCCGCGACCGCGGTCGGCGAAGTCCAGCCGGGACATGGCCAGGGTCACCAGCGACGGCAGCAGGATGCCGGTGCCGACGCAGTTCAACACGGCCCCGCCGATCAGCAGGGGAACGCTGTCGGCGAAGCCCATGAGGACGAATCCTGCCGCGCACAGCGCGAGGGGCACCGGCAGCAGGCTGCGCAAGCGCCGGGACAGTCGGGTGAAGATCACCGAGCCGAGGACGGTGGCTGCGCTGGCCGCGGCGGTGACGGCCCCGATGACGCCGGTGGAGCCGACACCGAGATCGTCCAGCAGGTAGGCCATCTCCACCGGGACCGTGTAGAAGACGACGGCGCCGAAGACGGTGAGTAGGCAGAGCCCGGCCATGCGGCGCACCGGGAAGGACCGGTGAACGTCCGGTCTGCCCGTCGTCGTCTCCGGCTGCGGCTGCGGCCGAGGAGGGACGGGCAGGACGCGTGCCATGACCGGGGCGATGATGAGGCCGACGGCGTAGAGCCAGAACGGCGCCCGCCAGTTGGCCGCGCCGAGTGCGCCTCCCAGGACGAAGAAGACCGTGGCGGAGGCTGAGGCACACATGGTCTGCAGAGCGAGGTAGCGGTCGCGGAGTTCGCCGCTGTAGTAGTCGCCGATCAGCGTCGTGCAGGCAGTCATGATCGCCGCTTCGGTGACGCCGACCAGGACTCGGCTGGCAATGATCGCGGGGAGGGAGTCCAGCCAGAGCGGTGCGGTCCCGAAGACCGCGTAGAGAGCGGTGGCGGCGATCAGCAGCCGCTTTCTGCCAAGCCTGTCGACGATCATGCCGGCGAAGGGGGCCAGCAGGGCGAGGGCCAGCGCGGGCACGGTCAGCATCAGGGGGACGAGAGCGGCGCTGCCCGGCACGCCGTCGAAGTGGTCCTGCACGCGTGGCAGCACCGGAGCCATGAGTACGGCTCCGAGGACGGGCAGACAACTGCCGGCCATGAGGACGAAGGCGGGAAGACGGCTGTCGGGTTTCACTGCACTGTCGGGCTCGAGCGGGCGAGGGGCGGCAGGTGCGGACATGTCGGTGCTCCTGTGCATGGGGATGCGAAGGGAAGCGCCAGGGACACGACTTACGGCTGCGCGAGGCCATCGGTTCCCCGGGGCGAGATGCCCCCGACTATGCGGTGCCGCGGACGCTCTGCCCACCCTCCGGGCCATCCATGTTCACTATCGCCCTGATCCACAGGCTGGATACGGCCGACCGGCCACCCCCTGCCAGCAGCACATACGTCTCCGCCCCGACACGGAGCGGGAAGCTCTGCGGTGGCCTCATCGCTCATCCCGTACGGTGACGAGGGCATGGTCGGCGCATGAGACATACAGGCGCTGGTTCGGCCAGTCCGTAGCAATGGCGATCGGGCCCATACTGTGCTCGACGTGGTCCAGTTGCGTCTCGGAGATCCGCGAACCGCTGTGCGCGTCCAGCACCGCCAGCGTTCCGGCCTCCCACAACGCGACGAGGAGTCGCCTGCCGTCGCCGCTCACACCGACGGCCAAGGGATCAGGCTGTACCGCCTCCCCGTGGATCACGGCGAAGAGCCCAACGCCTCGCCGATGGGACAGTGTTGACAGCCGGATGGTCTGCACTTCCTCGAAGACCGTCGTATCGATGACTGTGATGCTCTGCGCTGTTCGGTTCGCGATGTAGAGCCGGGTACCGGACGGATCCAGGGCGGCATGGATGGGGTATGCGCGCGACCTCCGAGCGCGCGTGCGGGTCAACGACCGTCACCGTGCAGCGGGCCCGAACAGACTCCGCAGCCCACCAACGGCACCCGGATTGACCGGGTAGACGCGGTCCCCCGACGGACTCACCGCCAGCGCGCGAGGGGCTTCCGTCAGCTTCGGCAGCGAGTCGATACGCACCGGCATCCCCCTTGGCGGCACAAGCCCCGGACCGGTTCCTCCAACACCGCTTCGGACGGGCCGGAACCCGACATGGGCAGTTGGTGAATGGTACGCACCCCGGCCGGTCTGCCCTCTCTGCCGACGAACATGCGCGCGCCTGACGCCGCCCTCCATCAGACGGAAGATCGAGACGCTTGATTCCATCGCTCACACACTTGAATCAAGCATCAAGCTGAGGCAATGTTCATGAAACGAGTGCGAGGCTCGTGATTGACGCACGCGGGAAAGGTGCTCCATGGACGAGATCGACCGGGCGATTCTGCGAGAGCTGCAGCTCGACGGCCGGATCCCGTACGCCGAACTGGGGCCGAAGGTCGGGCTGTCGGCCTCGGCCGCGAGGCTGAGGTTGCAGCGGCTGATCGACAGCAGAGCGGTCCAGGTCGTGGGGGTCACCGATCCGATGACCATGGGCCAGCAGTCGATGGCACTCCTTGGCCTGCGGGTCGACGGTGATCCCAGGGCGGTGGCCGATGAGCTGTCCCGTCACGAGGAAGTGGTGTACACGGTCCTCACGGCGGGCGGCTTCGACCTGTTCGCGGAAGTGGTGTGCGGTCAGCCGCGCGCGCTCCTGGACTTCATCAACGACGTCGTGCGGCCCGTCGAGGGGGTCGCGTCCGTGGAGAACTTCCCCTACTTCGGGATCCACACGCACCGCTTCCTGTGGCACGTCGACTGAGGCATCCGAGCATCTCAGCCCTGTTCGCCCGCACCAGCCGAGGAACCCGCATGCTGCCCGACGAGTACCGTACGATCGACTTCTTCGCCGAAGGCGCCCTGCCCGCGCCCCGCGTGTCCGTGGCCGAGGCCGAGCGCATCGCCGCCGAACACCTCGGCATGAGGGCCGACGCGGAAGGGCTGGGCAGCCAGCAGGACGCCAACTTCCTGCTGCGCAACGCCGACGGGACGCCCGCGGCGGTGCTGAAGATCGCGAATACCGCCTTCAGCACCACGGAGATCGACGCACAGGACTCCGCAGCCGACCTCGTCGCAACGGCACACCCCGACCTGCGCGTCGCCACGGCCCTGCGCCGTCCTGACGGTTCCCCGCGTCGTGCGACGGTGAACACGGACAGCGGTCCGGCCGTCGCGCGCCTGCTGCGCCATCTGCCCGGTGGCACGCTCTCGGGGCCCCGGTGCCTGTCCCCGGGCACGGTGGCGGCCATGGGCACGATCGCCGCCAAGGTGAGCACCGCTCTGCATGGCTTCGAGCACCCGGGGCTCGACCGCGTGCTCCAGTGGGACCCGCAGCACGCCGACCGCGTAGTCGCCACGCTCGCCGGACACATCGAGGAGCCCGACCGGCGTGCCGCGGTCCAGGACGCGACGGCCGAGGCGTGGGCACACGTCCAGCGGCTCGCCCCGGGACTGCCGACGCAGGCCGTACACCTGGACCTGACCGACGACAACCTCATCCGCCGACCCGACAGCCGGCCGCCCCTGCCCGACGGGATCATCGACTTCGGTGACGTGACCACGAGCTGGGCCGTGGGTGAACTCGCCGTCACCCTCTCCTCGTTGCTTCACCATGACGGCATCGAGCCACACCACCTGCTGCCGGCCGTCCGCGCCTTCCATGCCGTACGGCCGCTCACGCAAGAGGAGGCGCAGGCCCTGTGGCCGTTGGTCATCCTGCGCGCCGCCGTCCTGGTGGCCAGCGGGCGCCAACAGGTCGCCATCGACGAGGACAACGGCTACGCCAAGGACGCTCTTGAGCGTGAATGGCGCATCTTCGCGCAGGCCACATCGCTGCCCCTGCCCGTGATGACGCAGCTGGTCAGGGATGCGGTCGGCATGACCGACGCGCCTGCGGCCACCTATGCGCCGGTGCGGCACCTGCTGCGCGGTCTCGCCGCCGACACCGTCACCGTCCTGGACCTGTCCCCCGACGCCGAGGGCATGGACCACGGAGCCTGGCAGGACGCAGACGCCGAGGACCGGCTGGCGGCATCGTTGCTTGCGCAGGGCGCGGCCGCGGTCACCACCCTGTACGCCCGTGCGCGGCTCACCCGGACGCGGATGCTGTCGGCGACGTCTGCCCCCACGGTGCCCACCGGAATCGACCTCTGGGTCGGCCGGGACTCCGAGGTGCAGGCGCCCGCCGACGGCGAGGTCCTGGCTGCGGCGCCGGGCAGCGTCGAGATCGGCTGCGGCCCACTCGTGCTGTCGCTGTCCTTCGACCTTGCCCTCCAGCCTCTCGTCCGGACCGGTGCCGCCGTGCAGGCGGGCGCGGACCTCGTCCGCCTCTGCGCCGGAGGCCGGGTCCACGTGGCGCTGCATGCCGCCGACGGCCCCGTCGTCCCCCGTACGGTGCGGCCGGAGTACGCCGCCGGCTGGCTCGCTCTGACTGCCCACCCCGGCCCTCTTCTCGGCTTGTCCTCCGCTTGCGACCCTGGGGACGATGGGGACCTGCTCGACCGGCGCGGCGCCGCGTTCGCCGCAGTACAAGGGCACTACTACACCGATCCTCCCCGCATCGAACGCGGCTGGCGACACCACCTGCTGTCCGCCGAAGGCCGCTCCTACCTCGACGTCGTCAACAACGTCACCCCTCTGGGCCACGCCCACCCGCGCATCGAGCAGGCGGTGTCGAGGCAGTTGCGACGGCTCAACACCAACTCCCGCTTCCACTACGCCTCCGTAGTGGAGTTCAGCGAACGCCTCGCCGCACTCCTGCCCGACCCCCTGGACACCGTGTTCCTGGTGAACTCCGGTTCCGAAGCGGTCGATCTGGGCCTGCGGCTGGCCATCGGCGCCTCGGGACAGCACGATGTCGTCGCCCTGCGCGAGGGCTACCACGGCTGGACCTACGCCTCCGACGCCGTCTCCACCTCACTCCAGGACAACCCCAACGCACTCGCGACCCGCCCCCGTTGGGTACACACCGTGGACTCCCCCAACTCCTACCGGGGCCGGCACCGCGGCCCGGACGCGGTCCGCTACGGGCCGGAGGCCGCCGCGGTGATCGACGAACTGGCCGCCTCCGGCCGCCCGGCAGGAGCTTTCATCGCCGAGACCTACTACGGCAACGCCGGAGGCGTCGCCCTCCCCAACGGCTACCTCGCCGAGGTCTACGCCGCAGTACGCCGCCACGGCGGCCTCGCCGTCGCCGACGAGGTCCAGGTCGGCTACGGCCGCCTGGGCAACTGGTTCTGGGGCTTCGAGCAGCAGGACGTCGTGCCCGACATCGTCTGCGTCGCCAAAGCCATGGGCAACGGGCACCCCCTCGGCGCCGTCATCACCTCCAAGGAGGTCGCCGACCGCTACCGGGAGCAGGGCTACTTCTTCTCCTCCACCGGCGGCAGCCCGGTCTCCAGCGTCGTCGGCCTCACCGTCCTGGACACCCTGCGCGACGAGAACCTCCAGGGCAACGCCGTGACCGTCGGCAGCTATCTCAAACAGCGACTCAAGGACCTGGGCGACCGCTACGGCATCATCGGCGCCGTCCACGGCTCGGGCCTGTACCTCGGCCTCGAACTCGTCCGCGACCGCACCACCCCGGAACCCGCCACCGAAGAGACCGCCGAACTCTGCGACCGCATGCTCGACCTCGGCGTCATCGTCCAGCCCACCGGCGACCACCTCAACATCCTCAAGATCAAACCCCCGTTGTGCATCGACGTCGCCGCGGTGGACTTCTTCACGGACATGCTCGACCTCGCCCTCGGCCAGCTGGGCCACGGCCGGGCCTGACGATCAAGGAGACCAGCGATGGATGAACAGGAAAGCCTGCGCCGCTACGGACTTCGCCCCGTCGGCACGGACCTCGACGAGATCCGTGCACTCCTCAGAGAGCACACGGCGCGTGAGCGACGGGTCCAGGGCGCCGGCGACACTGAGCTGATGAGGCTCTGCTGCTTCCAACTGTTCAACAGCGGCGACCTCGACGACGTGCTCCTGATCTGGAGTGCGAAGCAATCCAGCTTCGACGCAGCGTGCTCGATCGACATCGAATTCCTGCTCGGGCACGGGCTCGACGCGACGAAAGCCCACCTCGCAGCCAACCGTGCGCCTGCTGCGGCGGCGGCACTGGATCGACTGCGCGAGCTGGAGGCGGACGGTGAATTCGAGGACTTCTCAGTGGAGGAGCGCTCCGCAGTACACGACCGGTATTACGGCGACTGACGAATCCGCAGCGCCCGTCAGTCGTCGGCGATGAGGCCGGTGCCCGCAAGGCAGCTGTCGACCAGAACCGGGCATCACTCCCACCGACGGCCCGGCGTGCTCCGGTGGTCGGACGGGACCCGGGCACCGGGTGAGCGTGTGCGCTCCAGCCACTCCCGATAGGCGGGCGCCTGCCGAGCCACCTCCCAATAGGCTTCCTCCAAGGCCGGTAACACCTCGGACAGTTCGGCCTCCGACCGGGCGGCCGGCAGCAGGCGCACTCCGATCGGGTCGCCCTCCAGCGGGCGGATCGCCAGCTCGGGGCGGGGATGGGCGGTGGGCTGACTGACGGTGACCACTTCACCTACCGCGGCCAGCGAGTAGGCGCTGAGGTAGTCGCCGTGCAGCAGTTCGGGCTCCAGACCGGCGGCTCTGAGGACCCGGGACAGGCCGTCCCACTCGCCGTCGACCATCCACCGGTCCCCGGCCAGGTCGGCGAGCCGTACCTGACGCCGCGTCGCTGCCGGATGGGCCGCCGACAGGGTCACGAACTGCGGTTCACGCTCGACCAGTACACGTAGGGCGAGCCCCGGCGGAACGCGCAGGGGACTGCCCTCGACCTCGTGCACGAACGCCGGGTCCTGGGGCTGCCCGATCACTACAGCGGCCCGTGCAGCGAACTGATGTCGGGCGGCGGACCCGGCACGTCCTGTACCAACCGCTACCCCAACGCCGCCGAGCGTGCCCGGGTCAACCAGCTCTGGGCCAATGGGCTCGCCCAGGCCGTCGCCGAGGCGGCCCGCTGACCGGCCGCTCCCCCGGCTGACCCCACAGCGGCCGGACCCGGCCGGATCCCGCACCTGAACCGGTCCCGGTACGGACCGCGGCGCGGCAGCGGTCCGCACCGTCGTGGTCGTCCTTCGCACCGCGAAGCTGAACCGCCTTCGTGCCCGTGGCCGAGATCGTGGATCCGTCGCGCTGGAAGGTGGCGAGAGGACTTGCTCGCCCACCCAGGTCCAACAGTCGGGCGCGTCCCCGATTCCTCGGACGCAGGCACTGCTAGCCCTACCCGATTGGGTGACTGCGCCTCACGCCGACAGGGGCCAAGATCATCTGGTGAGTTCTTCTCTGACGCGCCGTGCGTGCGCCGTAGCCCTGCTCCTGACGTCGGCCCTCGCCCCCGCCGCAGCCGCGGCCGCGGCCGCCCAACCTGACGCCCCGGGGCAGCAGTCGGGACGCGCCGCGCAGGCCCGCCTGCTCGGTGAAAAGACCGTTCCGCACAAGCTCGCCTTCCAGGACACCACCGTCGGCGGCCTCTCCGGCATCGACCGCAACCCGTGCACCGGCGAGTACGTCTTCATCAGCGACGACCGCTCCTCTCTGCAGCCCGCCCGCTTCTACACGGCCAGGATGGAGGTGGACGCCGACGGCGTGCACACGGTCGACTTCACCGGTACCCGCCCCTTCCGCCAACCCGACGGGACCGTGTACCCGGCCCCGACCCTGGGCGACGGCAAGGCCGTCGACCCGGAGGAGATCCGCGTCGATCCCCGCTCCTGCAATTACTGGTGGGGACAGGAAGGCGACCGCCCTATGACGGCCGACGCGCCCGTCGTCCAGCCGTCCATCCAGTACGCCTCCCCCACCGGTCAGTACCTCGGACAGCTGAAGCTACCCCCGAACTACGAGATCACCATGGCGGAGCGCGGCCCGCGCCGGAACCAGGCGATCGAGGCGATCACCTTCGGTTCCAAGGGCAAGGTGGTGACCAGCGCGATCGAGGGCCCGCTCCTCCAGGACGGCCCGGAGCCGGACGTGCGCAACGGTGCGCTGGTCCGCGTCACGCAGCAGAACCGGGGCGGGACGGTCCTCGGGCAGTTCGCCTACCCGCTGGAGAAGATCTTCGCCCAGAACGACCCCGACAGTCCCTGGGGACCGGACACCGGCGTCCCCTCCATCCTCGCCTTCCCGGGCCAGCCCCACCGCTACCTCGTGCTCGAACGCACCTGGGTCGCCGGAGCGGGCTACAAGATCCGTCTCTTCGACGCCACCACCCGCGGGGCGACCGACGTGCAGGCGATGGAATCGCTGGCCGGACAGACGGTAGTACCGATGCGCAAGGAACTCGTCGCGGACTTCGACACCTTGGGCCTGTCCGCCATCGACAACACCGAGGGCATGACGTGGGGCCCGGACCTGCCCTCCGGCGAACGGCTGCTGATCCTCGTGAGCGACGACAACTTCACACAGGAAGCGATCACCCAGATCGTCGCCCTCGGCATCCGCTGACCCGGGTTCCGTCCGTCATCCGTGAAAGGCGCGCCAGACGGGCGAAGCCCCCGGGTCGTAGCGCGCCCGCAAGCCGCAGTCCACCGATCACGACCATGCGGCGGGCACTCGGTGCAGCGCGTGACCACGCTTGGGCGGCCGGTGAGTCCGCTGGCCGCCCAAGGTCGGCCAGGGCGCGCCTGCCGCCAGGCGAAGCTCTCGCGGCAGGGCCGGGCGATGTCGGTCAGGACCTGCTCGATGCGGGTCCATGCCCGAAGAAGGCGCGGCCCGGCGCAGGAAGGGGACCCAGGAGTGGCGGCCTTCTCCGAGGACTCCAGTGCGGTCCGAGCCCGTCGTCCATGGCACCCGCCCCAGTCACACCGGCCTTCCCGGCCGCCGGCCGGCGGGTGGCAAGCCGCTGCGCCTGGGCCGGTTCCAGGATGGGAAACCCGTCCGTGATCACGTCATGGAGGCGGTGAGGTGCTCGCTGGCGGCCAGTAGGGTGCCTCGGCTTCATGCCGACGCATTAGGGCGCAAGGCTGCCCTGACCGCACAGACCCGGGCCTTCAATTCATTGGATCAGGTCTGTGTGTGGATGTTCGGGGGAGGCCGGGCAAACGTAGATCTGCATGTTGTCCGCGCTGCCTACTTCTGTCCTTGTCGGCTGCGAGGGGTTCCGGCCGGCGCCTGAGGAGCCCGCGAGGGCTGCGGCCCGGTCCTCGCGCGGCATCCAACTGTGGCCTTCGCCGCCGTGCCACTCCCAGGAAGCAATCGTCAGAAGCGGGACCATCTCCGCCTCACACACGGTGCAGTACCGGGTGTTCGGGTCGGTACGGCCCCAGGGCGGCCAGCCGCCGACCTTCCATCCGGGTGCGTTGCTCAGGTGGATGGAGTAGAACTCCCGCGGATACGACGCGTAGGAGCTGTCCACGCCGGCGTCGGCTGCCTGCCACCTGGTCCAGTCCTCCAGCATCCGCTGCAATTCCGGGCTCAGATCCAAGCTGTTGGGGTACTCGGTGATCGCCTCCGGTGCCAGCACGCACGGCTCCGGCACATAGCCCGGGTAGTCCGCCTCGTACGGTTCCGGTGGAGCAGTGAGGATCTCGCCGACGTCCGCGGCCGAACGCCAGAACAGTGCGGTCGCAGGCTTGTAGTCCGGTTCGTGTTCGTAGGGGCACCAGAGGACCTGAAGCAGATCGGCGTGCCCGGGCGGCCGCATCAGGGGTATGTCACGCAGGAACAGTTGGGCCACGGGCAACAGGGGCACCGGGCAGTCGGCGGGCCAGGGAGGGCCCGCGTCGAGCCGTTCAGCGAGCCGTGCGGCCTCGTGCATCTTGAGCGCTTCTTCCTCGGGCGTGTACGCGGGAGGCCGCTCGTCAGGGCGCCACCGGGACTGCAAGCGTCGCCGGAGCCTTACTTCGGTCAGTGACTCACGGCATCCGGTGTCCACGTGCAGGTGCACGTCTTCGCAGTGCGGCCACGGCTCACCTGCCGGCCACAGCAGCGGCCCGCCGACCGAGCTGTCCCCGGCCACAGGCGACCCCGGACGCGGATGCAGCCGGATGGCAGATCGCGCCAACGGGGCCAGCTCGGGAAAGACTGCGGCCACCTGGACCGGCCGCGGCGGAGTAGTGCGTACGAGAACCATGCCGGTGATCCTGCCACCAGCCACCGACAGAACCCTGCCGCCCCAGCTCGCGTGACCGCTCAAGCGGCTGCAACATGAACCTCCCCGCTTCAACGGTCACCTGAGGTTGTCGCCCGGCATCTTCCCGGACCAGTGGGACCTTGAGAGCGAACGGGGCCCAGGCGTGACCTGCGGGTTCAGCACGGCCGAGTGCGTGGTGCGCGGCTCCACCCTGGCTGCGCGCGCCGCTCACTGCTTGCCTCCGACCCGCTGCCGGAGGGCTGCGAGGGCGCCGCCGGTCTCGCGCCCCGCGGTCCCAGCCGGCACACCTCGGCAAGCAAGTCGCTCCCTGTCTGTTTCAAACACCGTCACACGGGTGGCATCGTTGTCCGGACCCGGCACGGCAGACGGGTCGAATCCAGGGGCGAGGAGGTGAAGCACGCCCAGTAGGACATTCGGTCGATCATCTCGGTTCCCGGCATGCGATCCGCGCACAGCTGGCGGCAACTCCTGCCGCGGCAGCGGCCCGTACGTGCTCCCTGAGCAGACTCCCGCGCACTTCCGGACCTGTCGGGCTCCTGCGGTGGGCCCTGGTCATACGGGCGCAGGAGTGCCAGTCTGGAGGTACAACCAGCCTGGTCTGGTGAGGGACCCCGCGCTGCCGGGTGGCCACCCTGGGGTGGTCGGTGGAGGGTACGGGTGGTCTTGCTCGGCTGCGCCGACCCGTACGCCGGCGCGTGACGGCCCACTCCCCCGTGATCGCCTGCGGATGAGCTGACCGTGAGGGGCTCCGAGCCGAACGGCGGCCAGCTCATGTACGCCCATCTCGATGTCAGCGTGACGACGAACCGAAGTTGCACGGTCGTGAGCGTCGTCGGCGAACTCGACCGCCACACCCTGCACCGCATCACCGACGTGGCGGAGGCGCTCACCGGCCAGGAATACCTCGTCCTCGACCTGCGCGGCCTCACCTTCATGGACTCCAGCGGCCTGCATGTGCTGCTCCACCTGCACCGCCGGGTGCAGGCCGCCGGGGGAAGCCTCGAACTGAGTGGAGCACGCCGCCCGGTCCTCCGCGTCCTGGACCTCACGGGCACCCGCGCCCTCTTCACCTTCAGCCCCCGCAACGCCGCATAGCCATGACTGGTGGCCGGTGTCGAGGGCGCGTGCTCCGAGGAACGCGCCCGGGTGGGCCGCCGTCTCCTCTGCGGTCTTGTACGGCACTCACGGACACCCACCGCAAGGCGCTGCCACGCTCACCAACGCCAATCTGGAGATGCGGGTCGGCATCCGTCTCGGGTACACCCATGCGGCGGCCGACCACCGTGACGAGTCGGGCCTCGTCCGCGACGGCCTGAACAGCTCCCGCCACCCGTCGGACGAGCCCTCAGCAGGTCGCGACAGCAAGTGAGGCGCGGACATGCGTGGCGGCTGAGCGGCATGCCGAGGGTGTGGGCGTCGTCCTGAGTGAGCGATGGCCCGTAGGTGCAGGGTTCACGCGCCGGAGGCGCTATCGCGCGCTGGGTCGCACGTCAGCAGTCCGATGACGTGGTTGCCGTTGGTCCCGTAGCCGGGGAAGGTTGCCCAGCCGTCGGGCTCGACAACACGGCAGGGAACCTGCTGACCGTTCGCGTACTCGACCGTGACGGCGGTGCTGATGTCACAGCCGTTGTGCACATCGGTGTAGCGCCAGCTCGGGAAGTACTCCACGCAGTTCAGAGCCGGCGATCCAGTGGCCGCCGCAGCGGGCGGTGCGGTGGTCGGGGCGACCAGGATGCCTGACGCAATCACGGTGGCGAGAACGAAGGGACGCGAGAGGCGCGTCATGAGGTTTGCCATGGCCAGGATTCTGAGGTCGTGCCACAACGTGATGCAAGTTGCTGTAAGTATTTTCAGTCAAGATCATTTTAAGGACACATATTGCCAGCTCAACGACACATCTAACGGTTGAAATTTGTTGCAGATGCCGTAGGGGGAGGAGAAACCCCGCCAGCGGGGTACCCGCTCCCCATGATCACTGAATCGCTGATGCCAATGGCCGCGTCGAACGCGGGCTCGCTGTGGCTGGTCACGGCGGGAATCGTCATCGTCGCCGCGCTGCTCACCGCCTTCATCGTCGGCAGCAGAAGGGCAGCACGCCGCCGCACGCCCGCTCCCGCGGTCCGCCCCGAGCATCCGGGCACCACACAGGCTCCGCAGAGCGGGGACGGCTGGCAGACACCGGCAGCCGATCGAGAACACGGTCATCCCCGCCGCCCGTAGGGCAGCTCAATCGCCCATCGCCGCCGGAGGGCCCATGCCCACGGTGAAGACCTCGTCGCGCCTGACACCTGCCTGCACGCCCGACCGGTCAGGCGTGCACGGGTCCGGCGCGGGCAGGGAGACAGCAGACGAACAAGGTGAGGGGGACGGAATCGTGGGCACCGCCGTACCCGTGCCGCAGACCAGGGACATGCTGGGCGAGGAACTCTCCGGGGACGAGGCGTTCACCGCGCTGCGGCACTACGGGGGCCTGCGCCTGCTGGCGGACTCCTTCACCCGGTTCCGCTACGCCGACGGCTTCACCAACGCACGGGCACTCGCCTTCCAAATGGTGCTGGGTCTGGTGCCGTTCACGGTGGCACTGGTGGGGCTCGCCACATCGGTGCACACCGAATCCGTGGGACGTACCGTGGAACTGACCCTGGCCCGGATCGTTCCCGGAGCCAGTGGCGAAGTGGTCGCGGACGCCTTCGACTCGACCCGCGGCACCGCGGACGGTGATGTGTGGAGCACCTTGGCGCTCTGGCTCGGCCTCGCTTTCGCGCTGCTGAACCTGACCTCCGCGATGGGGCAGATCGAACGGGGTGCCAACCGTATCTACGGCATCGAACGGGACCGCCCGCTCCCCCACAAGTACGCCCGCTCCCTCGCCCTGGCGCTCGCCGCCGGACTGCCGATGATCGTGGGATTCGTCGTCCTGGTGGCCGGCGAGGCGGTGGGCGACGCGGTCGAGGCGTCCTCCGGGTGGTCTCTCGGCTCGCCCGGCTGGCGAAGCGCTCTGGAAGTGCCGGTGGGTCTGGCCCTCGCGTGGATCGCGTCGGCGGTGATCTTCCGGTGGGCGCCGCGCCGGGTCCAGCCCGGATACACCTGGCTGGCCTTCGGCTCAGCGCTCCATCTGATCCTGTGGGTGACGGCAACCTGGCTGCTCGCCCTGTACGTCGAAGGCAGCGGCGCCTTCGGCGCGCTCTACGGGCCGCTCACCGCGTTCGTCGCCCTCCTGCTGTGGGCCAACCTCACCGCCGTGGCCCTCTTCTACGGCATCGCCTTCGCCGCACAGCTGGAGGCAACCCGGGCCGGCATCACCCGACCGGCCCACCCCGACCCCGGACCCGGCTCCTGAACAATCCAGGACACCCCGCGCGACGAGAATCTCCTGGGCAACGCCGTGACCGTCGGCAGGCATCTCAAACAGCGACTCAAGGCCCTGGGCGACCGCTACAGCATCATCGGCGCCGTCCACGGCTCGGGCCTGTACCTCGGCCTCGAACTCGTCCGCGACCGCACCACCCCGGAACCCGCCACCGAAGAGACCGCCGAACTCTGCGACCGCATGCTCGACCTCGGCGTCATCGTCCAGCCCACCGGCGACCACCTCAACTCCTGAAAATCAAACCGCCGCTGTGCATCGATTCCGCCGCCGCGGACTGCTTCGCGGACATGCTCGACCTCGCCCTCGACCAGCTCGGCCACGGCAGCTCCCCATGACATCTCTGAGCGTGAAGGGGCCGACTTTCGGCGGCGGCCGACGTCTGCCGATCGTCACCCGGGGAGCGCTTCGTGCCCGGCGACGCCGACGGCCGGGAACGTTTCGCGCGACCGTGGAGCCGGGCCGAGGCCCGGTTCCCCGACTTCGAACGGGGCCAGGCGCAAGTCGTCCCTCCAGCGCCAGGCCAAGGTGACGCGCCACTTCGTCGGGGGCCTCATACCGCCGCTGACCGGTCGCACGCCGGACGGCATCGCTTGGAGCGACGACGCGCTGGTAGGGACGGGCGGGGGACTGCGTCGTGCACCGCAACGAGGACGGACAGCTCCCCGCGTCGTCGCGGAATCGGCGGTAAGCCCGCTCAAGAAGCGCAACCTGTGAGGTGCCCGTGGTGGGCGGCCGAGGCCGCCGTGCCCCAGCTTCGGGACACATACCTTGCCCCCGCAGGGGCACTCGATGTTCCGGACCGACGCCGTACCGATCCGGGCGCGTCGCGGATTCGGGTCGGGATCACGGCCCGCCTTTCCCCCATGGGAGGCCGGCGCCATGTTGCTGCCTGCGGAAGAAGACCTCCGTACCGTCCTGGCACGCTTCACCGAAGCACGCACCCGACACGACGTGAAGCCCACCGGGCACTCGAGCCGGGAACTCGAGGACACCGCCTACACCCTGTGCGTCATGACCGGCACCCGGTCGGTGGATCAGGCCCTCATGGCCGCCGACGCCCTGTTGCGGCAGTACCGGGCCAGCGACCAGGCACCTGCCGGAGCCGCTGCGGCACTCACGGCATGACCTGCGTGCTGCGCCACAGGCGATCGCATCCGGCCCGTGCAGGGCCACTCCGCGTCGTCCCATGACGCGTACCGGGACGGCCTCGGCTCCGCCGGCACGCCGCCTCAGATCCGGCAGCCATCCGTACCCCTTCACCAGCAGGGACACCGTGGAGTCCAGGAGGGGGGCGTGTGCTTGCGCGGGTGTGCTGTGAGCTGTACTCGTCATGGAGCCCCGGGTTCCACGTCCCCCGGATCCCACACCCGGTCCCGGCGCGCCCTGCCCCGGGCCGGCGGACGCGGGGGTCACACGTGTTGCGGCCAGTAGTGCGTGGTGAGCTGCTCGCGGTAGTCGCTGCTGTCGTAGTGGCTCTCACGGTGGAACTCCGGCGCCTCCTTGACCTGCTCCTTGGTGAGGCTGAGGTGGACCGTCTCCTCCTCGATGTCGATCTGGGTGACGGCACGGGCGGGGATGAGGATTTCCTTGCCGAAGATCCACGGGCCGGTGTCGACCACCAGGCAGGCGGCGCCCACCTCGTTGGTGTACTTGTCGACCTTGCCGATGTCCCCGCCGACGGCCTCGACCGTGTAGCCGGTCAGGTCGGCGCCGCCGTATCCGGCGGAGGGCTGGTACTCCCAGGAGTTCTCTCGCATGGCTCGCGTTCCCTTCTCAGAGGTTTCGGAGTCGATCCGGGTCACACGGGTACCCGTTCGCCTCGGAAGCACCCGAGAGGAGTGAACGCACATGAAGATCGCCCTTCTGGTGGCCCCCGAGGGCGTGGAGCAGGTGGAGCTGACCGAGCCCTGGCAGGCCGTCAAGGACGCGCGGCATGTACCGGTGCTGGTCTCCACCGAGAGCGGCAGTGTCCAGGCGTTCGATCATCTGGACCACGCGGACACGTTTCCCGTCGACGAGGTCGTGGGCGCCGCGGACGTGGCGGACTTCGGGGCGCTGATCCTGCCCGGCGGGGTCGCCAATCCGGACGCCCTTCGGCTGGACGAGCAGGCCGTGGCGTTCGTCAGGTCGTTCTTCGAGGCCGCCAAGCCGGTGGCCGCGATCTGCCACGCGCCCTGGACACTGATCGAGGCCGACGTGGTACGGGGGCGGACGCTGACCTCCTGGCCCAGCCTGCGCACCGACATCGGCAACGCCGGCGGCACGTGGGTCGACGAGGCCGTGCACGTGTGCCGGGCCCACGGCAGCGTCCTGATCACCAGCCGCAAACCTGACGACCTCAAGGACTTCACCACAGCGTTCACGCACGAGTTCGCCGCCGCGGCGAACTGACCCCGGCCACCCGGCGTGTGCGGCAGAGAAGCGTCACCCGGGGCTTGCAAGGGCCCGCTCACCTGATACCGACGCCGGAGCACACCGCGTCCGACGCCCGGCGTGAACTCCTCGGCGGCGTACGCAAGGGCGCCGGTGCCGAGACCCGTCCACTCGCCGGACGAGTCCGCGGGTGACCGGCGCCGAGCGCACTGACGTGTCCGCCGTACGGCTTCGCCCGGTTGCGCCCGGCATCCGGCACGCCCTTCATGAGACCGGACGACACCACACCTCACCGAAGACCGAGACGAAGGAGCCCAGTCATGCCACGCGGATCCAGCCCCAAACGGGAACGTCAGTACGAGCACATCAAGGAGTCCGCCGAGGAGCGCGGCGAGTCCACGAAGCGGGCGAAGGAGATCGCCGCCCGCACGGTCAACAAGGAGCGGGCCCGCTCCGGCGAGTCCAAGACCGCGAGCCGCACCTCGCTGAAGGACCCCAAGTCCGCCTCCCAGCGCGGCGGGCAGCGTTCACACAGCGGCGCGCAGGGGCCGACGAAGGACCAGCTCTACGAAGAGGCGAAGAAGAAGAACGTCCAAGGCCGCTCCACCATGACCAAGCAGCAGCTGAAGAACGCCCTCGGCCGCTGAGCCCGTCCCCTCAACGCGCTGCCACGACCCGGACCTTGCCGAGGTCCGGGTCGGCGGCGTCCGGCACCACCATCCCGGCGGCCACCCCGGAGTTCAGGTACTCCAGCACCGCCTTGCGAACGCCTCCGCAGCGGGCGGGTGCGCCAGATGCCGTTCGGCGTCCCAGTTCGGGTCGACCCACACCGGTTCGATCCCGGCCGGCACCAGACCGGCGACAACCGACTTGTGGGCGTCACGGCCCACGACCAGCCGCTCGTGCGGGCCTGCCACGGCGAGCATCGCGGACCTCACCGACAGGGAGCTGCCGGCGGTGGCGAAGAAGGTGTGCTCGGCCCCGACGGCGTCCGCCATCAGTTCCTCCGCCCGCT
This sequence comes from Streptomyces sp. NPDC048002, assembly GCF_040653275.1. NCBI lineage: Bacteria > Bacillati > Actinomycetota > Actinomycetes > Kitasatosporales > Streptomycetaceae > Streptomyces > Streptomyces sp. NPDC048002. The sequence goes on along the minus strand of NZ_JBEZNL010000005.1, from coordinate 280,554 downwards.
CCAGTACCCGCTGCCCGCCGGTGCGGTCGTCCAGCCCGGACAGCGCCGGCACGTCGGAGGCGAACACCGCCTGCCCCAAAGCGTCCCGCACCCGCGGATCGGTCCCGCGGCCCTGCTTGTGACCGGGCGGGGTGAACGGAACCTGCCCCGACTCGTGGAAGTCGGCCAGAGCTTCCAGCACCGGTACCCGCGAGTGATCGACGCCCACTGCACATCCCTCTTCCGGGTCCGGCGACCGCCGGGCGCACATCCCGGCGGTCAGGCTCTCTCGGTCGTTCACGGCACGTGATCCGCGCCCCGCAGCCGTCGGGCGCGCCGCCCTCGCCGAGTCGGCTCCCCGGGTACCCGCCGCAGCCGCGATCACGCCGTCCGCTGCCCACCGCAGATCGACCCGCACGTGTGGGCGCTGTCGGAGGCGGGCACCCGGGAGATCCCGCGGGCCACTCCCGCCACCCCTGGGCCCGTTTGCCGGACAGGAAGGACTCCACACCGTGACCGTCTCCGCCGCAGGTGCGACACCGCTTGCCGTGCCGGTGCTGACCTGGCCGGGCGTCTACGCCCCGCAGGACGACACCCGGCTGCTGGCCGCCGCCCTGGACCGCGAGCACATCCCCCGGGGCGCCGCGGCGCTGGACTTGTGCACCGGCAGCGGCTCGCTCGCCCTCGTGGCGGCCCGTCACGCGACGACCGTGACCGCCGTGGACATCTCCCGCCGGGCGGTGTGGAACGCCCGCCTCAACGCGCTGCTCGCCCGCCGCCGGATCCAGGTGCGGCGCGGTGATCTGACCGGGGCGCTGCCCCCGGGTGGGCGCTTCGACCTCGTCGTCAGCAACCCGCCCTACGTCCCCGCGCCGCCCGGCCCCGCGGCACACGGCCGGGCCCGTGCCTGGGACGCCGGAGCCGGCGGGCGCGATGTGCTGGACCGCATCTGCGACGACGTGCCCCGCGTCCTGAGCCCCGGTGGACTGCTGCTCCTGGTGCACTCCGCGCTGAGCGGGGTGGACCAGACCCTGCACCGGCTGGCCACGGCCGGGCTGAGCGCGGAGGTCGGCGAGCGGGCCCGGGTGCCCTTCGGCCCGGTCCTGCGCCAACGACGTGACTGGCTGTGCTCGCGGGGCCTGGTGGCCCCGTGGGACGAGAGTGAGGAACTGGTGATCGTCCGTGCCCAGCGCTCCTGAACCCCGGCCCCGCCGCGTCCGTAGCGAGCCCGGCGGGCCCGTCCTGGTCGACGGCCCGGTGGAGGTGGAGCTGGACGACGGCACCACCGTCGTCTCGCACCGCCCCGTGGTGGCGCTGTGCAGCTGCCGGCGCAGCCGCATCCATCCCTGGTGCGACACCAGCCACCGGCGCAGGCCGCGCCGCGCCACCGGACCGCAGGACTCCCCGTGACGGCCCCCACGACCCTCACCGCCGCGCCCTCCCTGCCGACAGCCCGCGGCGAGGTCTCGGCCGCCGTGCTCGGCCGGCTGACCGCACCGGCCCCCGCACCGACGGGCCCGCTGACGGTCCGCCTCCCGGACGACCCGTACGGGGACGACCTGCACCTCGCCCTGTACGTCCTGTACGAACTGCACTACCGGGGCTTCGACGGCGTCGACGAGCGACTGGAGTGGGACCCGGAGCTGCTGCGCCTACGGGCCGCGCTGGAGGAACGGTTCCTGACCGCCCTGCGCGACGAGATCCCCCAGGGCGGCGGAGCCCACCAGGAGTTGGCCGGGCTGTTGGCCGCCCCGCAGGACGGCAAGGGAAGCGTCAGCCATCACCTGCTGCGCAAGGGCGAGTTGTGGCAGCTCCGGGAGAACGCCGCACTGCGCTCCCTGTACCACCTCAAGGAGGCCGACCCCCATCTGTGGGTGGTGCCCCGGCTGCGCGGACGGGCGAAAGCCGGCATGGTCGCCGTGGAGTACGACGAGTTCGGCGCCGGCCGGGCCGAGGAGATCCACGCGCGGCTCTACGCCGACCTCCTCGACGACCTGGGGCTGTCCAGCGCCTACGGCGCGCATCTGGACGCCGCTCCGGCGGAGATGCTCGCGATCGTGACGATGATGTCCCTCTTCGGTCTGCACCGCGCCCACCGCGGGGCCCTGGTCGGCCACTTCGCCGCGGTCGAGGTCACCTCCTCCCCCGCCTCTGCCCGCATGGCCGACGCCCTGCGCCGGTGCGGAGCCGGCCGAGCCGCCCAGCGGTTCTACGACGAACACGTGGAAGCGGACGCCGTCCACGAACAACTGGTACGCCATGAGGTCGTAACGGGACTGCTGACCGACGAACCCCACTTGGAGGACGACATCGTCTTCGGCATCCGCGCCACCGGCCTGCTGGAGGACCGGCTCACCGCCCTGCTCCTCGGCTCGTGGGAGAACGGCAGGAGCGTGTTGCGTTCCCCGTGAACACATCGGCGCGCATCGCCCCTCGGAAGCGAGAACCGTGCCGTCACCTCTGAGGTCGTTCTCAGGGACGGAGCAGCGTCTTGATCATTCCGTCCTGCTCGTTCTGGAAGGCCGCGTACGCCCGGGGCGCATCCTCCAGCGGCAGGTGGTGCGTGGCGAACCCGTCCACGCCCAGGGGGTCCTCGTCCGTGAGCAGCGGCAGGATCTCCGGCACCCAGCGCCACACGTTCGCCTGCCCCATCCGGAACTGAAGCTGCTTTCTGCTCGCCGAGGTCATCGACACGGCCGGCGCGGACCTCGCTGTGCACGGTCATGCCCACGCCGGTACCGAACACGGGATGACCGGGGGCGGAGTGCGTGTGCGCAATGTCGCCCAGCCGGTCATCGCGGCGGCGTTCCACGTGTACCGCCTCACCCCGCCGGAGCTGCCGGAGAACGGCGGCTCGCGGTAGGACCGCTCAGTCCTCGCCCCTTACGACGTTCCAGTCGGCCTCCTGCCGCGTCTGCCCGGCCTCACCGTCGAACTTGGCCCGCACCCAGGTACGGAGGGGCTCGCCGCGCAGCCGACGGGCCTTCGCCCATCCCGTCTCCGGCCGGCGGTCAACACACATCTCGGTGCTCTCGGCGGTCACAGCACTTCATCTACCTTCTCAGCCCGGCCTGTTCGAGGTCCGGATCGTCTCGTCTGATCATTGGCCAGCACGTGGCTCTGTGTCGTCTTTTGACCGGGTCTCCGTTGAGCACCGTGTGAAACCCCGGTCAGCGCACCGTGCTCGCCCGGTCCGAGGCGGGCCGCACGTGGGGGAGGTCGTCGGGCACGCCGGGAAGGAGCGCTCCGTACAGCTCCGGGTCCTTGCGGGGCAGCGCCGAATGGTGGCCGCACGAGCGCCTCCTCGTACCCCGTCCAGCCGGGACAGGGGAGGAAGGTCTGTATCGGACGCCGGTCACTTCTTGCGCAGTGCTGATGCCTTGTGGACCGCGGTTCTGCCGCTGTCGGCGCTGCGCACCTCGTACTGGGGTTCCTCGGCCGAGGCGTCCACGGTTCGGCCGGCCGCCTCGGTGCTCCTGGTGATCTTCCTTTCGACGGTGCCCTCGACCGTGTGGCCGTGGCTCTTCCAGGTGACCTCGTCACCCCGGACCAGCTTCTTGTTCTTGTTGTCCTGGCCCTTGTCGCTCTTGTTCGTCACGGCGGTTCCCTCGGGTTCGGTGGTCAGGCGGAGTGGTCGGGGTGGCCGTGGGTACGCCGCCGTTCCTTCAGCTCCGCTTCGTAGAGGTGGTCACGCCCCTCGGCGAGTTCCCGCACGGCGCGGGACTCCAGTGCGCGGAAGGGTCCGTAGTAGGTCTCGTCGTAGGCTTCGACGATCTGGAACGTCCAGTGGCCGGGGATGACGTTGCGTCCCAGGATCTGCTCGCGGACCTCGGCGGCCCACTGCGGGTGGCCGGCCTTCTCCAACAGCTCGACGGCCCGGTCCAGTTGCAGGTCGGCGGTGCCCGTCAGCTGGTGGAAGTCGTACAGGCGGCCCCTGGCGCGCTCGGTGGTCTCCAGGGCCTTCGACAGCGCGCCGAGGGCCTCGACAGTGAGGTCGTCGACGCCTTCCGGCCTCCGGTGACGGCGGTCGGGGCCGGCATCAGTGGCGGGGTCGTCGTGGTGGTCGTGCACTGTTGCTCCTTGCCTACGGGTGGCCCCGGGCGTCCGCGCGGGGGTCAGGTTCCTTCTCCGGTGCGGTCGCGACGGGCCAGCAGCCGTTGGGCGCCGGTCAGTGCGTGCGGCCGGCCCCGGTGCAGCGCGGCCCGCGCGGCGTTGGCGCCGGGGGCACCGTGCACTCCCCCGCCGGGGTGAGCGCCGGCGGAGGCCAGGAACAGCCCGCGTACGCAGGTCTCCGGGCGCGCGGTGCCCACGACCGGGCGGAAGACGAGCTGTTGGTGCAGGGCTGCCGTGCCGCCGTTGAGGGCGCCGCCGTGCAGGTTGGCGTCCAGTGCCTGCAAGGTCGGAGGTGCCAGCACGCGGCGGGCGCGGATCAGGGAGCGGAAGCCGGGTGCGAAGCGCTCCACCTGCTGTTCGACCCGGTCGGCCATGAGCTCCTGCTCCTTGGTGTCCCAGCGTCCGGTGATGCCCTCTTCCGCCGCGTCCCCGTCGGTCTCCTGGGGGACGTGGGTGTAGGCCCACGCCGATTCGGTACCGCGCGGGGAGCGCGTGGCGTCGGCCGTGGTCATCTGGCCGAAGAGCAGGAACGGGCGGTCGGGGATGTGCCGGCTCGCGATCTGCGCGGCGAACCGGGTGAGTTCGTCGAGACCGTCGGCCAGGTGCACGGTACCCGCCCGGGACGCCTCCCGCGCCTGCCAGGGAACCGGCGCGTCGAGCGCCCAGTCCACCTTGAAGGTGGCGAAGTCCCACTCGAACTTGCGCAGATCCGCCCTTAGTTGGGCGGGCAGGTGCTCGCTGTCCAGGAGCCCGCCGTAGAGGGCGGGGACCGACACGTCCGCCAGCACCGCCCGCCGTGCCGCGATCTCGTCGCCCCGCGTCGTCCGCACCGCGACGGCCCGCCCGCCGCGCACCACGATCCGCTCGACGCGCCGCCCGCAGTGGATGCGGCCGCCTCGGTCCTGAAGTCGCCTCGTCAGGGCGGCGGTCAGGGCGCCCGAGCCGCCGACGGGGACAGGGAATCCGTAGGTCTGTCCCAGCATCGACATCAGCCAGCCGAAGCCGCCGCTGCCCGCCGCCTCCGGGGCGAGGTCGGCGTGCAGGGCGTTCCCGGCCAGCAGCAGCCTGCCGCCCTCGCCGCGGAACTCCTCCCGCCCCATACGCCGCACCGGAAGGATCATCGTGCGGGCCATCCGCAGCCCGCCGGCGGCCCGCAGCCGCAACGCCAGCCGCGCCGTCGCCCGCAGCGGGGGGAAGGGGGTGAACAGCGCGTCCAGGAGGTCCGGGCGCAGTCGCTCCCACACCCCGTGCAGCTGCCGCCAAGCCGCCCCGTCACCCGGCGCGAAGGTGTCCAAGGACGCGGCGGTGGCGTTGACGTCACGCTCCAGCACGGCGCACCTGCCGTCGGTGAGGGGGTGCGCGAGCACGGCGGGCGCGTGACCCCATCGCAGCCCGTACTCCTCCAGTCGCAGCCCGGCCAGGACCGGGGAGGCGGCGGCGAGCGGATAGAAGGAGCTGAACAGGTCGTTGACGAAGCCGGGGTCGACCCCGCGATCGTGGCGCACCGCTCCGCCCGGTTCCGGCTGCTCCTCCAGCACCTCCACGCTCCACCCGGCGTCGGCCAGGAGGTTGGCGGCCACCAGACCGTTGGGGCCGGCTCCGATCACCACTCCGTCAGGCACGACCCGCGCCCTCCCCGCCGACCGTCGCCGACCGTCCGGAACGCGAAGGCTCGGGCCGCTCCTTCTCGCAGAGCCGGGCCAGGCGCGCCAGCATGGTGCGGTGCCGGAGCTGGATCACCGCCTCGAAGCCGGTGTTGTGCAGGCGGCCGCCCGCACCCTGGAGGGGGTGCTCGTCGAGGATCACCAGGCAGTGCTCGCCCCACGGCCGCAGTTCGATCGCTATGCGTGCCGTGCCCAGCGCGTCGGCGTAGGCCTCCAGTTCCAGCGCCGTGCCTTCCTCGCACCGGCGCACGACCGTGTGGTTCGCCCAGCGGAGCGGGCCGAGGCGGATCTCGAAGCGGATCGCCGCGTCCAGGTCGGGCCACCGTCCGTGGACCGGCTCGGAGTGTGCGGCGCCGACCACCCACTGCGCGTAGCGGTGACCGTCCGCGAGGACGGCCCACACGTCGCTCGGGCTTGCTTTGATCAGACGGTGTCGGACGGCCACGGCGGCCTCCAGGGGCTGTTCGGACCGGGTCACGCGTCGACCGGGGCGCTGTGGGCCCGGGCGCTGTGAGCCCGGACGTTCCTCAATGGTGGCCGCCGGGCAGGAAGTCCTGCAACTTGGCCTTGAAGCCCTGCCGGACCATGTCCGCCCGGTCGCTGTCGCCCTTGATGACGGCCGAGGCGGCGGCCTCGATCTGGTCGAGGGTGGCGTGCGGCGGGATCGGCGGTACGGCGGGGTCGGTCACGAAGTCGAGCACGCAGGGCCGGTCCGCGGCGAGCGCGGATTCCCAGGCACCGGCCACCGCGTCCGGCCTCTCGATCCGCATGCCGTCCAGGCCGAGCGACCGAGCGAAGTCGGCGTACCCGACGTCGGGCAGGGACTGCGAGGGGAGGAACTGCGGGGCGCCCTGCATCGCACGCATCTCCCAGGTCACCTGGTTGAGGTCCCGGTTGTTGAAAATGGCGACGATCAGCCGCGGATCCTGCCACTCCTTCCAGTACTTGGCGATGGTGATGAGTTCCGCCAGGCCGTTCATCTGCATCGCACCGTCGCCGACCAGGGCCAGCGCGGGCCGGTCGCCGTGCGCGAACTTGGCGCCGATGGCGTAGGGCACGCCCGGCCCCATGGTGGCCAGGGTGCCGGACAGCGAGCCCCGCATGGCTCCGCGCAGCTTCAGATGCCGGGCGTACCAGTTGGCCGCGGAGCCGGAGTCGGCGGTCAGGATGACGTCGTCCGGGAGCCGTGCGCTCAGTGTGTGGGTGACGTACTCCGGGTTGATCGGCTCGGCCTCGACGTGGGCCCGCCGGTCCATCACCTCCCACCAGCGGGTGACATTGTCCTCGATCTTCCGGCGCCAGGCGGGATCCTCCACCTGTTCCAGCAGCGGCAGCAGACGGCGCAGGGTCAGCGCCGCGTCTCCGACCAGATTGACCTCGAAGGGATAGCGCAGCCCGACCATGTGGGGGTCGATGTCGATCTGCACGGCCCGCGCCTTGCCGAAGTCGGGCAGGAACTGGCTGTAGGGGAAGGAGGAACCGATGACGAGCAGGGTGTCGCAGTCCCGCATCATCTCGTACGACGGCCGGGTGCCGAGGAGGCCGATCGCGCCGGTGACGTGGGGCAGGTCGTCGTCGAGCGCGTCCTTGCCGAGCAGCGCCTTGGCGATGCCGGCGCCGATCCGGTCGGCGACCTCCAGCACCTCCGCCCGGGCTCCGCGAGCGCCCTGGCCGATCAGGATCGCCGGCTGTCCGCCGGAGTTGAGGACGTCCGCGGCCCGCTGGAGGTCGTCGTCGTCGGGCACCGGGGCGTAGTGCGGCATGCCGAGGCTGGAGGGAACCATCTTGAAGGCGTGCTCGGGCGGCGAGTAGTCCAGTTCCTGCACGTCGGCCGGAATGATCACGGCGGTCACCGAGCGGCTGGCCATGGCGGTGCGCAGCGCCCGGTCCAGGACGTTGGGGAGCTGCTCGGGCACGGTCACCATCTCGCAGAAGTCCGAGGCGACGTCCTTGTACAGGGAGAGCAGATCGATCTCCTGCTGATATGAGCCGCCCATGGCGCTGCGGTCGGTCTGGCCGACGATCGCCACCACCGGAACGTGGTCGAGTTTGGCGTCGTACAGGCCGTTGAGGAGGTGGATGGCGCCGGGCCCGGAGGTGGCGGCGCAGACACCGACCCGGCCGGAGAACTTGGCGTACCCGACGGCCTGGAAGGCGGACATCTCCTCGTGACGGGACTGGATGAACCTGGGCTCGTTGTCGGCCCGCCCCCAGGCCGCGAGCAGCCCGTTGATGCCGTCTCCCGGGTAGGCGAAAACGTGTTCGACGTCCCATTCACGCAGACGTTGGAGGATGTAGTCGGCGACCGTCGTCGACATGGTGGACAACCTTCCGGAGTTGGGTGGTGTGCCGTGTGTCGTGCGCGGTGGGAACCGTCACAGGGCGCCGTCGGCCGGCGCCTGCGGTATCCCGTCGAAGACCGAACTCATTCCTCGGCCAGTGGCCGACGGGTACCCCGGAAATCCACGTCACTCGCATCGACGATCCGGGCGCCCATGTTGCGCTCCATCATCTCCAGCGCCGCGAACCCCAGCCGCGGATGGATGGCGGCGACCGCGTCCCTCGGCACGGTGACGTCGAAGTGGCGGATGTGCGCGTCCAGGGCGGAGTACAGGACGCACTGCTCGGTGACCTGCCCGGTCAGCACCACCGTGCCCACGCCCAGCTGCCACAGCAGATACGACAGGGGCGTGTCATGGAAGATCGAGTGCCGGGTCTTGACGACGAAGAGGGAGGCGTCGTCCGGCCGGATCGGCTCGACGAGGTCGGCGTGCGGGTGGGTGAGCGCGGTCTCGACGAGTTCACCGTGGTGCGAGCGCCAGGCGCCGAAGTTGTCGTTGACGTAGATCACCGGAGCGCCCGCGTCCCGGGCCCGGCCGATCAGCTCCGCCAGAACCGGCACGACCTTCGCGGCCGCGGCCGCCAGCAGCTCGGCGTCTTCGTGATCGTAGGTATTGATCATGTCGATCACGATGAGCGAACTGCCGTCGTTCTCCGCGAGACCTCCACGGCTATGCCGCGTGGACCCACCCCGAGTGGTGGGCGCACTCTGAGGACCTCCATCCCAGGGAGACGCACCCGGCCCTCGAAGAAGCGATGGAGGAGTACCGTCGGTGCGTTGGGCCTATGGAGCTGCTGGGTGAGTCCTACGTGCCCTCCGAGAGTTCACTGCAACTCGGTGGCTCGCTGCTCAGCATGGCCCAGGATCCGCCGGAGCTGGACCTGGTCGATCTCGGGGACGACTGGAACTGGGACTTCAGCGACGAAGTGCTCCGGAAGGTCGCCGCCTGGCGGCTTTTCGGCCACTTCCACGACGGCAACGGCATCGAGTCCTACTGGCTGGTCCACCGGACGGACACGAAGGTGGACCGCTACGACCAGATCGTCTGGATGGAGCAGGCAGACTGAGCCCGCGGTTGCCCTGAGCCCGGTCACGGACTGGCCGACTCATGGATGGGAAGCGCTCACTGGGGTACTCGGACGATCCGAATCACGGAGGGGCGTATTGCAGGCAGCGCCTGCGCTCGCACCGAGCAGGCGGCTGGTTCCTTAACCGGAAGCCGATGAGGATGACAGCAGTGCAGAGGCCCGAACCAAGCACGACTCACGCCTACCGGGCCGTCCTCATGCTCGACGAGAAACGAGTGATCGCCGAACGTCACCACACCGGCATGTTGCGCGCGCTGGAACGATGGGGTTTCGAACCCCTCCCGAGCAGTCTGCTGCACTACGCGCCCTTCGGTGGTTCCTTCCACTGCGCGACCCTCGACATCAGGCACCACGGCTCGCTCCGGTCGTACTTCGACTGACGAACCCGGAAGCGGAGACGCTCGGCCGTTCAGAACAGGAGGGATGGTGACTCTTCAACCGGTCGGCCCAACCACCGCGAAGGGCGAATCGCATCCGAGGACGAACGCGCGGACCGGATGTGGAGCGACCTCATCCAGGAGATCCGCGTCGCCCAGATGGGCGTGCAGATCCTCTTCGGCTTCCTGCTCACGGTCGTCTTCACACCGCGCTACGCGGATCTGAGCGACGCGGACCAGGCCATCTACGTCGTGACGGTCACCCTGGCTGGTCGCGGCCATGACCCTCTGGTCCATGCTGTGCTGGCTGGTCCTGCCCTTGTGGGCCCGACGTCGCCATACCCTCAAGTAGCCTTCGACTGAGCCTCGGTGAGCGGACCGCCGCCGCTGAGTCAGGCGCGCTTGCGATAGGCCCGGTCGAGAGCGGCCAAGGTGGCGTCGATGTCCGTGGTCCCCTCGAAGAGGCCCTGGATCTGGGTGAAATGGGTCTGCTGGACTGCTGAGTTCGGCCAGCGCTGGTCCATGAACGGGACGGTGGTACCGGCCTTCTGCCGTTCCGCGACCTCCTGGATCGCGGGGTCGACGGTGAAGGAGGCGTTGGGGATGGCGGGCAGGGTGGAGCCGGAACGGTTGTAGAGGTTCTGGCCGCGTGCGGATCCCAGGAAGTCGACGAAGGCGAGGGCTTCCGCGCGGTGGGATGTGTCGGGATTGAGGCCGTAGGCGGCGGAGACCGCGCCCGGCATCCAAGTGGCGTCCGGGTCGTCAGTGGCCGGCAGCGCGGTCATACGCAGGGTCAGGTCAGGGGCCGCGGCGCGCAGTTCGGACAGTACGCCGGCGACCTGGACCACGCCCACGGCCCGGCCCGTGGCCACCTGGTCGAGGGTCTCCTCGTACGTCGTGTCCAAGGGGTCGGGGTTGAAGCAGCCTTGGTCCTCCATGTCCATGTACTTGCTCAGCGCCGCTCGCCAGCCGGAGCCGGCGAAGGTCTCCTTGCCGAGTTCCATGTTCAGGTCGAAGTCCGGGTCGTCGGCGTAGACGGTCGTCGCGACCAGGGCGTAGGTGATGAGCTGGGTGACCCAGGGGGTGGCGTTTCCCAGGGCGAGAAGGACCTTGCCGTGTTCGCGGGCCGTGTCGCACAGCGACAGCAGTTCGGTCCAGGTCCGTGGCGGCACGCCGTCGATGGCGTCCAGTGCCTCCATGGAGAAGACGGCTCCGATGCCGCTGAACGTGACCGGCACGGCGAAGGTGCCGCCGTCGATGTCGGTCACCGGTACGACGCCCTCGGGCATCGTGAGGCTGAAGCGGCGGAGGCTGAGGTTCTCCAGGAGGCCGTCGTGCTCCAGTGCCCTGACGGAGGCGGGGTTTCCGCTGCCGGGCCAGACCGTGAAGACGTCAGGGCCCTCTCCGGTGCGGAGTTCGGCCGGCAGCTCCTTCTGGAGGGTGTCGGCGTCGTCGTAAGCGACCGTGACGTCGATGTCCGGGTTGAGGCGGTGGAAGTCGGCGACGACGGCGTCCATGGCGGACTTGTCGGTGACGCTCGCCCTGACGGACAGCTCGACCGGTCCGCTCTCCGAGGCGTCGAAGGGGCCGCATGCGGCTGTCGTCGTGGTGCAGAGGGCGAGGGTGAGGGTGAGGCCGAGCAGGTTCGAGGTGCGTCTCACGGACGGACTCCCGGCGGGAAGTAGGGGCTCGGATGGATGGGTTGCGTGGGCGGAGCGGGCGACCGCCGGCGGTCCGTGTGACATCAGCGCAGGGGGTGACGGAGACGCACGGACCGCCGACGGCTTGAGGGGGCTGCGGTGGTCAGGCGAGTGTGAGGACGCGCTGGGCGGTGATCGCGCGGGAGGAACGGGCCGTCGCGAAGGTGTAGGAGCCCGGGGTGAGGGTCATCGCCCCCGACTTCCAGATCTTGAGGTCCTGGGCGGGGATCTTCAGGCTGATGCGCTTCGTTCCGGAGGCGGGGAGTGTGACCTTCTGGAAGGCGACCAGGCGGCGGGGTTCGGCCGCCGCGGAGGCGGGGAGCGTGGCGTACACCTGGAGGACGTCGGTGCCCTGGCGTTGTCCGGTGTTGGTGACGGTGACCGCGAGGTTGACCTGCTGGGCTGCCGCGTCGTAGGTCGCTTCCAGGGAGCCGTGGGCGAAGGTGGTGTAGGACAGGCCGTGGCCGAAGGGGAAGCGGGGTTCCTGCTTCCTGGTGTCGTAGAAGCGGTAGCCGACGGCGGTGCCCTCGTCGTAGGAGACGGTGGCGTTCGTGCCGGGGTAGGTGGCGGGGGTGGTGCCGGGGCCCTGGGTGGGGTCGGCGGGGAAGGTGACCGGGAGGCGGCCGGACGGGTCGCTGTCTCCGAACAGGACGGCGGCCAGGGCGGTGCCGGCCGCGCGGCCCGCGTACCAGGCCTGGATCACAGCCTCCACGTCGTCGAGCCACGGGGTGGCGACGGGGCCGTCGGTGTTGAGTACGACGATGGTGCGCGGGTTGGCGGCGGCGACGGCGCGGATGAGCTGGTCCTGGTCTCCGGGCAGGGAGTAGTCCGTGTGGTCCATGCCCTCGCCGGCGACCCGGTTGACGATGACGACGGCGGCGTCGGCCGCGCGTGCCGCGGTCACCGCGGCAGGGATGAGGGACTGGGGCTGCCAGCCGAAGGACAGGCCGCAAGTGCCGGGCTCCGCGGTGGCGTTGGTGTAGGTGATCTCCACGCTGACGGCGCGCCCGGCGGTCAGTTCGGCGGTTCCCTGGAGGGGGTAGTCGAAGGGGCCGAGGAAGAAGCGGGCCATCTGCCGGGTGCCGGAGACGACGGTCCTGCCGTCGATCTTCAGCGAGGTGGTTCCCGAGGGCAGCAGGGAGAAGCGGTGCAGGCCGGTGGTGGTCGGGGTCAGCGTGCCGGTCCACTTGGCCGACCACACCTGCGGCAGGCCCTCGACGGGGGCGCTGGTGAAGTCGACGGTGGTGTCGGTGCGGGTCGTGAGCGGCGTGCCGGTGCCGTCGGCGCCGGCGTGGAAGGCGGCCGTCAGTCCGGCCGTTCCGGTGGGGGTGCGCAGGACGGTGGAGGGGACTGTGGTGAGGGGGATGTCGCCCTGGGTGCCCTGGGCGTGCGTCACCTTCACCGTGCTTCCCGCGCGGGCCCGGATCGCCTCCAGGGGGGTGGTCCAGGTGCCGGGGGTGACGTAGGTGGAGCCGGACACGCCGGTGTAGGTGTCGGTTCCGGCCGGGCCGATGACCGCGAGCGACTTCACCTTGCCGGTGAGGGGCAGGGCCGCGGCACGGTTGGCCAGGAGCACCGTGGAGGCGACGGCGGCCTCGTGCGCGAGTTCCTTGTGTGCCGGGGTGCTCACGTTGTCCGCGGGCGCGGGGACCGGGTGGTCGAAGAGGCCGTTCGCGAACAGGGTGAGGAGGATGCGCCGGGCGGCGTCGTCCAGCCGGGCTGCAGGTATCGCGCCGCCGGTGAGGGAACCCGCCGGGATCTGGACGCCGCCGGGGCCGAGACCCGCGAGGTCCATGCCCGCACGGGCGGCGGCGACCTGGTCGTCGCCGGCCCAGAAGTCGGGGACGGTGTAGCCCTGGAGGCCCATCCCCTTCTTGAGGTCGTCGAACAGGCCGGCGTTCCGGGTGGCGAACGTGCCGTTGATCTTCGGGTAGGCCATCATCACGGAGGTGGCGGGGGCGGCGGCGATCACCCGCCGGAAGGGCGCCTGGTAGTACTCGTGCAGGGCGCGGTCGGAGACCAGGGTGTCGGTGAAGAAGCGGTTGACCTCCTGCGTGTAGCCCGCGAAGTGCTTGACGGTGGCCACCACGTGCTGGTTCTGGAGGGCCACGGTCAGGGCCGCGCCCAGGCGTCCCGCCAGGACGGGGTCCTCGCCCATGGCTTCGGCCTGGCGGCCGAAGTGCCAGGTTCGGGTGAGGTCGATGGTGGGCCCGAGGGCGTTGTTGTAGCCCTTGCCTCGTGCTTCGGTGCCGATGGCCGTTCCGATCCGGCCGGCGAGCCCCTCGTCGAAGGTGGCCGCCTGGGCCACGGGGACGGGGAAGGCGGTGACGCCGGTCTCCCCGCGCAGCCCCGCCGAGGCGTCGACCATGGCGAGGGCCGGGATGCCCAGGTGGGCGACGGCTGTGAAGTCGCAGCGCACGAGGGCTTCCTTCTCGGCCGCCGTCATCCGGGCGAGGAGTGCGGCGGCCCGGTCCTGCGCGGTGGAACTGGGCGCGGCGACCGCGCTGCCGGTGACGGCGGGGGCCATGCTCGCGGCAAGGGCCGTGAAGGCTGCGGCGGATAGGAACGTTCGTCGGTTCACAGCGGCTCTCCGGACTGACATGGCGGCACGGTGCGCCGCCGCGGGTTGGGGGTGGGGCCGGCCGAGGGGTCAGGTCACGGCCGGCCCCGGCTCGATGGGGCTCGTCGAGCTGCCGGTCGGTCGCTCATCCCGTGGGGATCGCGATCGGGTTTCTCGCTTCCCGGCGGCGGGATCCGACTCGCCGCATCCCACGGCGAGCCCTCGACGCACAGCAGTATTCAGCCGTGAATCTCACACCGGCAGGCTGGAAACTATGGCCTATTCCAACCGGAGGTCAATACTCGGAAACATGCAGTTTAAAATTGGCTCTGACCAGCGGATTCGTCTCTCACGGATTGAAAGAGAATCTGAAATTTCAATTGAAGCGGCCGGAAATCAGACTCGGCATCGACCGCCTGGATGCTCGGCATACGCAATGCAAATGACAGCCCGACGAATCACTTATTCGTCGGGCTGCCATTTGTCTGTACTCGGTGGGATCAGGCCGCTGCACCGAGTTCGGCGGTGTCCAGGACGTGGCTCCCCGGCCCCAGGACGAGCGGTGCGCAGCCGGGCAGTTCCGCTGTGGCCGTGCAGCCCGGCGGCACCGTGATGTCGGCTGTCATGCCGGTCGCGGTGAGCTGCCAGGACAGTACCGCTGTCCCGTACGGCGTTTCGTGGCGCACCCGCGCCCAGGTGATGCCGCCGCCCGGGCGGGGGCGGAAGGAGAGTTGGCGGTAGCCGGGTGCGGTGGCGGTGATGCCGCCGACGACCCGGTGCAGCCAGTCGGCGACGGCTCCGAGTGCGTAGTGGTTGAAGCTGGTCATGCCGCCCGGGTTGAGGGTGCCGTCGGGGCGCAGGCTGTCCCAGCGTTCCCAGATCGTGGTGGCGCCCATGGAGACGGTGTAGAGCCAGGAGGGGCATTCGGTCTGGAGCAACAGCCGGTAGGCGACGTCGAGATGACTGTTGTCGGTGAGGGCGTCGCAGATCAGCGGGGTGCCGACGAAGCCCGTGGAGATCCGCGCTCCGTCGGCCAGCACGATCTCGGCGAGGCGGTCGGCGGCCGGCGCCCGCTGCTCCGGGGTGAGCAGGTCGAAGGCGAGGGCGAGAGCGTACGCCGTGGCGCTGTCGCTGGTGAGGCGGGCCGAGGGCAGGACGTAGCGGCGCCGGAAGGCGTCTTTGACCTCGTCGGCGAGCGCCGCGTACCGGGCGGCGTCCGCGCGGTCGTCCAACTCCGCCGCGGCCAGGGCCAGATGGCGGGCGGAGTGGGCGAAGTAGGCGGTGGCGACGAGGTAGCGGTCGGTGCGGCCGGCGCCGGGGTCGTCGGGCGGGGCGGCCGGGTCGAGCCAGTCGCCCAGTTGAACGCCGGTGTCCCACAGGCGGGTGGGCCCGGCGAGGCGTTCGACCAGGTCGACCCAGGCTTTGGCCATGGGGTAGTGGCGGCGCAGGAGTTCGCGGTCGCCGAAGCGCTGGAAGAGGGTCCAGGGCGTGAGGGTGGCGACGTCGCCCCACGCGGCGCCGGGGTGGATCGGCGTCCACATCGGCTCGCCCGGGATGACCGGGACGTACCAGGGGATCGTGCCGTCCGGGAGTTGTTCGAGGCCGACGTCGGTGAGCCAGGAGTCGAGCAGCCCGGCGCAGTCGTAGAGGAAACTGGCGGTGGGGGTGAAGACCTGGATGTCGCCGGTCCAGCCGAGGCGCTCGTCGCGCTGCGGGCAGTCGGTGGGCAGGTCGACGAAGTTGCCGCGCATGCTCCACACGACGTTCTCGTGCAGGCGGTTGACGAGCGGGTCGCTGCACTCGAACCAGCCGGTGCGGCGCATGTCCGAGTGGTAGACGCGGGCGCTCACCTGATCCGCCGTCATCTCGCCCACCCATCCGGTGATCTCGGCGTAGCGGAAGCCGTGCAGGGTGAAGCGGGGTTCCCAGGTGAGCGGTCCGCTGCCGGAGAGGATCAGTGTGTCGACGGAGGTCGCCTCGCGCAGCGGGCGGGTGGCCAGTTCGCCGTCCTGGAGGACTTCGGCGTGCCGCAGGGTGAGGGTGGTGCCGGCCGGGCCGTCGGCGGTGACGCGGAGCCGGCCGACGAGGTTCTGCCGGAAGTCGAGGAGGTAGCGGCCCTCCCCGGTGCGGGTGAGGGTGGGGGTGATCTCCTCGGTGCAGCGGACGGGGGGGCCGACGGGGGCGACCAGGGTGGCGGGGTCGCGTGTCCCGGTGCGGACCGGCGTCCAGTTCCCCGTGTCGGCCGCGGACGGCGTGGCCCATGCGGGGTCGTGCAGGCGGGCGTCGAAGGTCTCCCCCTCGTACAGGCCGCTGGTGAGGATCGGCCCGGGTGCTGCCGTCCAGGTCGCGTCGGTGGCGACGACGTCGGTGGTCCCGTCGTCGTACTCCACCTCCAGTTGGGCGATGAGCGACTGGTCGGTGCCGTAGATGTTGCGGGTTCCGCCGTCGAAGCCGTACTTGCCGCGGTACCAGCCGTCGCCGAGCCAGGCGCCGATGGTGTTCGCGCCGTCGGTGAGGTGGGCGGTGACGTCGTGGGTGCGGTAGCGCAGGCGGTGGGGGTAGACCGTCCAGCCGGGCGCGAGAGCCTCGTCGCCGACACGTTGGCCGTTGATCTCGGCCTCGTACAGGCCATGGGCGGTGACGTAGAGGCGGGCGCGGGTGACGGGCCGGCGGAGGTGGAAGTCCTTGCGCACACGGGCGGGGCGGCGCTCGCCGTCGGGGTCTTCCGCCCAGTCGGCGCCCACGGGGACCGCCTGCCAGTCGGCGGGGTGGAGCAGTCCGGCTTCGACGTGGGCCGGTGGGCTCCACGGCGAGGGCTGCGAGGGCTGCAGGGCCTGGGCGGTGTCGCTGGTCCAGACGCGGACGCGGACGGTGACGCGTTCCCGGGAGGTCAGGGGTTCGCCGGGCCAGGCCACGAGGACCTGCTCGGCGCTGTCCACGCGTCCGGTGCGGTGGGTGTCGCCGCGGCGTACGAGTTCCAGTTCGTACCCGGTCTGGCGGCCGGTGCCGGCGGGCAGGGTCCAGGTCAGCCGGGGCGAGGTGACGCCGATGCCGAGTCCGTCCGGCAGGTGTTCGCAGCTGACCGGGGAGGGCTGAGGGGGGAGCAAGGGGGTGACCCTTCTTTCACGTGTGGTCACTTGCGGGAGCGTGCGGGGTGCGCGCGGCGAGCCGTCCTTCGGGGCGGGGCCCGAAGGACGGCCGGCCCGCGCGGGGGCCGGTGTCAGCCCTTGAGCGCTCCGGATGTGAGGCCCTTCATGACCTTCTGGTTGAGGAAGAGGTAGATCAGGAGGGTGCCGAAGACGTTGATGCAGATGGCCGCGAAGAGGGGGCCGTACTGGGTGGCGCCGAAGTCGCCGGTGAAGTTCAGCAGGCCGACCTGGATGGTGCGCAGATCCTGGTTGTTGGTGAACGTCAGCGCGATGAGCAGGTCGTTCCAGATGAAGAAGAACTGCACCAGGCCGACGGTGAGCAGGGCGTTGCGCACCAGGGGGAGGCTGATGGTCCAGAAGGCGCGCAGGATGCCTGCGCCGTCGAGGGTGGCGGCCTCGAACAGTTCACGGGGGACGCTGCGGTAGTAGGTGGCCATCATGAAGACCGTCAGCGGCAGGCCGGTGCCGGTGTAGGTGAGGATGAGCGGCCACAGCGTGCCGGACAGGCCGGTCTGGAAGTACACCGTGAACAGGGGCAGCAGGATCATCTGCGGCGGGACCATCATGCCCGCGAGGAACACCAGCAGGGTGAGGCTGCGGCCCTTCCACACCATGACCTGCAGGGCGAACCCGGCGGCGGTGCCGAGGAGCAGCATCAGCGCGAGTGCGGGGACGACCGCGAGCAGGCTGTTCTGGACGTAGAGGCCGATGTTGCCGGTGGTCCACGCCTCCGTGTAGTTGCCCCATTCCCAGGTGGTGGGCAGCGACCAGGTGGAGTTGTTGAGGTAGTCGTCGTTGGACTTCAGCGAGGTGAGGAACATCCAGATCATCGGATAGACCTCGACGACCAGCAGGAGACCGACGACGATCTTGACCCAGATGCTGTTCCCCCGGCGGGCGCGGCGGGTCCGGGCTCGGGCGGGCGTCTGCCCGGCGGCGGGCGCAGAGGTCTTCGCGGGCGTGTGGGTGGTGGCCATGGTTCTCAGCCCTCCGTGAGGTCGCGCCGCGAGACGCGGTAGACGATCAGGCTCACCAGCAGGCACACGACCGTCAGCAGCAGGGCGATGGTGCTGCCGTAGCCGTAGTCGCCATAGCTGAACGACGTCTGGAACATGTACAGGGTCAGCGGTGTGGTGTCGGTGCCGGGGCCTCCGTTGGTCAGGGCGACGACCGAGTCGAAGACCTTCAGGGTGCCGTTGATGCTGAAGATCAGCGAGGACAGCAGGACGGGCAGGGAGAGCGGCAGGACGATGTGCCGGACCAGCCTGAGTCCCGTGGCGCCGTCCAGCCGTGCCGATTCCAGGACCTCGTCGGGGATGTCGACCAGGCCGGCGAAGAGCAGCACGGCGTAGAAGCCCATCGAGCGCCAGATGTCCATGCCGACCAGGACCCAGAAGGCGCTGCCCGCGCTGCCGAAGAAGTCGACGGAGTCGATTCCGACGGCGTTGAGGAGCGAGTTGACGGGCCCGGTCTGCGGTGCGACCTGGAAGAGCTTCTGGAAGAGCAGGCCGACGGCGACGGTGGGCAGGACGACCGGGAAGAACACCAGGGTGCGGATGAGCCCGGAGGCGCGCTTGAGGAAGAAGACGTAGAGCAGCGCCAGCAGGTACCCGGCGATCACCTGGCCGACGGTGACGACGACGGCGTACTTGAGGGTGAACCAGAGGGCGTCCCGGGCGGCGGGGTCGTCGAGGAGGCGGGAGAAGTTGGCGACGCCGTTTCCGGTGAAGCCGTTGATCGCGTTGCCCGTGGTGAAGGAGTAGCCCAGCGACCACACCATGGGGACCAGCATGATCAGGGAGTAGACGAGGAGGGCGGGACCGAGCAGGATCGCGATGGCTCTGCGGTCACCGAGGACGCGGTGCATGGGTGGTGTCCACTTTCTTCGGAGGGACGGGGGCGGCCCGCGCGCGGCGGGGCGGGCAGGAGCGGGCGGGCCGCCCCCGGCCGGTCACTGGGCGGAGAGCGCGTCCTGAACGGTCTGCATGAACTGCTCGGGGCTCTTGCTGCCGCTGACCAGGCCCGCCGCGTTCTGCTGGCTGATGGTGGTGGCCTTGGTGCTGAACAGGGCCTCGAACCACAACACGTTCTGCTTGGAGGTGCTGATCGTGTCGCGGACCTGCGTGGTGACCTCGTTGGCGTCCTCGACCTCGGTGTTCACCTTGAAGCCCGAGATGGAGCCGTGGTCCTTCAGCCCCGTGGCGCCGTAGTTCTTGGCGATGCAGGAGACCCAGTCACCGGTCTTGGCGTCGAAGGACTTGGCGCCCAGGGTGATACCCAGGCCGACGTTGGAGGGGTACTGGTCGACGGAGCCCTTGCCGCCGGTCACGGCCGGGAAGGGCATGAAGCCGGTGTTCTCCGCGCCGATCTTGTTCTGCTCGTCGTCGGAGATGTTGGCCAGCGCCCAGCTGCCCATGTAGAACATGGCGGCCTTGCCGGTGAGGAACTCGTTCATGGCCGTGTCGTAGTCGATGGACCCGACGCCCTTGCCGAAGTAGCCCTTCTTCCCGAGGTCGGCGATCTCCTCGGCTGCCTTCACGTACTCGGGGTCGGTCAGCTTCGCCTCGCCGTCGGCGACCTTCTGCAGGGCGTCCGGGCCGAGGCTGCGGTAGAGGTAGCCGCTGATCAGACGGGTCAGCGGCCAGCCCTGCTGGCCGGAGGCGGAGAACGGCTGGACGCCCTTGGCCTCCAGCTTCGCCGCGGCGTCGACGAGTTCGTCCCAGGTGCCGGGCACCTTCAGGCCGTTGTCCGCGAAGAGCTTCTTGTTGTAGAAGATGCCCTCGACGTTGTACTCGTACGGCAGGACCCGGAGTTCGCCGCCGTACAGGGCCTTGATGGTGGAGACGGCGGCCGGCTCCAGCTGGTCGAGCACCCCCAGGTCCTTGAGCTCCGCCTCCAGGTCGGCGATCTTGCCGGACTTGGCCAGCTCCTGGGTGAGCGCGGGGGCGTTGCCGGCGGCGAACTGGACCGGCAGCGCGTCCTGTCCGGCCAGCAGCTGGAGCTTCTGGTCGAGGCTCGCCTGCGGAACGGTCTCCACCTTCAGCGGCAGGGCGTCGTTCGCGCTCTTGCAGGCGCCCTTGGACAGGGTGCCGAGCGCCGTCTTCACGGTGGAGTTCTCCGTGACGCTCAGGTAGTCGAAGTTCTTGGGTGCGGAGGAGGCTCCGGCCCCGCTGCCGCCGCACGCGGTGGCGAGCAGGGCGAGCGAGGCGGTGCCGGCGGTGAGCAGGCTCAGACGCGCACGGCGGGCGCGGGAGGTACGGAGGGGCACAGGAGACTCCCAGAGATCATGACGAGCGGGCTGGAATGCGGGAAGGGCGCCATGGGCGATGAACGAACCCGGCAGAACGGCGACGGAGGAGCAACGACGGAGCGTGTATAACGTTCTCCACTCCGAGTGGGCAACACCTTGCACCGCTACTCCGCTACCGTCAAGACACGAGCAGGTAACACTGCGGTGATGTACGGAAGACTTGACGAGCAGTGGGGAGTAACGTGTAGACCGTTACACCAACGATTCCTAGACCCGGGACGTGGACCATGGACGGGCCTTCCGCAGCCAGGCCGAGCAAACGCGTGACCATCACCGATGTCGCCCGGCACGCCGGCGTCTCCACAGCCGCCGTCTCCAAGGTCATGCGCAACGCCTACGGCGTCAGCGAGGCCATGCGGGAGAAGGTCCAGAGCGCCATCTCCGAGCTGGACTACCGACCGCACGCCGCGGCACGGGGCATGCGCGGACGGACCTACACCATCGGCGTCCTGCTGGACAACGTCCGCAACGCGTTCTTCGCCGACATCCTCGACGGCATCCGCGACGAACTCCGGCACACCGACTACACCGTGCTCATCGGCGCGGCCGGCTTCGACCCCGACGAGCAGGCCAAAACCATCCGCTCCCTGGTCGACCGGCAGATGGACGGACTGATCCTCATCGCCCCGGGCACGCCCCGCGCGGAGGTGCTGGCCACGGCCGCCTCGACGCCCACCGTGGTCATCGGCCACCACGACCCCACCGACGCCTACGACGCGGTCGTCGACGCCGACGATCTCGGCGCCGACCTGGTGGTGGATCACCTGGTCTCGCTCGGGCACCGCGACATCACCCTGGTCTCGGCCCCCGGCACCCGGGCCAACAAGTGGAAGCGCACCCCGGAAGCCGTCCTCACCGAGGGCTACCTGCGCGCCATGGAACGCCACGGACTCACCGAGCACGCGCACGTCCACCACGCCGCCTACTCCGACGAGGGCGGATTCAAAGCAGGCATGACACTGCTGACGGCCGACCGAACGCCGACAGCCGTCATGACCGGCGCGGACGTCGCCGCGCTCGGTGTCTACCGCGCGGCGCACGAACTCGGCCTGCGCGTCCCCCGCGACCTCTCGCTCGTCGGCTACAACAACACCGCGCTCGCGGCCCTCGCCCCCGTACAGCTCACCAGCGTGGACCAGGCCGGACACACCATGGGCTCCGCCGCCGCCCGGATGCTCGTCGAGCGGGTCGAAAGCCGAAGGGACAGAGCCATGCAGACCACGATGACACCCCGCCTGGTGGTGCGCTCCACCACCGGTGCGCCGCGGGAACGCTAGGCCGTGGACCCACAGCCGACCGCCACCGCAAGGGCGGAACACGAACGTTCCCGCCCCAGCGGGACGGCTCTCTCGGGGCATGCCGTCCGCACACGTTCCCGGGTCGGCATCAAGGACGTGGCCCGGGAAGCCGGAGTCTCCCTCGGAACCGTCTCCAACGTCCTCAACCGGCCCGAAGTCGTGGCCGAGACGACCCGATCCCGCGTCCTGGAAGTGATCGACTCCCTCGGCTACATACGGGCCGAGGGCGCCCGGCAGCTGCGCGGATGGTCCTCCCGCGTGATCGCCGTCATGGTCCTCGACATGGCCAACCCCTTCTTCACCGCGCTCGCCTCCGGAGTGGAACAGGCAGCCCGGGAAGCGGACCTCGGCGTCATGGTCTGCACCGGCGCCCACGACCCGGCGGAAGCCGCCCGCCACCTGTCGCTGATCACCTCCCACCAGGTCCGCGGCGCCGTCCTGACCTCCGGCGAAGGAGTCGGGCGCACGGTCTCGGCGTTCCGCCGCAACGCGGTCCCCTTCGTGGTGGCCGACCAGCTCGCACCCCAGCCCGCGGCCTGCTCCGTGGGCATCGACGACGTGGCGGGCGGACGGGCCGCGGTGCGCCACCTGGCCGAGCGCGGTCACCGCCTGCTCGCCTACGTCAGCGGACCCGACCGCCTCCAGCAGGTACGCGACCGCCGCCGGGGCGCCCTCACCGCGGTGCGCGAGGCAGGTCTGCCGCCCACGGCACTCCGGGAACTCGCCTGCGACGCCCTCACCGTGGCGGCGGGCAAGGACGCCGGGCATCGCATACTCGGCCTGCCCGAGCGGCCCACCGCCGTCTTCTGCGCCAACGACCTGCTGGCCCTCGGCGTCCTCCAGGCCCTGTACGAGGCCGACCTCAGAGTCCCCGACGACATCGCGGTGGTCGGCTACGACGACATCGAGTTCGCCGCGTCGGCGGTCGTACCGCTCACCTCGGTGCGGCGGCCCGCCACGGCCATGGGCCGGCAGGCCGGCCGGCTGCTCATCGAGGACACCGCGCACGGAACCGGGCACGCGCACCGCCACGTGGTGCTCCAGCCCGAACTGGTCGTACGCCGCTCCACCATGGCCGCTCCCCCGCGGTGACTGTCCCCGCCCGGTGACCGCAAACGGAGGTGCGTGACAGGCGGAGAGCGCGAAAGGGGAAACGGGCACGACGGAACTCCGGCCGGGGATACGGGAGAGCCGACCCCGGAGACACCGGTCGTCCGGAGGTCGGAGGGGGGCGTCGAGCGGGCATGCGCCGACGCGCCTCATCCGAGCATGCGTGGCGTGGAGCGCTCTGCCCACCCCTGCCGGGATTCACGTACCGGATGGAAGCCATCCATCGCGTGGATAGCGTGCGGTGGCCGCCGCTCACTCCTCCAGCTCGTCGGACATCCGCCTGCCGACGCGCGCGGCCGTCTCGCGCAGCCAGATGTGGCCCGCGTCGTGGGTGTGCACGGGGTGCCACCACAGCGCCTCCCGCAGCGGTACCGCCTCGTACGGCGGCTCCACCACGCGCACGCCCGCGACCGGTGCCAGGAGGCGGGCGAGGCGGCCTTGCAGGAGGGCGATGCGCCGGGTGCCGGCGACCAGCAGCGGAATGATCTGGAAGCTGTCCACGGAGACCTCGACCTGCGGTTCGATGCCCAGCATCCCGAGCTGGCGCACGGCGGGCGCGTCGTAGGTGCGCTGGTAGGTGACCCAGGGAAGGCGGGCCAGGTCCTGGCGGGTGAGACGGTCCTCGACGCTGGGGTGGTCGTCGGAGACGAGGAAGACCCAGCGGTCCCCGAACAGGTCGGTGGCCGGGAAGTCGCTGATGACCCCGTGCGGCATCAGCAGACCGTCGGACGTGCTCAGCAGGGAGTCGGTGGCGTCCACCACCGTGGTCGGGGTCTGCGCGAACCGCAGCCGGATACCGGGCGCCTCCTCGTGCAGGACCCGGGACAGTTCGGCGCCGAAGACCGCCACGGCGTAGTCGGACGCGATCAGCTTGAACTCCCGTTGCTCCCGGGCGGGATCGAAGTCGGCCTGGCTGGCGAAGAGGCGCTCCAGCACGTCGTAGGCCGTGGTGGTGCGGTCCAGGAGGACCTGGCCCAGGGCGGTGAGTTCGTAGTGGCCGCCGACGCGGGCGAGGAGGTCGTCGTCGAAGTGGCGGCGCAGGCGGGACAGGGCCGCGCTCATCGCGGGCTGGCTGAGCCCGACCCGTCGCCCGGCGCGGGTGACGTTGCGTTCTTCCAGCAGGGCGCGCAGGGCGACGACGAGGTTGAGGTCCAGGCGACTGAGATTCATCAGCGGCTTTCCTAGCTTTGCGGCGACCACCTGAGGTTATTCACCATACAGATGGTTCTTATCCACAGAATCGATTTCCGTGATCGCGGGTGGCGGGTCCAGATTAGTGCCACCGCAATCAGGAGGACATGTCCGTGAAACCTGAAGCCGCGTCCGCCCTCTTCGCCGGACCCTTCGCACTGGCCACCCTTTCCGCCCCCGAAGGCCCCGCCTTCCCCGCTATCGTCACCCCCGACGCCCAGGTCCTCGCCCTGCGTCCCGCTCTCGACGACCCCGGCCTGACCGTGCGCGGCCTGCTCGACCAGTGGGACGCGGTACTGCCCCGGCTCACCGCACTCGCCGAGGACGACACACTCGCGCGCACACCGCTCGCGGATCTCCACGTCCACGCTCCCGTCGAGCCCCGCCAGGTCTTCCAGTCCGGCGCCAACTACCGGCAGCACGTCATCGACCTCCACGTCGCGCACCGCGCGCCCGGAGACGAACGGCCCGAGGCGGAACGGCGCGCCGAGGCCGCGGAGATCATGGACCGCCGGGCCGCCGAGGACCTGCCGTACGTCTTCATCGGCCTGCCCAGCGCGATCACCGGCCCCTATGACGACGTCGTGCTGCCCGACTGGGCCGAAAAGCCGGACTGGGAACTGGAACTGACCGCGGTCATCGGCCGCCCGGCGCACCGGGTGTCCGTCGAGCAGGCCCTGGCCCACGTCGCCGGCTACACGATCGCCAACGACCTCACCGACCGGGCCACCGTCTTCCGCCGGGACATGCCGCAGATCGGGACGGACTGGCTGCGCAGCAAGAACGCTCCCGGCTTCACCCCGCTCGGACCCTGGATCGTGCCCGCCACGTCGATCGCCCACCCGGACGACCTGCGCCTGACGCTGAAGCTCAACGGCGAGACCATGCAGGACGAGTCCACCAAGGACATGATCTTCAACGTGGCGCGGATGGTGTCCTACGCCTCCCAGACCGCCCGGCTCCTCCCCGGCGACCTGGTGCTCACCGGCTCCCCCGCCGGCAACGGCATGCACTGGGGCCGCCTGCTGCGCGACGGCGACGTCATGGACGGCTCCATCACCGGACTCGGCGCCCAGCGCACCCGCTGCGTGACGGAGGCGACGTCATGACCCTCGACCGCACCGACCCCGCAGGCTCGGTCGCGCGGGCCGCGAAGGCGTACTCCAACTGGGGCCGCTGGGGCGAGGACGACGTCCTCGGCACCCTCAACTTCCTCGACGAGGCCAAGCGCCGCGAGGGCGCCGCGCTGATCCGGCGGGGCGTGAGCTTCTCCCTCTCCCAGCGCTTCGACATCGACGGCCCCCAGAAGGGCTGGCGCAGGCGCACCAACCCCGTCCACACCATGCTGGACACCGGCACCGACGCCGCCCTCGGCAACCAGGGTCTGCCGCACGGCATCGGCGGCGCGGACGACGTCATCGCCATGCCGTTGCAGTGCTCCACGCAGTGGGACGGGCTCGGCCACATCTTCGACCACGGCAAGGCGTGGAACGGACGCGCCGCCGAGCAGGTCGTCACCTCCGACGGCGACCAGGTCACCGGCATCGAGCACATGGCCCCGCACATCGCCGGCCGCGGTGTCCTCCTCGACGTCGGCCGGGCCCTCGGCGACGACGGCGAACTGCCGGACGGCTTCGCCATCACCGAGGAACACCTCACCGCCACCGCCGAGGCCCAGGGCGTCACGGTCGGCCGCGGCGACCTCGTGCTCGTGCGCACCGGCCAGCTCGCCCGGGTCCGACGCGACGGCTGGGGCGACTACGCCGGGGGCCCCGCCCCCGGCCTGTCCTTCACCACAGCCGGCTGGCTGCACGGCAGCGAGATCGCCGGAATCGCCACCGACACCTGGGGCTTCGAGGTGCGGCCCAACGAGTTCGACCACGCCTTCCAGCCTCTGCACCAGGTCGCCATCCCCCACCTCGGCCTGCTCATCGGCGAGATGTGGGACCTCGAAGCCCTCGCCGAGGACTGCGCGGAGGACCGCAGATACGACTTCTGGCTCACCGCCGCCCCGCTACCCATCACCGGCGCGGTCGGCTCCCCCGTCAACCCGATCGCCGTCAAGTAGGCCGAGGAACAAAGGAGTTCCCCATGAGTCCCCTCAGCGCAGACCGAAGGGTCCTCGTCGTCGGCGGCGGCGCCGCGGGCAATGCCGTCACCATCCTGCTGCGCCGCGCCGGTATCGCGGTCGACCTCGTCGAGGCCAAGCAGGACTGGAACGCCACCGCCGGTTCCGGTATCACCCTCCAGGGCAACGCCCTGCGCGTCCTGCGCGAACTCGGCGTGTGGGAACAGGTGCAGGCGTCCGGCTACGGCTTCGGCTCGGTCGGCATCACCGCACCCGACGGCACCGTCCTGCACGTCCAGAACGACCTGCGCACCGGTGGCGACGACCTGCCCGCCACCGTCGGCATGCAGCGCCCCCGCCTCCAGCAGATCCTCATCGAGGCCGTGCGCGCCAGTGGCGCGACCGTCCGCCTCGGCAGCACAGCCGACCTCCTCGGCCAGGACGACGACGGCGTCTCGGTCCGCCTCTCCGACGGCTCCGAGCACCGCTACGACCTGGTGATCGCCGCGGACGGACTCGGCTCCGCCACCCGGGCCGCGATCGGTGTCACCGACAAGCCCGAACCGACCGGCATGGCCATCTGGCGCATCGAGGCACCCCGCCCCACGGACGTCACCCGCACCGACCTCGCCTACGGCGGGCCCGCCTACATCGCCGGCTACTGCCCCACCAGCGAGAACACCCTGTACGCGTACGCCGTGGAGGCCAACCGCGACCGCGCCTCCATCCCCCCGGAGTCCTACGCGGACGAGATGAGCCGCCTCACCCGCCACTACGGCGGATTCTGGCCCGAGATCACCGCGCACATCACCGACCCGGCGAAGGTCAACTACACCTGGTTCGACCGGATGCTCGTCGAGGGCTCCTGGCACCGCGGCCGAGTCGTCCTCGTCGGCGACGCCGCCCACTGCTGTCCGCCCACCCTCGCCCAGGGCGCCGCGCTGTCCATGGAGGACGCCTGGGTCCTCGCCCAGATGCTCACCGCTTCCGACCCCTGGGACGAGGCACTGCTCCAGGCGTACTACGAGCGACGGATCACGCGGGTCCGCCCGGTGGTGGATGCCTCCGTGCAGATCGGCCAGTGGCAGCTGGACGGGGTGCGGGACGCCGACGTGCCGGGCCTGATGGCGCGCACCATGACCATGCTCCGGGAGCTGCCGTGACCACCCCGCAGCCCGGGGCGGTCGCCCCCACCGTGGACGTGCACGCCCACATCCTGCTCCCCGAGGTCGAAGCGCTGGTCGAGGGCCGGCCGGGTCTCGCCGAGGCACGCGCGCTGGACGCCCGGCGCAACGGTCCCGCCGCCCTCGCCGTCAGCGGGCCCATGGTCCGCGAGCGGTTCCCCCGGCTCACCGACGTGACCGTACGCCTCGCGGCGATGGACGCCCAGGGTGTGGACGTACAGCTGGTCAGCCCTTCCCCGTCGCACTACCACTACTGGGCCGACGAACCGACCGCGGAAAGGGTCTGCCGGCTCGCGAACGAGGCCACGGCCGCGCACTGCGCGGCCGCCCCCGACCGCCTGCGCGGACTGGGCCTGGTCCCGCTCCAGCACCCCGGTCTCATGGTCAAGGCGCTCGACGACGCCCTCACGCAGGGCCTGTTGGGCGTGGAGATCTCCTCCCACGCCCCCGGGCGCGAACTGTCCGACCCGGCCTACGAGCCCTTCTGGACGCGGGCCGAGGAAACCGGCGCGATCGTCTTCCTGCACCCCTTCGGCTGCACCCTCGACGAGCGCCTCGACCAGTGGTACCTGTCCAACACCGTCGGACAGCCCACCGAGAACGCCGTCGCCCTCTCCCACCTCATCTTCTCCGGCGTCCTCGACCGGCATCCGGGGCTGAAGGTGATCGCCGCGCACGGCGGCGGCTACCTGCCGACCCACATCGGCCGTTCCGACCACGCCTGGTCCGCCCGGCCCGACGCGGGCGCCGGCTGCGCGCACCTGCCCAGCAGCTACCTCAAGCGCCTGTACTTCGACTCCCTGGTCCACGACCCGCACGTCCTGAAGGAGTTGATCCGGGCGGCCGGCTCCGACCGCGTCCTGCTCGGCTCCGACTTCCCCTTCGACATGGGCACCGAGGACCCCGTCGGCGCGCTGCGCGCCGCGCGACTGCCCGACTCCGACTTCCACGCCGTACGAGGCGGCAACGCCGCCGCCCTCCTCCGGAAGGACTGAACCCGCCATGCGCCTGCTCACCCACCTGCGGCACGTCGACCTCGCCGTGCCCGACTACGACAAGCAGCTCGACTTCTACGCCGGTGTCTGGGGCCTGACGAAGGTCGCCGAGGACTCCGGGATCTCCTTCCTCGCCGCCGAGGGCAGCCCGGAGCAGTACGTGGTCCGGCTGCGCAAGGCCGAGGAGAAGCGCCTCGACCTCGTCTCCTACGGCGCCGCCTCCCCCGCCGACGTCGACACCCTCGCCGAGCGACTCCTGGCGGGCGGAGTGCGGTTGCTGTCCCAGCCGGGCAAGGTGGACACCCCCGGCGGCGGCTACGGCTTCCGCTTCTTCGACGTCGACGGCCGCACCATCGAGGTCTCCGCCGACGTCGAGGTACGCCGGCACCGCAAGATCGAGGAGAAGGAGTCGATCCCGGTCAAGCTGTCCCACGTCGTCCTCAACTCCCCCGACCTGGACCGCACTCGCGCCTGGTACGAGACCCACCTCGGCTTCGCGCTCTCCGACACGCTCAGCTCGCCGCACATGGGCGAGGTCATGCACTTCATGCGGATCAGCAGCCAGCACCACTCCATGGCGCTCGCGAAGGGCCCGCACACCTCCCTGCACCACATCTCCTTCGAGATGCGCGGCATCGACGAGTACATGCGCGGCTCGGGCCGTGTCATCCGCGCCGGGTTCAAGAAGGTGTGGGGTCCCGGACGGCACCTGGCCGGTGACAACACCTTCACCTACTTCCTCGACCCGCACGGCAACACCGTCGAGTACACCACCGAGTTGGAGTGCCTCGACGAGGACACCTGGCACCCGCACGTCTACGACTTCTCCCAGCCCGAGGTCACCGACCAGTGGGGCACCGCCAACGCGATGAACGAACTGGTCGCGAAGGAGTCCTTCAACGACGTCGACCGCGGCGTGTTCGTCGCCCCGCCCGTCTGACCGTCTCCCCACTCCGGGGGCGCGGCGGCCCTGTCAACTGCCCTGACGCTCCACCCCGTGCCCCCGGTCTCCTCCCCCCGCCTGGAGCCCACTGATGCGTTTCGTCGCCTACGAACACCAGCACAAGCACCGCGTCGCCGTCGTGGACGGCGAGGGTGTCCTGTTCCCCCTGCCCGGAGTCCGCTCGCTGACCGAACTCATCGGCTCCACCGGTTCGCTGCCCGCGCTGCTCGACGCGGGAGCCGCGTCGTACGACGTGCCGCCCGGCCCGCACCTCTCCGAGGTCCGGCTGCTGCCCCCGCTCCGGCCCACGTCCGTCCGGGACTTCGTCACCTTCGAGGAACACGTCGAGGGCGTACGCCGGTCCGTCGACGGCGTCTCGGGCGTGCCCGAGCAGTGGTACGCGGCCCCCACCTTCTACTTCGCCAACCCGCACGCCGTGTACGGCCCGCACGACGACATCCCCATGGCCCCGGGCTCGGCCGTCCTCGACTTCGAGCTCGAAGTCGCCGCCGTCATCGGCAAGGAGGGCCGCGACCTCACTCCCGAGCGGGCGCGCGAGCACATCATCGGCTACACCGTCTTCAACGACTGGTCCGCCCGCGACCTCCAGTCCGCCGAGATGAAGGTCGGCCTCGGTCCCTGCAAGGGCAAGGACACCGCCACCACCCTCGGCCCGTGCCTGGTCACCGCCGACGAACTGGAGCCGTACCGCGACACCGACGGCTTCCTGCGGCTCGCCCTCACGGCCGAGGTCAACGGCGAGACGGTCGGCAAGGACCTGCTGTCCAACATGAGCTGGACCTTCGAGGAGATGGTCGCCTACGCCTCCCGCGGCACCGTGGTCCGCCCCGGTGACGTCCTGGGCTCCGGCACCTGCGGCAACGGCGGCTGCCTCGCGGAACTGTGGGGCGTACGCGGCGAACGGACCCCGCCGCCGCTGAAGCCCGGCGACACCGTCACCCTCACCGTGGAAGGCATCGGCACCGTCTCCAACACCGTCGTGCCCGGCCCCGACCCCGTACCCCTGCCCACCGGACGGCGCCGATCGCGGGAGCGGCCGTGAGCGACCTGCATCCCAAGCGGCTGCTGGGCAAGGTCGTCGTCGTGACCGGAGCGGCCCGCGGCCAGGGCGCCGCCGAGGCCGAGGCGCTCACCCGGGAGGGCGCCCGGGTCATCGCCACCGATGTCACCGAGGCCCCGGGCTGCCGCCGGCTGGATGTCACCAGCGAGCAGGACTGGCGGGAACTCGCCGCCGAACTGCGCGACGCGTACGGGCAGGTGCACGGCCTGGTCAACAACGCCGGCATCACCTGGCGCGCACGCGTCGACGAGGTACGCCCCGAGGACATGGCACGCGTCCACGCCGTCAACGTCACCGGCCCCCTGCTCGGCATCCAGCACCTCACCCCGCTCATGCCGCCCGGCGCCTCCGTCGTCAACGTCGGCTCCACCGCCGCGCTCACCGCCCACTACCCGGTCGCCTACACCACCAGCAAGTGGGCCCTGCGCGGCCTGACCAGGACGGCGGCCACCGAACTCGGTCCGCGCGGCATCCGGGTCAACGCCCTGCACCCCGGCTTCATCGAGACCGAGATGACCGCCTCCGCAGCCCCGGCCTTCCGCGAGGCGAACATCCTGGAGACCCCCCTCGGACGCACCGGAACCGTCGACGAGGTGGCCCCCCTGGTCGTGTTCCTCCTGTCCGACGACGCGTCGTTCATCACCGGCGCCGAGATCCCGGTCGACGGCGGCCTGACCGCGCACGGAGGCGTGATGTCCATCGCCCGCGCCGTGCGGCCCCCGGAGGAGGCGGAATGAAGCGGCTGGAAGGAAAGGTGGCCCTGATCTCGGGCACCGGCCGCGGCCAGGGCAGGGCGGCGGCGCTGCGCTTCGCGGCCGAGGGCGCCCTCGTCGTCGGCGGCGACCTCCTGCACGAAGAGGCGCTCAGGACGCAGCAGTTGATCGCCGAGGCCGGCGGCACGGCACTCGTGCCCGGCCCGCTGGACGCGACCGACGAGACATCCGTACGCCATTGGGTGTCCGAGGCGGCCGACGCCTTCGGCGGCATCGACATCCTCTACGCCAACGCCGGTGCGGTCCGCTTCGGCGCGGTGGACGAACAGCCCTACGAGGACTTCGCGTTCACGATGCGGGCCGAGCTGGACTCGGTGTGGCTCTCGGCCCGCGCCGCCTGGCCCCACCTGGTCCGCAGCCGGGGCAACATCATCACGGTCGGCTCCACGGCCGGCCTGACCGGCTCCGTCACCAACGCCCGCACCGCGCACTCCGCCTCCAAGGGCGCGGTGATCGCACTGACCCGCCAACTCGCCGCCGAGGGTGCCCCGTACGGGATCCGGGCCAACTGCGTCAGTCCCGGAATGATCGACACCGAGGGCACCCGCGGCGACCTCCTCGCCGAGGACCACCCGATGCGCGGGATCGCCCGGCACATCCCGCTCGGCCGCGTCGGTGCCCCCGACGAGGTCGTCAACGCGGCCGTCTTCCTCGCCTCCGAGGAGGCCTCCTACATCACCGCCGCCAACCTCGTCGTCGACGGCGGCTGGTCCTCCGTACTCCCCGGCTGAAAGGTCCCCTGAAAGTGAACAAGGTCAGCGCGAGCGCTGCGGAGGCGGTCGCCGACATCCCGGACGGCGCCTCACTGGCCGTCGGCGGCTTCGGCCTCAGTGGAGTACCCGAGGTCCTGATCCGGGCTCTGCACGAGCAAGGGGCCACGGGTCTGTCCGTCGTGTCCAACAACTGCGGTGTGGACGGGCGCGGCCTGGGCGTGCTCCTCGCCGACGCCCGTATCACCCGCGTCACCGGCTCCTACGTCGGTGAGAACAAGGAGTTCGCCCGCCAGTACCTCTCCGGCGAACTGGAGGTGGAACTGGTCCCGCAGGGCACGCTCGCCGAGCGGCTGCGGGCCGGCGGCGCGGGCATCCCCGCCTTCTACACCCCGGCCGGCGTGGGCACCCAGGTCGCCACCGGCGGCCTGCCCTGGCGCTACGCCGCCGACGGCTCGACCGCCGTCGCCTCCCCGGCGAAGGAGACCCGCGACTTCCACGGCCGACCCCACATCCTGGAGCACGGCATCACCACCGACTACGCCCTCGTACGGGCCTGGCGCGGCGACCGCCACGGCAACCTCGTCTTCCGCAAGGCGGCGGCGAACTTCAACCCGCTCGCGGCGACCGCCGGACGGATCACCGTCGCGGAGGTCGAAGAGCTGCTGGAACCGGGCGAGTTGAGCCCGGACAAGGTCCACCTCCCGGGTGTCTACGTGCAGCGCGTGGTGGAACTGTCGGCAGCCCAGGCCGCCGACAAGCAGATCGAGAAGAGGACGGTACGTTCCTGATGGCCTGGACCCGCGACCAGATGGCGGCCCGCGCCGCCGCCGAACTCACCGACGGCACCTACGTCAACCTCGGCATCGGACTGCCCACCCTCATCCCCGGCCACCTCCCGCATGGGGTGCACGTCGTCCTGCACTCCGAGAACGGCATCCTCGGCACCGGTCCCTACCCGCACGACGACGAGGCCGACCCCGACCTCATCAACGCCGGCAAGGAGACCGTCACCGTGCTGCCGGGCGCCTCCTTCTTCGACTCCGCGCTGTCCTTCGGCATGATCCGCGGCGGCCACATCGACACCGCCGTGCTGGGCGCCATGCAGGTCTCGGCCCGCGGCGACCTCGCCAACTGGATGATCCCCGGCAGGATGGTCAAGGGCATGGGCGGCGCGATGGACCTGGTCCACGGCGCCCGCAGGGTCATCGTCCTCATGGAGCACACCGCGAAGGACGGCGCCCCGAAGATCCTCAAGGAGTGCTCCCTTCCCCTCACGGGCGAGCGGTGCGTCCACCGCGTCATCACCGACCTCGGCGTCCTGGACGTCACCGGCGACGGCCTCGCCCTGGTCGAGACGGCACCCGGCGTCACCGTCGAGGAGATCGCCGCCCGGACCGACGCCGAGGTGCGCGTGAGCAGCGCCTCGGCGCTGTGCTGACGGCGACATCGGTCTCGCCGAGACGGCCCCCTGCCAGTGCCTGGTGCAGCGGCAGGGGGCCGTTCGTCGCGGTGGACCGTGCGGCTCAATAGCCCCGCGCGATCCACGTCGCGAGGTGCGGTGCCTCGTCGCCGATGGTGGTGTCCGCACCGTGTCCGGTCCTCACCACAGTGGTGGGTGGCAGCACGAGCAGGCGGTCGCGGATCGAGCGGATGATCGTGGGGAAGTGCGAGTACGACCGCCCGGTGGCTCCCGGTCCTCCGGCGAACAGCGTGTCGCCGGTGAAGACGGTGCCGAGATCCGGCAGGTGCAGGCAGATGGCTCCCGGGGTGTGCCCGGGTGTGTGCAGCACGCGCAGCCGGGTGCCGGCGACCTCGACGCTCTGGTGGTCGGAGAGGAAGCCGTCCGGATCGCGGTCCGGGTGGGTCTGCTTCCACAGCAGCCGGTCGTCGAGGTGGAGCAGGATCGGCGCGCCGGTGGCCTCGGCGAGCGCCGGAGCCGCGTTGACGTGGTCGTTGTGGGCGTGGGTGCACACGATGGCGGTCAAGCGGCGCTCGCCGACGGTCTCCGCGATGGCCTCCGCGTCGTGGGCGGGGTCGATGACGACCGCCTCGTGATCGTCGCCGACGACCCAGACGTTGTTGTCGACGTCCCAAGTACCTCCGTCGAGGGCGAACAAGCCCGAGGTGACGAGCCGTTCGACGCGTACGCCGGTGTCTGTGCCCGTCAAAGGATCACCACCGAGCGCAGGACATCTCCCTTGTGCATACGGGCGAAGGCGTCCTCCACCTCGTCCAGGGCGATCGTCTCACTGACGAAGGCATCGAGGTCCAGGCGGCCCTGGAGGTGGAGGCCGATGAGCATGGGGAAGTCGCGGGAGGGCAGGCAGTCCCCGTACCAGGAGGACTTCAGCGCCCCGCCCCGCCCGAAGACGTCCAGCAGGGGCAGTTCCAGCTTCATCTCCGGCGTGGGCACACCCACCAGGACGACGGTGCCGGCGAGGTCGCGGGCGTAGAACGCCTGCCGGTAGGTCTCCGGGCGGCCGACGGCGTCGATCACCACGTCAGCGCCGAAGCCGTCGGTCAGGTCTCGGATGGCCTCGACCGGTTCGACGGAGCGGGAGTTGACCGTGTGGGTGGCGCCCAGGGCGGTGGCAGTGGTCAGTTTGCGGTCGTCGATGTCGACGGCGATGATCCGCGCCGCGCCGGCCAGCCGCGCTCCGAGCACGGCTGCCGCACCGACGCCGCCGCAGCCGATGACGGCCACGGTGTCGCCTCTTCCGACCGCCCCCGTGTTGATCGCCGCACCGATGCCCGCCATCACGCCGCAGCCGAGCAGCCCGGCGACGGCCGGGGAGGCCGTCTGATCGACCTTGGTGCACTGCCCGGCAGCGACCAGGGTCTTCTCCGCGAAGGCGCCGATACCGAGGGCGGGCGACAGCTCGGTGCCGTCGCCGAGCGTCATCTTCTGCCGTGCGTTGTGGGTGTCGAAGCAGTACTGCGGGCGCCCTCGCCGACAGGCCCGGCAGCGACCGCACACCGCGCGCCAGTTGAGGACGACGAAGTCTCCCGGGGCCACGTCGGTCACGTCGGGGCCGACCTGCTCGACGATGCCTGCGGCCTCGTGACCGAGGAGGAAGGGGAAGTCGTCGTTGATGCCGCCGTCGCGGTAGTGCAGGTCGGTGTGGCAGACGCCGCAAGCGAGGACCTTCACCACCGCCTCTCCCGGTCCGGGGTCGGGTACGACGATCGTCTCCACGCGTACGGCGTCGCCCTTGGCGCGGGCGACGACACCGCGTACGTGCTGGGGCATGGGAGCAGGTCCTTTCGGTGGTGGGATGCTGCGGGGGCGGTGGGACAGGTGCGGGTTGCCGACCGTCAGCTCAGTCGGAGACGGACGGGCAGGGACGCCCAGGAGCGCAGGGTGTTGTTGAGGTGCCGTCGTGGCTCGCCGGCGAGTTCCAGGTGTGCGACGCGGCGGGCGAGGGCGGTGAGCAGGGCTTCGGCTTCCAGTCGGGCGACGTGCTGGCCGACGCACTGATGGATGCCCATGCCGAAGCCGACGTGGCCGGAGGGATCACGGGTGAGGTCGAAGCGGTCGGGGTCCGCCCAGCGTTCCGGGTCGCCGTTGGCGGCGCCGAGGAACATGAGGATCTTGCCGCCCTCGGGGACGGGGGTACCGGCGATGTCGACGGCGGTGGTGGCGGTGCGGAAGAACGTCTGCACCGGGGACTGCCAGCGGACCGCCTCGTCGAACGCGACCCGCG
Organism: Streptomyces sp. NPDC048002; assembly: GCF_040653275.1. Lineage (NCBI taxonomy): Bacteria > Bacillati > Actinomycetota > Actinomycetes > Kitasatosporales > Streptomycetaceae > Streptomyces > Streptomyces sp. NPDC048002. Next base: position 245,213 of record NZ_JBEZNL010000005.1, on the reverse strand, counting down.
CCAGCTCCGGACGCGCCCGCAGCCGCTGCCACTCCTGCGGATGCGTGGCGAAGGCGTACAGGGCGGCGGCCAGTCCGTGCACGGTGGTGTCGACGCCGGCGGTGAGCAGTGAGCGCACCACGAGCGGCGCCTGGGCGTGGGTGAGGTCGCCGCGGTCGGCGGCGGCCCAGATCCGGGCACCGAAGCCGTCCTCGCTCAGCGCCTCGCGAGCGCACTGGGCGTTCACCCAGGCCGACAGTTCCCCGACCCGGTGCGCGTCGGCTTCGACGAGGGCGTTGCGCGGACCGAAGGCGTTGAAGGCCATGTTGCCGTACGGCAGCAGGTTCTCCAGTCCGTGCGGGCCGAGGCCGACGGCCGCGGGGAAGACACGCAGGGGGAACGCCGCCGCCAGCACCGCGAAGGCGTCGAATTCCGTCCCGTGCTCGGTCAGTGCCGTGTCCACGAGTTCCTCGGCGGCCGTCTGCCACCTCTCGCGCAGGTGGCGCAGGGCGAGCGGGGTGAGGATTTCGCGCAGCACGCGACGCGGGGCGTCGTGGTGGGGCGGGTCGGCCTCCAGCAGCAGGCTCGGTGGCCGCCAGGGCTTCTCGTGGCGGAAGTTGGCCAGCCCCACCCCGGCTCCGGACTGGAAGGTCTGCCAGTCGACGAGAGCGGCGTGGACGTCCTGGTAGCGGGTCAGAGCGTGTACGTCGTAGCGGGTCAGGTGAACGACGGGGCCGGCTGCGCGCAGGCGCCGGTGGAGTGCTTCGGGGTGTGCCAGGTGCTCGGTGGCGAACGGGTCGGCGTCGCTGGTCGGCAACGACGCGGAGGGGGCAGCTGTATCGGTCATGGCGGCTCCACGAGATGCGGCTGGGGCAGGAAGGCGGCAGGCGTGGCCGGTGGGCCGACGGACGCCCGGCGCGGTCGGTGGCGGGCTGGGAGCCCTCAGAGGTCGAGGACCAGGCGGTCGGAGTGCGAGCGGGAGACGCAGGGCAGCATGCAGTCGCCCGCCGCGCGTTCGTGGGCGGCCAGTACCGCGTCGCGGTGATCGGGGATTCCCTCCAGCACCGGGACGAGGCAGGTGCCGCAGGTCCCCTGTTCGCAGGAGGACAGCACCTCGGCACCGGCCCGGCGGACCGCGTGCAGCACGGAGACGTCCGGCGAGACGGTCACCGTACGTCCGGTACGGCGCAGTTCCACCTCGAACGGCGTCCGGCGCACGGGCTCGGACGAGTCGGGGGCGGTGAACCGTTCGGTACGCAGACTGTGCGCGGGCCAGTGGGCGCATGCCGTGTCCACGGCGGCCAGCAGCGGGGCCGGTCCGCAGCAGTACACCTTGGTCCCGGGCAGCGGCTCGCCCAGCCAGGCGGCCAGGTCCAGCAGGCCGCACTCGTCCTGCGGACGGACGTGCACGCGGTCGCCGTAGGCGCTCGTGAGGTCGGCGTGGAACGCCATGGAGGCGCGGCTACGGCCGCCGTAGAGCAACTGCCATGCGGCATCGATCAGTTCGGCCTGCCGGATCATCGGCAGGAGCGGGGTGACGCCGATGCCGCCGGCGATGAACAGGTAGCGGTCGGCCGGCACCAGAGGGAAGTGGTTGTGCGTCCCGCCGACACTCACCGGGTCTCCGGGCGTCAGCCTGTCGTGGACATATGCCGATCCTCCGCGCCCGGCCGGCTCGCGCAGGACGGCGATGCGGTAGGTGTACGGATCCCATCGGTCGCCGCACAGGGAGTACTGGCGGGTCGAGCCGTTCGGCAGCGTGAGATCGATGTGCGCGCCGGGCGTCCAGTCCGGCAGCCGCGCCCCGTCTGGGTGGTCGAGGGTGAGGGACACGACGCCGTCCGCGACGACGTCCTTCGCGCGGACCCGCAAGGAGAGGGTGGGAGTGGGGCGGGGAATCGCGTGGAGCAGGTTGTGTACGACCACGTTGTCGCCTCCCGTCGGTGGAATGCAGGAAGGATGCGCGTGGCCGCCGTCACAGCGCGACGGCATTCTCACTCAGTGAGAGGCGAAGTTCGCGTCGCTGTCACATGCCCGTCACACCCCGGTGTCCTCCCGCCCGTTGGGCGCGCCCAGGGCACGGGAGACACCTCGGGCGGCCATACGCACGACGGGGACGACCGACTGCGCTGCCCCGTCGTTGGGGACGATGACCGACAGGGCCGCCACCACCGTTCCGTCGGAGCCGCGCACGGGAGCCGCCACTCCCAGGGCCTCCGGATGGACGTAACCCGGGCAGTAGGCATAGCCGCGCTGTCGGACCTCGGCCAAGGTCGCGCGCAACCGGCCGGGCGTGGCCGGGGTCGCCGGTGTGTAGGCGGTGAGCGGGCCGGCCAGCAGCCGCTCCTTGAGGTCCGCCGGACCGTGGGCCAGCAGCACCAGGCCGCTGGAGGAGGCGTACAGGGGCAGACGCCCCGCGATCCGGGTGTAGTTGATCACCGCGTTCGGTGCCGAGAGGCGTTCGAGGAAGAGGACCTCGTCGCCGTCGAGGACACCCAGTTGCACGTGGTGGCCCACGACGTCGTGCACGCCCTCCATGAACGGCATGGCGGTCTCCCGCAGGGACAGCGTGGGCGAGGCCCGTACCGCGAGTTCCCACAGCCGGACACCGATCCGGACCCGGCGATCGTCGTCCCTGGCCAGGAAACCGTGCGCGACCAGTTCACCGACGAGCCGGGAGGCCGTGGCCACGTGCAGACCGGTGCGGCGCGCGATCTCGGAGACGGTCAGGGCCGGCTCGTCCTGAGTGAACGCCTCCAGGATGCGCGCGGCACGGGAGAGGACCGACTCCTCGTGAGGTGCCTTCACCGTGCCACCGTCTCACGCATGGGGCGCGCACCGCGTCATCGGGGGCGACCCGTGTCACTGCGTGGACACGTACCGCCCCGACGGATGAAGTCCGGCTCGGGGTTCAGCCGGCCAGGGTGAGCGACAGCGTGGGCGGGTTCGTCGTGTTCTCGCGGGAGTTGAGGATGACGGCGAGGCCTGGGGCCTCCTCGGCGAGGGCCAGCGACACGCGGTCGCCGACGGCCGGGGCGACCTGGGCGGTCACGTCGAACTGGAGCGGGCTCTTGGTTGTGGTGGCCACGGCGGACGACAGGACAGGGCCCAGCGCGGGTTTCGTGTCCCAGGTCAGCGCGGACTCCGCCCAGGTCGGGTCGGAGACTCCGCAGGCGGCGACGGTCGTGGTGTCGCCGCCACTGTCCGAGACATAGCCGTACGCCGAGAGCGTGGCGGCGTCGACCGTGCCGAAGACCGGCGAGGTGTCGAAGGTCAGATACGACTGCCTGGTGTATCCGGTGCCGCTCGCGTTCTTGACGACCAGGGTGGTGGCGCCGCCGTAGTTGGTCGCCGCGTAGGAGCCGTCCCGGACGTAGGCGTCCGCCACCGGGGTCAGCGTCGCCGACGTGATGGTGAAGGTGGCCGCGCGGCTCGCGCCGGCCGCGCCGGACAGGTCGACGAGCAGGGTCAGCCGGGGTGCGGAGCCGGTGACGGTGACCGCGTCGTCCGCGCTCACCAGGGTGCCGCCCAGCACGAGTTGGACGGTGACCGCGGACGCCGTCCGGGAGGGGTCCGAGACGGCGATCGTCAGCCGGCCGCCCGTCTGCCGGGTGATGACGGAACAGGGTGCCGAGACCGTGATGCCCCCGGCGGAACCCGCGGCGAAGAAGTTCGCGGCGATCACGCCGCTCGCGCTGTCCCGGACCGCCTGGACGGACGCGGTGTTGGCCAGCACGGTCACCGTGGGTGCGGCGGCGCGGGCCGCGGTGCGGGCCTGGCTGAAGCCGGGCAGCAGAACGTAGGCGTAGGAGGCCGACGAGGGTGCGGTTCCGTGCGACAGGCACAGGGAGACGTACTGGCGGGTGAGTGGGTCGGTGGGCCCGGAGAGGGTGTTGATGTCGCTCCAGGCACCGGTACGGCTCGTACGGGCCGCCTGGAGGGTGGCTCCGCCGGGAAACAGGTAGCCGCCCACGTCCTCCAGGTGGGCCCAGGACGTCACGTCGAGCGTGCTCGTCCAGCCCGGGGCTGCCGGCTGAGTCGTGCCGTCCACGGTGAGTGCGTTGCCGCCGTCCTCGTGGAGGTTGCGGTTCTCCACGGTCGTCACCACCTCAGCCCCGCTTCCTCCGCCGATGCCCGCGCCGAGACAGACGACAGCGTCGTCAAGGAAGATCCAGGACTTCCTGGCGGTCAGCGTGGAACCGTGCTGCCGGAAGTCCATGCCCGCGCAGCCGTATCCGTCCGGCAGGCTCGCTCCGCCGACCCAGGTGGCGGCGGACCGGGTCCCGGTACCGGCCGCGTCGGCCAGCGTGAGGGTGTCGACGGTGGTGCCGGGCAGCCGGTACGGGTCGACGGTGGGCCAGTACCCGTCGGTGTAGTGCCCCGGGTCGGAGGCGAGGTAGAGGTAGCCCATGCCGTCGCCGGTGTGCCAGCCGTGCAGGTTCTCGCCGTTGATCGACTCGTAGCGGGCGACGCGGGCGGAGGACATGGCGAGGGCGTACGCCCAGCCCTCGCCGCGGTGCACGGCCCGGTCCATGGAGGGGAACTGGACGTGCCCGGCGGCCTCTTCGGCGGCGGGAAGCGAGGAGTCGTCGAGTATCGGCCGCGCCAGGGCGAGGCCGGCGACGGTCGCGGTGCTGGCGAAGGGCGCGTACGCCTCGCCGCGGGTGATCCAGCCCTTCGCCAGGCTCCTGAAGCGGTCGGCCTGCGCGGTGGTCGGGGCGGATTCGGCGGTGCGCAGCACGGACTGGATGACGAGGTTGCCGTCGTAGAAGTCGGTCTCGGCTGCGCGGCTGACGGCTCTGCCGCGTACGGCGTCCATGCACAGCCCGTTCCACATCCACGGCCGGAAGGCGCTGTCGACCGAGGTGTACACGTTGGCGGCCGATGCGTCGGTGATCGGCCAGTCCGAGCTGTCGAGGAGTTGGAAGAGAGCGGCGAGGCCCCGCAGCATGACCATGCCGTAGGTGCCGGTGTAGGGGATGTAGGTGTGCTGGACGAACGAGCCGTCGGCGTAGAGGCCGTCGCCCGAGGTGACGTACGGGAAGACGTCGGAGAGGGCGGACACGGCCGTGGCGAGGCGCTCGCTGTCGCCGCCGAGGATGCCGCGCACGGCGACGACCTGGCAGAGGTCGACGCGGTTGGCTCCGGTGGAGGTCGTCCGGGCGGTGCCGTATCTGTTGAGGGTCGGGTCGGGGACGAAGTGGTCGATCGCGGCGAGGTGGTCGGCGAGCTGCGTCGACGACAGCAGGGGGTACACCAGGACGGCTGTGTTCGTCAGGGCGACGGGCGAACCGATCTCCCACTCCCACCAGTTGCCGGACTCGGCGGTATCGGCGTTGTAGACCTGCGTGTGCAGGAAGTCGAGGCCGGTGACGATCGCCGTGCCGAGCGCGGCATTGCCGTGGAGGGTGCGTCCGCTGCCGTCGGTGGCGGTGGTGCCGGGGGTGGCGTACGCCGTTGCCATGGTCGCCAGTCGCTTGTGACTGGTGGTCATGTTCGCCGGGGTGGTGAGGGTGAGGCCCGGCCAGAGGGAGCCCGCCGAGGCGTCCGCGGACAGGGAGTTCCACAGGTCGGTGGCGGTGGTGGAGAGACTGGTCAGGGCGGTGGAGTAGGCGGCGTCGGTGGGATCGATCGGCCCGCCGGTGACGATGTCGGCCCACAGGGCGCGCAGGACGGCGTGGGCGTCGTCGGCCCTGGCGGGCGTGGCGCCCGGACCCAGGTGGACGGCGCCGGTCAGAGCACCGAGGGTGATCGCCGCCGCGGTCAGGAAACCGCGGCGGCCGAAGGACGTTGCTGTGTTCTCGTGCACGGGGTTCCTCCGCTGGGTGGGGTGCTGGCGGGGCAGGTGGGGGCCGGGGGTTGTTTCCGGGCCGGCTACGGGCAGGCCGGTTCCTGTGCTCGGCCGATCAGCCGCAGCAGGCGCGCCGTTTCGGCCGTGACGGCCGCGCGGCCCGCGCTCAGATAGCGGCGGGGGTCCACGGAGACCGGGTGAGCGTCCAGGTCGGCCCGTACCGCCCGGGTGAACAGTGAGTTCAGGTGGGTGGAAATGTTGATCTTCGTCATTCCGCGGGCCACGGCTTCGGCGAGAGCGGCGTCGGCGACTCCGGAGGAGCCGTGCAGGACCAGCGGTACCGGCACGGTGTCGCGCAACTCGCGGATGAGCGCGAAGTCGAGGACCACGTCGCGGGTGAGCATCGCGTGCGACGTGCCGACGGCGACCGCGAGGGCGTCCACTCCGGTGGCGGCGACGAACTCCGCCGCCTCGGCCGGGTCGGTGCGCGCGCCGGGCGCGTGAACGCCGTCCTTGCCGCCGATCTCCCCGAGTTCGGCCTCCACCCACACCCCGCGCCGATGACAGCGCTCCACGAGCGCGGCCGTGGCGGCGACGTTCTCCACGTACGGCAGTGCCGAGCCGTCGTACATCACGGACGGCACCCCCAGCGCGACGGCCTCCTCGACCAGGGCCGGCGAGGTGGCGTGGTCCAGATGTACGGAGACGTCCACCCGGGCGGCCTCGGCGGCGCTGAGGGCGGCGGTCGCCAGGGGGCGCAGGGCGCCGTGGTGGCGGACGGTGTTCTCGCTGACCTGGAGGACGACGGGGGTCTCGGCGTGTTCTGCGGCGGTGACGATCGCGGTGATGTGTTCGAGGTCGATGACGTTGAAGGCGCCGAGGCCGCGGTGTTCGGCGGCGGCCGTGTCGGCGAGCGGGCCGGTTCCCACGAGGGGCATGGGCGGGTTCTCCTTCTGGGGTGGGGCGGACCGTTCGAGCGTGTCCGGCCCGCCGATCGCTCTGCTCAGGTGCGATGTTGGGGGTTGAGGTCCGGCGTAGGTGCTGCGCGGCGGGCGGCAGGGGCTCGTCCTCAGCCGTCGGGCGTGACGGTTGTGCCTGACAGCAGGGACCGGTAGGCCGGGGCGTCGAAGTCACCGGCCAGCGGGGCCTTCACCGCCGCCGCCGACAGCGCGACGGCCTGGCGGAGCCGCTCCGGCCACGGCGTGTTCCGGGCCAGTCCGGCGCTCAGCGCGGCGACCGCGGCGTCCCCGGCGCCCGTCGGGTTGCCGCTCAGGCGCTCCGGTGGGCGTGCGGACCACGCGCCCACCAGGGTCACGGCGAGCAGTCCTTCGGCGCCGAGAGAGACGACCACGGAGCGGGCCCCGGCCGCCCGTAGCTCCTCGGCGCCCGCTCGGACGTCGGCGGATCCGCCCAGCGTCTCGGCCAGTTCGAGGGCGTTCGGCTTCACGAGGGCGGGACCGGCGGGCACGGCTGCCAGCAAGGACGGTCCGCAGCAGTCGAGGACGACGGGCACGTCGTGTCGGCGGGCCAGCAGGACCAGTTCGGCGTACGTCTCGTCGGGCAGTCCCGCGGGGAGACTGCCCGAGAGCACCATCACGCGCGAGGTGGTCAGCAGGTGCCGGTAGTGAGTGCGGAACTCCCGCCACTCCGCCGCAGTCACCTCGGGCCCGGGTTCCAGGAGGACGGTGGCGTCGCCGGCCGCCTGCTCGACCACGGTGACCGTCTGCCGGGTGGTTCCGGCGATCGTGACGAGCGAGTCGCGCAGGCCCGCGGCGGCCAGCTCCAGGCGAACGGCGTCTCCCGACGGGCCGCCGACGAGTCCGGTGACGGTGGTGTCGTGACCCGCCGCCGCCAGGACCCGGGACACGTTGATCCCCTTACCGCCCGCCCGGCGGTGTGCGGCGGGGAGGCGGTGGCTGCCGCCGCTGCGGAAGCGGTCCACCGTGTAGGTCACGTCGACGGCGGCGTTGAGTGTGACGGTGGTGATCACGGTCCCGCCTCCACGGATTCTCCCGGGTGGGCCGGAGGGTCACGGTCGTAGACCACGGATTCTCCCGGGTGGGCCGGAGGGTCACGGTCGTAGACCACGGATTCTCCCGGGTGGGCCGGAAGGCCGCCGCCGTCGACCAGGTCGAGGGCGAGGAGCGCCGCCCCACGGCAGCCGGCCTGGGAGCCCAGTGCCGCGACCACCAGTTCGGGCGGCCGGTGGAAGGCGAGGCGGGCTGCCAGGCGTGAACGCAACGGATCCATGAGGGCCGCCCCGGCGCGGGCCAGTCCGCCGCCGATCACGATCGTTCCCGGGTCGCACAGCACCGTGTAGGCGGCGAGACCGTCGGCCAGCGATGCCACTGCGCTGTCCCAGATCCTCCGGGCGGTCGGTTCGCCGGCGCCGGCCCTTCGACAGACCTCCTCCGCGGTGACGGCGGCCGCCGACGGAGCGCCCTCCCGGTCATCGGCGCCGATCGCCCGGGTGTACCGGCGGGCGACGGCGGACGCCGAGGCCAGGGTCTCCAGGCAGCCGGACCGTCCGCAGCCGCAGTGCGCGCCGCCGCGCCGGACCGTGAGATGGCCGAGTTCACCCGCCGCGCCGCGGTGCCCCTCCCACACCTGTCCGTTGCGGACGTGGGCGGCGGCGATCCCGGTCCCGAGGGCGACGAAGAGGAAGTCGTCGTGCCCTTGGGCGGCGCCCAGGTGTCCTTCGGCGAGTGCGCCCGCGCGCACGTCGTGTCCGAGGGCCACGGGGAGGCCGAGGCGCTGGGTGAGGACGGCGCGCAGCGGCAGGTCGTGCCAGCCGAGGTTGGCGGAGTAGCGGGCCACTCCGCGGGCGGTGTCGACGAGGCCGGGGACAGCCACGCCGACGGCGAGCGGTGGCCGTCCGGTGCTGGCCCGGCTCTCGGCGGCGAGGGCGGCGGCCGTGTCGGTCACGGTGTCTACGACGGCTTGTGGTCCCCGCTCCCGGTGGGTCGCCCTGCGCTCGGTGCGGGTCACGCTGCCGTCGCTCGCCACCAGGGCTGCCTTGATGTCGGTGCCGCCGAGGTCGACGGCGACCACGTGGCCGGGTGGAGGGCTGCTGCCGGTCATGGGGTGATGCTCCTTTCGGTCAGGCGAAGGCGGGCCCCTCGGGCGCACACGCCCCGCTCAGGCGAGGACGACGGAGCGGGTGAGGTTGCGGGGCCGGTCCGGGTCGAGCCCGGCGGCCTCGGCGCGGGCGACGGCCACGCGTTGGACGAGGACGAGTTCGGCGAGGGGATCGCGCTCCGAAGCGACCAGGAGCGCGCCCGTGCGGGCGATCTCCTCGGGCAGTCGCGCCGGCGGCGGTCCCAGGAACCAGACGACGCGGCCGGGTGCGGCGATGCTGATGGGGCCGTGACGGTACTCCATCGCCAGGTAGCTCTCCGTCCAGGCACCGGACGCCTCACGCATCTTCAGCGCGGCCTCGTCGGCGAGTCCGCCGGTCCAGCGGGTGCCGAGGAAGGTGAACTGTTCGGCCCCGACCCAGCGGGGATCGAGGGGCTCGGCGAGGGCGCGGCGGGCGTCCTCTGCGACGGGAACCAGGTCCTCACCCAGGTGCGCGCGGAACAGGGCGAGGGCCGTGGTGGCGAACCGGGTCTGCACCACGGAACGTTCGTCGGCGAAGGGCAGACTCAGGACCTGGTCGGCGGCCCGCGCTGCCGGGGTGCTCGCGTCGGCGGTGATCACGGTGGTGGGAGTGGTCCCCTGTGCGGCGGTGAGCAGGTCGATGACCTCGGTGGTGGTGCCCGAGCGGGTGAGGGCGACGATTCGGTCGTAGCGGCGTCCGGACGGGAACTGCGATGCGGCGAAGGCGTCGGTGCGGCCGTGCCCTGCTTCCTCGCGCAGGACCGCATAGGAGCGGGCCATGAACCACGAGGTTCCGCAGCCGACCACGGCGACTTCCTCGCCCGGTGACGGCAGCACGGCACCGACACCGGCACCCTCGGTGGCCTCGGCCGCGCGCAGCCAGCACTCCGGCTGAGTGGCTATCTCTTCCTGGGTGAATGACACGGGCGTTCCTCAATCTCGTCTCTTACGCGGCTTGTTTGCGCGGGCGGTGGCAGCGGACCACCAGGGCGCGGGACCCGGGGGAAACTCACAGAGCGGCGTACCGCAGCGCCTCGGACAGTTCGGGGGCCTGCGGGAACCACCGCTTCTCCCACTCCAGGCAGAGCCAGCCGCGGTAGTCCACGGCGGCCAGGGCGGCGGGCAGCTCGGCCAGCGGCACCGCTCCGGTACCCGGAAGCAGGGGGCGGGGGTCGTCATAGGCAGCCACGTCCTTGATCTGCACGTGGTCCAGCCAGGGCGTCAGCACTCCGGCCGACTCCTCGAAACCCTCCCCGGCGCGCCAGGTGTGCAGCACGTCCCAGACGGCGCCCACGGCCGGGTGGCCGACGGCGTCGAGGACACGCGCCACATCCCTCGCGGCGGGGTGGGAGTCGTGGGTCTCCAGTAGCAGGCGTGTGCCCGCCTCGGCGGCACGGTCCGCCGCCGCGCGCAGGCGGCGCACCGCACAGGCGTCCCCGGCCGGGCCGGGCCCGGGCGCGCCGGGGAACACCCGCACGCCCAACGCTCCGACCTCGGCGGCCAGTTCCAGCAGGGTGCCCAGCCGGGCCAGGCACTCGCTGTCCTCGACGGTGTCGTCCGCGACCCGCACGTAGGAGGCCAGCCACAGGGCGCGTACGCCGACCGAGGCCAAGTGGGCTTTGACCGCTGCCCGCTCGGCCGGTGAGGAGCGCGGGGTGAGCAGTCCTTCCGGGGGCGCGCAGCGCAGTTCGACGCCGGTGCAGCCGTGGGTCCGGGCGAGCCGGGCCACTTCGTGGACGTCCGCGTCGGGGCAGCCGAGGGTGCTGAAGGCCCGCTCCCAGCGAGTTGCCGTGACCGGCTCAGTCAAGGGACGCCTCCGCTGTGCCCGGCAGAGCGACGCGCTCGCCGGTGGCGCACGAGGCGTAGACGGCTTCCACGGCCTCGATGACGCCCCGCCCGTAGGCGGCCGGAATCGCGGGCGGCCGTTCGCCGCGTACCGCGGCGGCGAACTCGGCCAGTTGGTCGCGGAAGGCGGTGGGCACGTCGTCGGCGGACTCGGCGGCCAGGAGCACCGGGTCGGTGCCGTCGTCGGGGTGGAGCACTGCGCCGGTGCCGCGCGCCACCCGGATCGTGCCCCGTGCGCCGATCACGGTCAGTTCGTCCCGGGCGGGCAGGCGGGTGCTGGTGACCGTGATGTGCCCGACGGTCCCGTCCTCCAGTTCGAGCCGGGCCAGTACGTCGGTCTCCACCCGCAGGTCCCCCCGGTGGACGGCCGTCGCCGCGACCGCGACCGGGCGCTGCCCGGTGAGCCACAGCAGCCGGTCCACGCAGTGGGTGCCGATGTTGATGAACACGCCTCCGCCGGAGACGGCGGGGTCGAAGAACCAGTCGGGTCGGCTGCCGGGGCGGTAGTCGGTGCTGCGCCAGTCGTGCACGGCCCGTACGGCGCCGACGGCGCCCGCGTCGAGGGCGCGCCGGGCGGCGGCGACGGGCGGCAGGAAGTGCTGGATATGTCCCACGAAGAGGACGACGCCCGCGTCGGCGCACGCCTTCTCCATGTGGGAGCAGTCCTCGGAGCGCGTGGCCATCGGCTTCTCGACGAGCACGTGCAGGCCGGCCGCCGCGGCGGCGGTGACGATGTCGGTGTGCAGGGCGTGCGGGGTGTTGACGACGACGGCGTCCACCAGCCCGGAGGCGATGAGTTCGCGGTGGTCGGTGAAGACCGCTGCGTCCAGGGCGGTGGCGACGCGGGCGGCGGTCTCTGCGACGATGTCGCAGACGGCGGTCACCCGCACTCCGGGGGTCCCGGCGGCGGCGTCGGCGTGCAGCTCGCCGACGGCGCCCGCGCCGATCAGGCCGAGCCTCATGTCCGTCACGTGGTGCTCTCCTCGGTGGTCGTGTCACCGGTGTCCTGCGCGGCTCCGCAGGACTGCCGGACGACGATGGTGGGGCGCAGCAGTACCCGGCTGCGCGGCAGTTCGGGGTCGTCGAGTCGGCGCAGCAGGGTGTCGGCCGCGGTCTTGCCGAGTTGCCGTTTGGGGGGCGCGACCGCGGTCAGTGGAACGTCGGCGACGTCGGCGATCTCGTCGTCGTAGGCGACCAGGGCGAGGTCGCCGGGCACGGTGAGTCCGGCCCGGCGGGCCGCGCCGAGCAGCAGGGCGGCCTGGCGGTCGCCGAAGCAGACGGCGGCTTTCGCCCCGGCCTCGCGCAGTGCGGTCAGGCAGCGGTCGGCGGCCGCGGGGCTCCATTCCTCGCGTGCGGCGCGGAACTCGACCGTGGCCAGGCCGCGTTCGTCGATCGCCTGGTGGAATCCCTCGGCCACGTGGCCGGAGGTGGGGCTCGGGTGGCGCAGGACGAGGCCGATCGCGCGGTGCCCGAGGCCGGCGAGGTGGCGGACGGCGTCGTAGGCGCCGGCCTCGTGGAGGGTGCACACGTATTCGTTGGTGTCCCCGAGGGAGGCGTGGCGCCGCTCGACCAGTACGGTCGGCACCGGCAGTGCCGCCAGCCGCGCGAGGTAGTCGCGGGCCGGTTCGGGTCCGTCGAGGGTGGGCACGACGAGCAGGCCGTCGACCCCGGCGTCCAGCATGTCGCGCAGGTCCTTGGCCTCGCGTTCCTGGTCGTAGCCGGAGCAGGCGAACAGCAGCCGGGCGCCGGCGGCGGAGAGCGTCTCCTCGATGCCCTGGAGGACCTTGGGGTAGTAGAAGGCGGTGTCGGGGACACTGACGCCGACCAGGGCCCGGACGGGTCCGGCCGCACTCGGCGGTGCGACGAAGGTGCCCGAGCCCTGCCGGCGGACGACCAGGCCCTCGGCGACGAGTTCGTTGACCGCACGGCGTACCGTGCTGACCGACGTCCCGCTGCTGTCGGCGAGTTCCTTCTCGGTGGGCAGTCTGCCGCCCGCCGGCCACACCCCTTGCAGCACCTGCTGCCTCAGCTCGGCGGCGAGCTGACGGAACTTCAGGTCACGGACTTCGGTCACGACGGTCCTCAATCTCCCTGCGACTGCGTTCACTTCACCGAGCCGACGGTCATTCCCTCGATGATCCGGCGGCCCAGCCACACATAGCAGGCGAGGACGGGCAGGACGACTAGCGCCACACCGGCGAACAGTCCTCCCCAGTCGGCGCCGTTGTACTGCATCTGCTGGAGGAAGCCGAGCAGCGCGAGGGAGAGGGTCTGGTGGTCGGTGGTCTGGATGAAGACCAGGGCGAAGACGGTCTCTCCCCAGTGCTGGATGACGTTGAGGATCAGCACGGTGACGAGTCCGCCGCGGGCCATCGGCAGCATGATCTGCCAGAAGGTGCGCAGCGGTGTGGCCCCGTCGAGGGCGGCGGCTTCCTCCAGTTCCACCGGGAGGGTGGCGAAGAACCCGGTCAGGAAGAACACCGCGAACGGCAGCGAGGTCGCCACGTAGACCACGACGAGTCCGAACAGGCTGTTCACAAGCTGGAGTTGGTTCATGACCACGAACAGCGGCAGCATCACCACCTGGGCGGGGATGCCGAGCCCGAGGGCGAAGAAGAGGGTGAGCCCGGAATTGAACCGGGTGGTGATACGGCTGAGGACATAGGCGGCGGGAGCGGCCAGCAGCAGGGTGGCCACGGCGGTCCCGCCCACCACGACCACCGTGTTGATCATTGCCTGGCCGAACAGCCCGTCGGTCCAGGCCCGTGCGTAGTTGCCCCAGTTCGGCGCGGTCGGCAGCCGCCAGGGCGAGCTGAAGATCTCGTCGCCGGTCTTCAGGGACGACAGCAGCAGCCACAGCCCGGTGAAGACGTTGAACGCGGCGAACAGCCAGACCAGCGGTACGCCGACGACGCGGGCGGTGGTGAGCCGGTGCAGCCGGCGGGCGAGAGGGCCGGGCGGGCGACGGGTGAGCGGGCCGGGCGGGCGGCCGGGGCTGGCGACAGCCATCGGGACTGACCTCCGTGACGGGGTGCGGAAGGTTCGCGGGGAGCGGGTGGCCGGAGCCGCGCCGCTCAGTACTGCACCGATTCGCGGCGCATGAAGCGGCGGACGAGGACGACGAGTACGCCGACCAGGGCGAGCATGACCACGGCGCTCGCCGCGGCGGAGCCGTACCTGGGTACGCCACCGGAGGCGAAGGCCTCCCCGTAGGTGTAGAGGGCGGTGTTCCACACGCCGGTGTCGGGCATCTGCCCCGCGGCGCCGGCGAAGGCGTAGATGAACTCGAAGACCTTCACGGCGGAGATGGTCCACAGCACGGCGCACACGCCGACCACGTCCCACATCAGCGGCAGGGTGACGTGCCGGAACTTCTGCAGGGCGTTCGCGCCGGCGAGTTCGCAGTCCTCGTACAGCTCGGGCGGGATCTGGTCGACGGCCGCCATCAGGATGGTGGTGTAGAAGCCGGTCGAGGTCCATACCAGGCCGATCAGGATGACCTTGAACAGGTTCTCCTGGCCGAGCCAGTTGGCCGACGGGAGTCCGGCGGCCTTCGCGAGGGCGTCGACGAGCCCGTCGTGCTGGAAGAGGAAGCCCCACAGGATCGCGATGACCACACTGGGCACGATGTTGGGGAAGAAGAGGATGGACCGGGCCGCCCTGCGTCCCTTCATCTCGCGCAGCACCATGGTCAGCGCGAAGGAGAACAGGAAGGTCAGCCCGCCCGCGCCCAGGATGATCCAGAGGGTGTTGGTGAAGGCGATTCCGAACGTCGGGTCCTGGAACAGGCGGCGGTAGTTGTCCAGGCCGGTGAAGGTCATGGGTCCCGCCCCGGCCCATTCGTTGAGGCTCAGCCAGAGGGTGAACAGCGACGGCCCGGCGAAGAAGACGACGTACACCAGGACGGCCGGCAGCAGCAGCGGCCAGAACAGCTTCCGGCGGCGGGCGGCGAGCGGGCTGGGCCGGGTGTCCCCCCGCCCGGCGGCGGATTTCCGCCGGGCGGGGGTGTCCCCGCGCGGGCCGGCGCGATGGAGGGTGTCGGTGGCCGTCATGCGGCCGTCTTCCAGTACGCCGCGGAGTCGGCCGCCAGCTCGGTGGCGAAGGACTTCGCCGTGAGGTGGCCGGTGATGAACTTGGCGTTCAGCGGCAGGAACACCTTGGTGTACCACTCCGCGGCGGTCTCCTTGACCCCGTCCAGGGTCTTGACGACGTTGCCCGTGGCGAGCGCCTTCTGCGCGTCGGCGAGTTCGGCGGGGGCGTCGATGTCGGCGCGGGGGGTGATGTTCTTGGCCTGGGTGGCGATGCCCTGGAGGTGTTCCTTGGCGAGGAAGTAGGCGATGAACTTCTGCGCGGCGGCGGCGTTCCTGGCCTTCTTCGGGATGGAGAAGCCGATCAGGGAGATGTCCTGGGAGTTGTCGCCGCCCTCGGTGAAGGCCGGGAAGGGCATCGAGCGGTAGGTGAAGCCAGGGGCGGCGAACTCGGCGGTCTCGCTGGGCGCGAAGGTGCCCAGGAGCAGGAAGTCCGACTTGCCCTTGGCCCACTTCTGCTGCACGGTGGGCCACTTGGAGCCGTCGTACCCCTTGGTGAAGTCGCCGTCGGAGACGAGCTTCTCGACCTGGCGCAGTGCGTCGACGAATTCGTCCGCCTTGAGCAGCGCGCCGCTCTTGTCCGTAGCGGCCTTGCCGAAGGCGCCGGGGCCGAGGCCGCGCAGGACGGCGTAGTACGTCCAGTAGGCGGCGTAGTCGGGGATGTCACCGTCGAGGGCGAGGGGGCCGTCGCCGCGCTCCGTCCGGCGCTGGGCGAGCAGGGTGGTGAACTCGTCCCAGGTGGCGGGCGGTTGGGCGGCGACATCGGGGAGGGCGCTGCCGTCGTAGGGGAGTCCGGCTCGGGGGTGTAGAAGTTCAGGCGCAGCCCCGGGTCGGAGGGCAGGTCCAGCGCCTCGTAGGGCAGTGCGAGGTCGCCGACCAGCGGGTGACGGAGGTTCTTCACACCGGACCGGTGGAACTTCACGTCGTGCCTCGCCCATCGTCGCGCGAACTCGTTGCTGCGGGTCGTCAGCTCTCCGACCAGATCGGTGAGCGCCTTGTCGTGCGGGGCCCGGCCGGTCTCGGTGCGCAGGAAGGCGACGGCGTCGTCGGCGCCCTTGTCCCAGTCGACCCAGAAGTCCTGGGCAGCGGGGTCCAGGAACAGGAAGCGGGCGCTGTTGACGGGTCCGCGCTGCGCGAACAGCGGGGAGTCGAAGAGCGGCGCGTACAGCGCGCGGCCGAGAGCGTTGGCGGCCAGGACGTCGAAGCGGGCGTTGCGGACGAACGCCGGGACATCGCTCATCGAGTCGAGCATGCGCAGGATCGTGGGCCGTACCCGCGAGGAGGTCACCGCCGGCCGCCGGCCGGACGGGGTGGAGGCGCGGGCGAGGTCGTACAGGTGGGTGCGTTCGGCCTCGTTGAGCTGGAGGGCGTGCGCGAGGGCTTCGAGGACGGAGTCGGAGGCACCGCTGAGGTTTCCGCGCTCCAGCCGGACGTAGTAGTCCACACTCATGCCCGCGAGCAGGGCGACCTCCTCACGCCGCAGCCCCGCGACCCGGCGGTTGCCACCGTAGACGGGCAGCCCGGCCTGCTCCGGGGTGATCCTGGCCCGTCGCGTGCTCAGGAACTCGCGCACCTCCCCCGCCAGGCTCTTCTTCTCAGCACCGGCCACGGTCGCCCTCCGGACAGGGGGGCGTGCGGGAGGGAGCGGAACGGACAGAGGCTACGGCGGGCAGCGGTGGCACGGGGGAACTCCTCGGATCGGCGTGATGCGTGTGCCGGCCTCTCCACCGTAGGACGGCCCGGAAAGGGCTGCGAGGTACTGCCAGTACCTGGAAGAGCGGTGCCTCCCGCTCGCGGGGCCGCGCGATGTTCCCTGGAACAGGAGCGAGGTGCGGGCACCTCGGAAATGGTTCAAGGTCAACACCGTGCACCAGATCGGCCGCGCGCCGGCCCTGAGCCTCTCGGCGGCCGTCGCCGGCACGGCCTCCACCGGCCGCACCGCCCCTGACATCGCGCCCGCTCCGGAGCCGCTCCGACCCCGGCTCCGCCGTCCCCCTCGCACCGACCGTCGTCGTCGTGACGACCCTCATCGCGCACGCACCGGCACACCGCACCGAAAGGCCCCTGTGATGCAGACGCTCACCCTCAACAACGGCGTCGAGATGCCCGCCCTCGGGCTCGGCGTCTTCCAGACCCCGCCCGACGAAACGATCGCTGCCGTGAAGGACGCACTGGAGCTGGGCTACCGCCACATCGACACGGCCGCCGCCTACGGCAACGAACGCGAGGTCGGCCGAGCCATCCGCGACTCCGGCGTCCCCCGCGAGGACATCTTCGTCGAGACCAAGATCTGGATCAGCGACTACGGCTACGACGAGACCCTGCACGGCTTCGACAAGAGCGCCGCAAAGCTCGGCCTCGACCGGATCGACCTGCTCATCCTGCACCAGGCCCTGCCGTCCGAGTTCGACAGGACGCTCGCCGCCTACCGCGCCCTGGAGAAGCTGCTGGCCGACGGCAAGGTCCGCGCGATCGGCGTCAGCAACTTCATGGTCGACCACCTCACCCGGCTCCTCGACGCCACGAGCGTCGTACCGGCCGTCAACCAGTTGGAGATCCACCCCTACTTCCAGCAGCGCCCCGTCCTCGACTTCGACGACACGCACGGCATCCTCAACCAGGCGTGGTCCCCCATCGGCGGCATCACCTTCTACCCGGGCTACGGCGAGCACCGCAGGAGCGTTCTGGAGGACCCGGCCGTCACCGGCATCGCCGACGCCCACGGCAAGAGCCCGGCCCAGGTGCTGCTGCGCTGGGGACTCCAGCAGGGCCGCTCGGTCATCCCCAAGTCCACCAAGCGCCACCGTATCGCCGAGAACCTCGACGTCTTCGGCTTCGACCTCACCGCCGACGAACTGACCGCCCTGGACGCCCTGGAGACCGGCCGACGCGGGGGCCCCGAACCCGAGAACGTCACCCTCGCCGACTTCGGCCGAGCCATCCCCGAAGCCTGACCCCCACCCCGTACGGCCCTCCGGAGGGAACCACCATGGACTGGAACGACTCCGACCTCCGCAGCATCGACGCGGCCGAGGAACTCGACCTGGAATCCGAACGCGCCGACGGCAGCCTGCGCACCCCGGTGACCATGTGGGTCGTACGCGCCGGCGACCGGCTCTACGTCCGCTCGGTCAAGGGCGTCGACGGCCCCTGGTACCGGGGCACCCGCACCCGCCACCAGGGCCGCGTCGAGGCGGGCGGCGTCCGGGCCGACGTGACCTTCCGCGACGCCGAGCCCGGCGAGTACGCCGACGTGGACGCCGCCTACCGGGGGAAGTACGGCCACTACACCAGCATCGTCGAACACGTCCTGACCGACCGGGCCCGCGCCTCCACGCTCCGCCTCGAACCCCGCTGAGCCCACCGTCACCGTCAAGCCGTCACCGTCAAGAGCACAAAATCGGCGGTGGCCCCCCGCGCCGGGGGGCCACCGCCGATTCCTTTCGGCGGCGCGGCGGCCGCCTACCAGCGGTACCAGCGGCCGCTGCTGCCCTTCGGGCGGGCGACGAACCCGATCAGCCACAGAACCAGCACCGCGATCGCGATCCACCAGAGGATCTTCACCGCGAAACCCGCACCGAACAGGAGCAGGGCGAGCAGAAGAACGAGAAGCAGGGGAACCATAGTTATCAACCTCCGCAGCACCGACTGCCCGACGATCATTCGATCATGCGTGCGGATTTATCTGTTTCTTATGCGCGTGGATGGGCACACGGATCCGCCCTTCACTCGGCGTACCACCGCGGCGCGGTGAACAGGTTTGGGGACGGCTTGGGCGAGTAGACGGGGGTCAAGACCAAACCGGTTACGTCACGAGGAGGTCCCGATGTCGGGCACGGAGAAGAGCAAGGCCCACGCCGAGCAGGCCAAGGGCAAGGCCAAGGAGGCCATCGGCCGCATGGTCGGCAACGAGCGCATGACCGCCGAAGGCCGCGCCGAACAGGCCAAGGGCCACGCACGCCATGCCAAGGAAGACGTCAAGGACACCTTCCGGCAGTAGAGCCGTCCCGCGGTACGCATGGCCCCGACCACTCCCCCGGTCGGGGCCATGCCGTATGCCGGACGGCTCAACTCGGAGCCGCCGTCAGCCGCTACCGAGGGTCAGCTCCGCCCGCCCGAACAGCAGGGCCCATCCGGTGGGGAGTTGGCGCAGGATGCGCGTGGTCAGGTGGGGACCGGCGTGGGCCGCGACGGCGGAGAGGACGGCGCCGGTGTCCCAGCGGGTGGTGGCCAGGGAGGCGCCGGTGCGGGCGGCGAGATCCCTGACGAACTCCCAGCCGGAAAGCGGCTGGAGGTCCGGGAACTGGGCGGTCAGCGTACGCGCGGCCTCCAAGGGCAGGCAGGCGGCCAGGTCGACACGTTCGTCCCCGGTCACCTGCCGTCCGAGCCCGGAAAGGACCAGGCGGACCGCTTCGTCGGCCCGCTCACGGGTGGGGTAGGCACCCTCGTAACGGACCTTGTCCAGCATCTGCTCGTACGCCGTCGAGTAGGACTGCGGCTGCTCGAGCGGGGCGCGTACGTCGGTGATCACTGCGGTGTTTGCCTTTCACAAAGTCATGGGGTGCCGCTGTGCGGCGTCCCCGGTCGTGTGCAGGGTCAACGGGGAGAGGCGGAAGGGGGAGCCGTGGCCGGCTCGGTAGCACATTCGGCCCAGGGCAGTCCCACGGTGCGGAGGGCGGGGAGGGGAAAGACATGCGTCCGCCCTCCGCACCGACATCGGGCCGGGGTCAGCCGGAGATCTCCTTGCGGCTGGAACCGACGCCGATCGAGATCTTGCGGGGCTTGGCGCGCTCGGCGATCGGGATGCGCAGGGTGAGTACACCTGCGTCGTAGTCGGCCTCGATGCGTTCGGTGTCGAGGCTGTCGGCGAGCACGATCTGGCGGGAGAAGACGCCCAGCGGCCGCTCGGACAGTTCCACCTTCACGTCGTCGGCCTTCGCCACCGGCCGGCGCTCGGCCTTGACGGTCAGCATGTTCCGCTCGACGTCGATGTCGATCGCGTCCGCGGTGACGCCCGGGATGTCGAAGGCCACGACGAAGGCGTCGCCCTCGCGGTAGGCGTCCATCGGCATGACCGACGGCTTCGACCAGGTGCCCGGTCCCATCAGCTGCTGCGCCACACGGTCCAGCTCACGGAAGGGGTCAGTGCGCATCAACATCGTGAAACACCTCCAGCAGATTCGCGTAGTTGCTGCCAATGCGCTGCACTGACACTGTTGTAGCATGTCATCCAATGGATGACAAACATTGAAGTCACCCTCAAGATGACAGCGAGAGGAGGGCCCGTGACCTCGGCCGATCAATCGCCCCCGTCCCACACCCACGCACACAGCCCGGCGTCCTTTCTCGCCGCCGCGGCGGCCCTGGAGGACATCAGCAAGGCCGTCCACGACGCCCAGGACGAGAGCACCGACCCCGAGGGGACCGTCGGGGCCGAGCAGGCGCTGGCTTCGCTCATGCTGTTGCGGCAGGTGCGCGAGCAGCTCGCCGGGTGGGAGACCGGTCTGATCGAGACCGCCCGCCAGGCCGGCGCCAGCTGGGCCGACCTCGCTCCCCCGCTCGGCGTCGCCAGCCGCCAGGCCGCCGAACGCCGCTACCTGCGCGGCCGCCCCGGCCCCGCCGGGACCACCGGCGAGCAACGCGTAACGGCCGCACGCGAGCGACGCGCCGCCGACCGCGTCGCGGCCGACCGGGCCCGTCACAACGCCGCCGACCTGAGGGGGCTCGCCGGGCAGATCACGGCTCTGGACGATCTCCCGGCGTCCGCCCGCTCCGCCGTCGGCGATCTCCACGCGGCCCTGGCCCAGGACGACCCCGCCGCCCTCCTGGCCCCCCTGGCCGCCACCCGGTCCCACCTGGCTGCCGCTCACCCGGATCTAGCCACCCGGGTAGACGCCCTCACCGGCCCGGCATGAGGCCACGCACAGCTGTGTCCCGCAGGCGCGGGGCCTGCGGGACACAGCACGTCCGTCCTGGCACGTGAACGCCGGATGCGCGTCCGGTGGTCAGCGGCCGGTGGCCTGTGCGGCGGCGTCGCGCTCGGTGTCGGCGCCGGCGGTGGAGAGCGCACCGCCTGAGCTTTCCAGGTGGGCGCGGACGAACCACTGGAACTGCTCCAGGTCACGCAGCTGCTCGATCAGGAGGTCCTCGGTGGAGGGGTCGAGCTTGCCGACCTTCTCGACGGCCTGGCGGAGGCTGGTGAGGATGCCGGTGTACACGAGGTCGAGGGCGCCGAGGTGCCCGATCGCGTCCGCGCGACCGACGCTGTAGTCCTCCCAGTCCCGTTCGGCGACCAGCGCGCCGGGGGTGCCCTTCGCGACGCCGCCGAGCGCCGCGATGCGTTCCGCTACGTCGTCCGCCATGTCCCGGACCCGGTCGACCTGCGGATCCAGCATCTCGTGGACGGCGATGAAGTGCGGGCCGACCACGTTCCAGTGGATGTGCTTGAGGGTCAGATGCAGATCGTTGAGGGCATGCAGCCGGCCCTGGAGTTCACCGATGACACTCTCGGCGTCGGACAGGGAAAGGCCGGGGACGGTGTAGCGCGGAGCGGTGTTCTTGGTCATTTCGAAATGGCCTTCTGTGCGATGTACGGGCTTGGCTCGGGTACCCCATTCGTCGCTCTTCATCACTGCGGGCCGACACGACCGCTTTTCGACCGCCGTCCGCGTGGCGTCGCGCGCCGCCGGCGTGCGCCCCAGGCGGCTTGCTCCGGAATGCGAGGTTCCGGGCTTTCGGCGCGAAGTGCGGGGTACGCGCGTGATCACGGCGCGGCCGGCGGCAGTGGAACGGCGCGCCCGGCAGATGAGCCCACGGGACGGACGAGGGAGCACGGAATGCGTTTGAACAGGCGGGTCGCAGCGATGACAGTGGTCGGCGTGTGTGCCTTCGGTCTGGTCGGCTGCGGCTCGGGCGACAGCGCCGAGGACGCGTTCGAGGGCGAGAGCGCGGACGCGATCGCCGCGAAGGCGATCGAGGCGACCCGAGACGCCGATTCCATGCGCATGCGGGGCCAGGTCGAGGAGTCCGGCCAGAGTCTCACCATCGACATGGCGATGGACGACCGGAGCAATTGTCAGGGGACCATCACCCAGGAGGGCGCGAAGGCCGAGGTCCGGCGCACGGGCGAGACGCTCTACCTCAGGGGCGACGAGAAGTACTGGCAGGCGAGCCTCAAGGGCCGGCCGGGATCCGACGAGGCCGTGGACAAGGCGGCGGGCAAGTGGGTCAAGGTGCCCGGCCAGGGCGATGAGATGGCCGGCATGTGCGACAAGCAGAAGCTGGTCGCCGCCCTGGACGAGGACAAGTCCGAGCGCCAGGGCCTGATGAAGGACGGCACCGCCGCGGTCGACGGGACGCAGGCCGTCAAGCTCACCAAGGAGTCGGGCGACGAGACCCACACCCTGTTCGTCGCCGCCGAAGGCGAGCCGTACGTCCTCAAGGCCGTCGTGGAAGGCGGCACAGCCCCGCAGACCACCACCTTCAGCGACTACGGCGACGAGGTCCGGCCCGAACAGCCCGCGGACGGGGACACCGTGGACATCGAGGAGATCGTGGGAGCCTCGTCGTAGGAGGCACCCACCGCCGCCACGGTCCCCCGTCCACCACGGTCCCCCGCCCCGCCCCGGTCTCCCGCCCCGGGCCCCGAGAACTGTCTATCCGCTGGGCCGTGCACTGACCCGCCGAGAAGCGTGACACGATGGCCGCCTCGTATTTTGCCGCACGACAACTATTTCTCGACCGACCGGTCGTGCGGCGGAGTACGGGGACGGGCCCTCCGCCGGAGGGCCGCAGGGCTCGACCCGTCGTCGACGGGACTGGCCTGGTCAGGCTAATGAGGGTGGTCATGGCTGAGACGACGGCGGGCACGACACGGCCGGTGCAGCGGACGGGGTCGCAGAAGAAGGGCGCCGTAGGAGAGCCCGAGCTGCGGCAGTTGCTGGCGGGGCTCACGGCCGTCCGGGACGGGGACTTCGGCACGCGGCTGCCGGACGACGCCGATGGACTGCTCGGCGAGATCGCCGGTGTCTTCAACGGCATGGTCGACCAACTCTCCCTGTTCACCTCCGAGGTGACCCGGGTCGCCCGCGAGGTGGGTACCGAGGGAACGCTCGGCGGACAGGCCGAGGTCCCCGGAGTCTCCGGCACGTGGGCGGACCTCACCGACTCGGTGAACGCCATGGCGGGCAACCTCACCACGCAGGTCCGGGACATCGCCCAGGTCGCGACTGCGGTGGCGCGCGGTGACCTTTCGCAGAAGATCGACGTGGACGCGCGCGGAGAGATCCTGGAGCTGAAGGAGACCATCAACACGATGGTCGACCAGCTCTCCGCGTTCGCCGACGAAGTCACGCGCGTCGCCCGGGAGGTGGGCACCGAGGGGATCCTGGGCGGGCAGGCGGACGTCAAGGGCGTCTCCGGCACCTGGCGGGACCTGACCGACTCCGTCAACTTCATGGCGGGCAACCTGACCGCGCAGGTGCGCTCGATCGCCCAGGTCGCCACGGCCGTGGCGCAGGGCGACCTGTCGCAGAAGATCGACGTGGACGCGCGCGGAGAGATCCTGGAACTCAAGGAGACCATCAACACGATGGTCGACCAACTGTCCTCCTTCGCCGACGAAGTCACGCGCGTGGCCCGGGAGGTGGGCACCGAGGGGCGTCTGGGCGGGCAGGCGGACGTCAAGGGCGTCTCCGGCACGTGGAAGGACCTCACCGAGTCCGTCAATGTCATGGGTGACAACCTCACCGCGCAGGTGCGCTCCATCGCCCAGGTCACCACCGCTGTCGCGCAGGGTGACCTCACGCAGAAGATCCGCGTGGACGCGCGCGGGGAGATCCTGGAACTGAAGGAGACCATCAACACGATGGTCGACCAGCTGTCCTCCTTCGCCGACGAAGTCACGCGGGTGGCGCGCGAGGTGGGCACGGAGGGCAATCTCGGCGGACAGGCGACGGTGAGGGGGGCCTCGGGCACCTGGAAGGACCTCACCGACAACGTCAACGTCATGGCGTCGAACCTGACGGGGCAGGTGCGTTCGATCGCGCAGGTCGCCACGGCCGTGGCGCGCGGTGACCTGTCGCGGAAGATCACGGTGGAGGCGAAGGGCGAGGTCGCCGCGCTCGCCGAGGTCATCAACACCATGGTGGACACGCTGTCCGCGTTCGCCGACGAGGTCACCCGGGTCGCCCGTGAGGTGGGCACCGAGGGCCGGCTCGGCGGTCAGGCCCGGGTGCCGAACGTCGCCGGTACGTGGAAGGACCTCACCGACCACGTCAACTCCATGGCGACGAACCTGACCAACCAGGTCCGCAACATCGCCCAGGTCACCACCGCCGTCGCCAACGGTGACCTGTCGAAGAAGATCGACGTGGACGCGCGGGGCGAGATCCTGGAGCTGAAGACGACCATCAACACGATGGTCGACCAGCTGTCGTCGTTCGCCGCCGAGGTGACCCGGGTCGCGCGCGAGGTCGGCAGCGAGGGCCGGCTCGGCGGTCAGGCGGAGGTGGAAGGCGTCTCCGGAACCTGGAAGCGGCTCACGGAGAACGTGAACGAGCTGGCCGGGAACCTCACCCGGCAGGTCCGGGCCATCGCGGAGGTCACCAGCGCCGTCGCCGAGGGCGACCTCACCCGCTCCATCACCGTCGACGCCTCGGGAGAGGTATCCGAGCTCAAGGACAACATCAACGCGATGGTGGAGTCCCTGCGCGCGACCACCCGCGCCAACCAGGAGCAGGACTGGCTCAAGACCAACCTGGCCCGGATCTCCGGGCTGATGCAGGGCCACCGCGACCTCGCGGTCGTGGCCGAACTGGTCATGGACGAACTCACCCCGCTCGTCTCCGCCCAGTACGGCGCGTTCTACCTCGCCGAGGACGCCCCGGGCGGCACCGAACTCGAACTCGTCGGCTCCTACGGGCGGCCCGCCGGTACCCCGGCGCAGGACCGCTTCAAGCTGGGCGAGTCCCTCGTCGGTCAGGCGGCCCGCAGCCGCCGTACGATCGCCGCGGACAACGTGCCCGGGGACTACGTCATCTCCTCCGGGCTCGGCCGTACGACGCCGGGCAGTCTCATCGTGCTCCCCGTCGTCGTCGACGAACAGGTCCTCGGAGTCATCGAACTGGCCTCCTTCACGCCGTTCACCCCGGTCCACCGGGACTTCCTGGACCAGCTCATGGAGATGATCGGCGTCAACGTCAACACCATCGTCGCCAACGCCCGCACCGACGAACTCCTCGACGAGTCCCAGCGCCTGGCGACCGAACTGCAGTCCCGCTCCGAGGAGCTCCAGGTCCAGCAGGACGAACTCCAGCGCTCCAACGCCGAACTCGAGGAGAAGGCCGCCCTGCTGGCGGACCGCAACAGCGCCATCGAGGGCAAGAACCTGGAGATCGAGCAGGCGCGGCAGGAACTGGAGGACCGCGCACAGCAGTTGGCCCTCGCCTCCCGCTACAAGTCGGAGTTCCTGGCCAACATGAGCCACGAGCTGCGCACCCCGCTCAACAGCCTCCTGATCCTCGCCCAGTTGCTGGCACAGAACCCGACCCGCAACCTCACCACGAAGCAGGTCGAGTACGCCGGTATCATCCACTCCGCCGGATCCGACCTGCTCCAGCTCATCAACGACATCCTCGACCTGTCCAAGGTCGAGGCGGGCAAGATGGACCTCAACCCCGAGCGGATCGCGGTGCGTCCGCTGCTCGACTACGTCGAGGCCACGTTCCGGCCCGTCACCACGCAGAAGAGCCTCGACTTCACCATCACCACCGCGCCCGGTGTCCCGGCCGAGGTGGTGACGGACGACTCGCGGCTGCGGCAGGTGCTGCGCAACCTGATCTCCAACGCCGTGAAGTTCACCGAACGCGGCAGTGTCGAACTGCGCATCGAACCCGCCTCGGACGCCGAACTGCCCGACTCCGTCCACCGCGGCGGCGCGGTCGTGGCCTTCCGCGTCAAGGACACCGGCATCGGCATCGCCGAGCAGCAACTGGAGGTCATCTTCGGCGCCTTCCAGCAGGCGGACGGCACGACCAGCCGCAAGTACGGCGGCACCGGCCTCGGGCTGTCCATCAGCCGCGAGATCGCCCATCTGCTCGGCGGCGCGGTGACCGCCGAGAGCACCCTGGGCCAGGGCAGCACCTTCACCCTCTACCTCCCCGCCGCACGCGCCGACTTCACGGGGCAGGCCGACGACCCGGACCGTACGGCAGCGCCGGCCGAGACCGCCGAGCAGCCGGCCGACAGCGAACGGCCCGGCGCGGCCTTCGGGGCCGCCCGGGCCCGGCAGACCCGGCGGCTGCTGGTGATCGAGGAGCGCCCCCGCGGTCTGCTGTCCCTCGTGGCGGAGAGCGCGGTCGGTGAACTCGCCGGCGGCGACCTCCCCGACCGCGACAGCTTCGAGGTCGTCGCCGCTGTCGGTCCGCAGGAGGCGGCCGCGGCTCTCGCCGCCGACCCCTTCCACTGCGTGGTCCTCGAACTCGACATGGCCGACGGGCGGGCCCTGCGCTTCCTCGACGCCATGGACGGTGACCCCGCGCTGCGGACCGTGCCCGTCCTGGCCCACAACAACCGCCGCCTCGACTCGGCGGACGAACGCACTTTGCAGTCCCGCGTCCAGGAGCGGCCGCTGGAGCTGCTGTCCAGCCTGGACGAGCTGCGTGAACGCATCGCCCTGTACCTCTCGGCCGAGCAGCCCGGCGACGTCGTGCCCCTGGTCCGGGCCGAAGTGAGCCAGCAGCAGGTGCCGAGCACGGCCGGCGGACTCCAGGGCCGCACGGTCCTCGTCGTCGACGACGACGCACGCAACCTGTACGCGCTCAGCGGCATCCTCGAACTGCAGGGCATCCACGTCCTGCACGCCGAGAACGGCCGGCAGGGCATCGAGAAGCTGGCCGGGCACCCCGAGATCGACCTGATCCTGATGGACGTGATGATGCCGGAGATGGACGGCTACGAGGCCACGTCCAGGATCCGCCAGATGCCGCAGCACACCGCGCTGCCGATCATCACCGTCACGGCGAAGGCGATGCCCGGCGACCGGGAGAAGAGCCTCGCCGCGGGAGCCAGCGACTACGTCACCAAGCCCGTCAACGCCGACGACCTCGTGGCCTGCCTGCGCAGGTGGCTCAGTGCGCCGTGACGCCCACCGCACGGTGCCCGCACACCCCCACCCGAGCACACACCACCGTGCTCACCGCCCTCGCCCTGAGGAGTTGGCAGCACAGTGAACCCACCCGAACCCACCGGGAACCCGCCCGGCGACGACGCACTGCTCGCTCCCCCGCACGTCCCGGCCCCCACCTCGGGGGCGCCACGCGGGAACGGAGCCGGCTCGGACGCCGCGCACGCGCCGGAATCGGATGACCCCGCGCCGACTTCGTCCGCGCCCGCCCCGGGTGTCCCGCGTACCGCGGCCGACACCGGTCACGCACCCGCCCGGGCCACCGGTGTCGGACGCCTGGCCGCCACCGTGGAACGGCTGCGCAGGGAGATCCGCGACGCCCACGCGGCCGCCGACGGACGGGCCCTGATCGAACTCGCCAAGGGCGTCCTGGTCGAAAGGCTCCGCTGCACACCGGCCAAGGCTGCCGCCCAGCTCGCCGAACTCGCCGATCAGGCGGGCGTGTCGCAGCTCGAACTGGCCGCGGACATCATCAACCAGGCAGCACGTGACGACGTCGCGGACATCGCCTCCGAGTTCGTCCGCCGCGCCGGCACGGACCAGGACGCGCGCCGGCCCGGACCCTCCGTCGCCGTGCGGCTGCGCACGGCCGAGAGCGCCGCGCTGGCCTCCAGCGACACCCAGGCGGTCGCCGAGTCGCTGCTGGAACACGCCCTCGCCCCCCTCGACGCGACGGCTGTCGCGGTGTGGACCGCGGGTACGGACGGCTCCCTCTCGCTCAGCGGCCACGCAGGGTTCAGCACGCACGAGGCGTCCCGCTGGCGCTACGTCCCGCCCGGTGTGGCCACCGTCGCCCGCCAGGCACTCGGCGAGCGGCGTGCGGTGCACATCCCCTCTCTCGCGCAGGCCGGCATCCCCTCCATCGGCCACCACCCCGCCCAACAAGGCGGCCGGATCGCCCTGCCCGCCGGCACCGGCGGCCGCATCCACGGAGTCCTGGAGATCTGCTGGCCAAAGCCCCTCCCCGACCGCACACCGGCCGTCGACCGCCAGCTCGACGCCCTGGCCGAACTGTGCGCCCACACCCTGGAAAGCGCGCCACCCACCGGCTTCGCCCCGCTCAGCGCGGGGGAAGGCGCCGACGTGTCGGAACTCGTGGAGCTGGCCGAGCAGTTGCACGATCCCGCGCTCGTCCTCGTACCCCACCTCGACGGCGACGGCCACCTCAGCGACTTCCGGGTCCGCCACGCCAACAGCCTCTTCGTCGATCCGGCGGGCCGGCCCCGCAGCGCCGTCAACGGCGCCCTGCTGCTTGAGGCGTACCCCATGGCCGCCGCCGACAGCGAACTCTTCGAGAAGGTCGAACGCGTCTACGCCACAGGAGAGCCGTTCAAGGCCCTCAAGACGACCCTCACCGCGCTCGTCGACCAGGTGCCACTCGACACCGTCGCCGACCTCAGCATCAGCCGCCACGGCCGCGCCGTACTCCTCATCTGGCGCACCGAGGACGAGACGGCCCGCCTGGCCAGCCTGCTCCAGCACGCCCAACGCCTGGGCCGCATAGGAGGATTCGAGGAGAACCTGGTCAGCGGCCAGGTCACCTGGAACGGCCAGCTCTACTCCCTCTACGGCCGAGCCGCCACCGACCGCCCCGTCCACCTGGCGGACCTCTCCGACCACGCGCACGCCGACGACGCCGTCACCATCGGCCGCTTCCTCCAAGCCGTCCTGCACCACCGCCGGCCCGCCTCGACGGCGTTCCGCCTCATGCGCCCCGACGGCGTCACCCGGCACATCCGCGTCATCGCCGAGCCCGTCCTCGACGCCGAGAAGCGGCTCATCGCCGTACGCGGCGCCTACCAGGACATCTCCTCACAGCACTGGACCGAAGTCGCCCTGGCCGCCACCCGCGACCAACTGGAGTACACGGAGAAGGAGTCCGCCGAACGCAACCGGCTCGCCCTTCAGCTCCAGCACGCCATCATGCCGCCCCGCCGGGCCCCGCTCGACGCACCCGGCCTGGAGGTCGCCGTCCGCTACCGGCCGGCCGCCTCGGAGTCCCTCGTCGGCGGCGACTGGTACGACACCGTCGTCCTGCCCTCCGGACGCATCCTGCTCTGCGTGGGTGACGTCGCCGGACACGGCATCGAGGCGGCCACGGGCATGGTCGTCCTGCGCAACGCCCTGCGCGGCCTCGCCGTCACCGGCGCCGACCCCGCCCAGCTGCTTTCGTGGCTGAACACGGTGGCCCACCACCTGACCGAACACGTCACCGCCACCGCCGTCTGCGGCGTGTACGACCCCGGGACCCGGATGCTGCGCTGGGCCAGGGCCGGGCACCTGCCCCCCGTCCTCGTCCGCGGCACCGACGCCTCCACCCTGCCGCTTCCCGGCGGGCTGCTCCTGGGCGCCCTCGGCAACGCCCAGTACGAGGACGTCGACGTCCAACTGGAGCCGGGCGACACCCTGCTGATGTACACCGACGGCCTCGTCGAGCGCCGCGACACCTCCGTCCACGACTCCCTCAACCAGCTCCTCGACACGGCCCGTTCACCGTCGCCGACCCTGGACCGCCGCCTGGACCACCTCCTCACCCACAGCAAGTCCGACACCGACGACGACACCTGCCTGATCGGCGTCAGCGTCGAGTGAGGCGGGCCCGCGCGTTACTGTCCGAAGCCGGGACTCGCCGATCGCGTGTTCTAAAATCTTGAAATGAGCGGCGAACCACTTCACCTCACTGTTCTGGGCTGCGCCACGCCTTACCCGAGCGTGGACAATCCGTGCTCCGGCTATCTGGTGTCGAGCGGAGACACCCGCATCTGGGTGGACGCGGGCAGCGGGACACTCGGCCCGCTCCAGCGTCATGTACGGCTGGATGAGCTCGATGCGATCTGGATCTCGCATCTGCACGCCGATCACAGCGCGGACCTGCTCACCGCGTACTACGGCGCCCTCTACGCGGACATCCGTCTCGCAGCGCCGATCCCTCTCTACGGTCCGCCTGGGATCGCCGACCGGCTGGCCCATTTCCTCACCAACACTCCGGCCCGCAGCCCGATCGAATCCGCCTTCGCCATAACCGAGTTGCACGACGGGCATCAGGCGGCCGTCGGCTCCCTCCGGCTCACCAGCCGGGCGGTGTCGCACGGCATACCCGCCTTCGCCGTGCGCATCGAGGCGGCGGGCAGGTCACTGGTGTACTCCGGAGACACGGCACCGTGCCCGAGTCTCACGGAGCTGGCCGAGGGCTGCGACGTGCTGCTGTGCGAGGCCGAGAGCGCGCAGGCGCCCGCCGAGGGCGAACAGGTGCACCACACGCCCGAGGACGCCGGTGACACGGCCGCCAAGGCCGGGGCGGGACGCCTGATCGTCACCCACGTCGGGCGCTTCCTCACCCCGCGGCAAGCGGTGGAGCGTGCCTCGGCACGGTTCGACGGTCCTGTCGACTATGCCGCCCCCGATAGCACCTTCTCTGTCGGCTAGTGCCGCCCGGCGAACCTCGCAAGTGAACCAACGGGATCCTGTTGCGGGGCATTCGCCGCAAGCGCATCAGACGCGCACTCCCGCACGCTCCAACGCCTTGCGGGCGGCGAGGCTACCCGCGATCTTGAACGCCAGATCGTGAGAGCCGAACGAGTCGGCGCGGGCGCGCCGCAGTACCACCCGGGTGGCAATGACCAGCCCGTGCCCCGGCACGTGCAGCTGTTCCCTGATCCCTTCAGCAGCGGCCGCGAAGAAGCGAGGCAGAGCCTCGGCAGGTTCGTACTCCACCGTGAGCCCTTGATCGACCACGAAGACGAAGCCCTCGGCCGCGGGTTCGAAGTCCACCTCGATTTCCGCGAAATGCGGCGCGCAGCTGTGTTTGACATGGAGTACCCGCACACCACGCATCGGATACGGAGGAAACCTGGGCGGCTCGGGCATCATGCCGGAACGCTACCTCCTGCCTTCCCGTCCGCCTCGGCCTGGTAAGAGCGGAACGCTCTTTGCGACCCATACCGCGTTTCGGCTCAGCGTATCCAGTCGTCCCTGGCGACGGAGTTCGGCGCGGGCGGTGGGCACCGCCTCAGCCGCACGGGCCGAGCAGGGATGCCGACACAGCCACACCGACAGCGCGCAATGGCGACACCGCAGGACCCTCGTGCGCAAGGGACCGGGTGCGGCAGAACCCGGAGCCCGCCGCGATCCAGTTGCTCGACATGATCCGGGACCACCTCTTCCGACCTCCCACGCTCCTGCCCCATGGGCACCGGACGGCACGGCCGCGAACGGGCCATCGACGAGGTCGTGCTGACCATTGCGGCCGGCCCCATACGCCACCTCGCACCGGCCGCGCCCGCCCGGCCCCAAGTCGGTTCCCGCGTTGGGGCATCGGGCCCCCTGGACTGAGCAGGGTCCCACCACGCCGCCCGGCCGACGGTCACGCGACGTGCGGTCGCGGGACGTCGCAGGACTGGACGACGGTCCGCCTACCGTCGGCCGTCCGGGTCCGCGTCGGCGCCAGTGGTGGTGTCGACGCGGTCATGCCGGACCAGCAGGGCCAGCAGGCCGGCGACGGTCGCCTCGCCGTCCGCGGGATGGCGCAGCACGGTGCCGGGTGAGACCCGGTAGAGATTGGAACGGCCTTGACGGACATGGGTCAGGTAACCGCCCTCTTCGAGGTCGGCGATGATCCGCTGGACCGCCCGCTCGGTGAGCCGGCAGCGCGCGGCGATGTCACGGATACGCGTGGTGTCGTCCTCGGCGACGGCGGCCAGCACCCGCGCATGGTTGGTCAAAAACGTCCAGCCCGCATATGGCTCTGCGACTCCGTCCATACCCACAGGGTAGGGCGCGCGTTTCACGCTTTCAAAAGCACGACTTCTATTTCATGTATCAGTTGACGTACGAGGTGGGGGCGGGGATGCTGGAACAGGCACGGAAGGACGGATGCTCGGGAGTCATCCATGGATCACGTAACCGCCCTATCAGGCGATCAGGAGCAGTGCACCGACTGCGGCACTCCGCGACGCCCTGCCCACTCCCTCCCCACGCTGTCGCTCACCCTCCACACCGGCGCGCACGGTCGGCACACGCTGGTCACGGCATCCGGTGAGATCGA
Source organism: Streptomyces sp. NPDC048002 (assembly GCF_040653275.1). Taxonomy (NCBI): domain Bacteria; kingdom Bacillati; phylum Actinomycetota; class Actinomycetes; order Kitasatosporales; family Streptomycetaceae; genus Streptomyces; species Streptomyces sp. NPDC048002. The sequence goes on along the minus strand of NZ_JBEZNL010000005.1, from coordinate 213,183 downwards.
CTACAACAGCAGCCCCGCGCTGGGGAAGATCCTTCACGACGCGCTGGAGCGGTCCACGGAGGGCGTGGAAGTCGACCTCGCCGAGATCGCGTTCTGCGACTGCTCCGGCCTGAACATCCTCCTGAAGGTGCGCCGACGAGCCCGCGAGGCCGCCAAGACCCTCACCGTCCGGGTCTCCAGCCCGGTCGTGCGACGACTGCTGGAGCTGACCGGCACCCTCGACATGCTCACGGCAGCGGACTCGGCATCGACAGCCGGCGCAGAGGACGACGGGCCACGGCGCCCACTGGGCCCGGAGCACGACGCGGCGGGCGAGGCGGGCGCCGCCATGAGGACAGAGAACGACCAGTTGCGGCGTGCCATGCAGACCCGCCCGGCCATCGACATCGCCCGCGGCATCCTCATGGCCTCCTATCGCATCAGCGCCGACCAGGCATGGCACGTCCTGGTGAGCACCTCGCAGAACAGCAACACCAAACTCCACCTGCTCGCCGAGACACTCCTCAACACCGTGCACGGCGAGAAGCTGCCCGAGCCGCTCGCCGGCCACCTGGCACAAGCCTTGCGGGAACACGGCAGCCGCTTGCCATGACAGACCGTGGCTGACCTCGACTCCACGGCCGACGCCCACAGGAGCCCGAGGGCGAGCATGCACAGGGCACCGACGATGTCGCCGCGCACCCAAGGTGCTCCATACATGTATCCTGCCGGGTGAGTTGCCGGGGGCGTGGGCCAACAGGCCCGGATTCAGCGGGGGAACGTGGTGCGCGCACTCAAGACGCTTGTCCCAGTCCTTGCCCTGGCGGCATTGGCAGGGTGCTCCTCGGACGACGGCACGGACGAGGAACTGCTGACAGAACTGCGGAAGAGCTACTGCCAGCAACTGGGCGTGTGGCAGCGGGCACGGGACGCCGCGGCCGCGGCGACGGCAGGGTCACCCGAGCAGGAGGAGGCCGAGTCCGCTGCCCAGGGCGCCCTCCTCGCAATGCATCCACTGCGGGACGAGGACGTGAGCGGAGGCCAGTCGCTGGGTGAGGAAACGGCGTTGGCGATCAGCAACGGTGACGGCAACGCGGAGGGGCACGTCGTGCAGTACTGCGGCGAAGCCGGCTTCGAGACGCTCACACGCTAGCCAGTAGACACCCCACCTCGCCAGACACCCCACCTCGCTCGAGTCGCCCCCCCCCAGCACAGTCGCCTCGCGCGCATCACGCACCGTCCTCGGCGATGCCCTGCCTCAGGCCTCGGAAACGGCAGGTTCCAGGCGCCGCGCACCGCGTCGGCGCGCGAGCCGCCGCCCCGCGAGGCGGCAGCCGAGGCAGTCACCGTGGCCGTTGCGGGCGCCGAGATCCCTGACTCGCCAGTCCCACTGGTCGACGGGGCGAGGGCCGCTCGGTTTGCCCCAGCCCGCCAGGTGGAGAACCCAAGTGGCCAGCAAGGCCAGAACCAGCACTGCCACTCCCGCGCACGCCACGAGTCCTGATGTGACCACCACGCCGAGACCGCACAGCCCGAACCCCAGCGACGCGATGCCCACGCCCGTCCATCCCGCGACGGTGTGGCCCAGGTCGTAGTCTTCATCACCATGGATGAACATGATCGCGCTCCTTGAGATCCGTGAAGCTGCAGCCCCGGACAGCCCAGCAATATCTTAGCTCGCGAGCTAATTAACTTAGACACTAAGGGAAACGTGTGAGTGGCAGCAAGCCGCGCCCGGCCGCGACGGCAGCAGAGGCGCTCTACGCCATGGACCGGATGATCGCCACCGCCCAGTTCGGGCAGCAGGACGTCGCCCGACGACTCGGCCTCAACGTCACGGACCTCACCTGCCTGGGCTTCCTCATCGAGGCCTCCACAGCAGGCGAGTCACTGGTCGCCGGCGACCTGGCAGAACGGGCCAGACTCACCACGGGAGCGGTCACGGGAGTGCTGAACCGCCTGGAGAAGGCGGGCTTCATCCGGCGCACCCCCGACCCGGACGACCGCCGACGCGTGTACGTGGTCATGGAGGAGACGGCCCAGGAACGCATCCTTGAGGTGTACGGCCCGCTCTACCAGCGCCTGGCCGCCCTCTTCGGCGACTACGAAGCCGACGAGATCGCCGCGCTGACGGACTGGTTCACCCGCGCCCGCACGCTGTTCGACGAGGCCCTGCACGACATCCGGCAGGCGATGACGGCCGATCTGCCGACCGACTGAACCCAACCGATTTCACGTACGCCCTCCTTGCTCTGCGGTTCCCCTCAAACCCGCCCCCCGCTGGCCGAGTCCGCCGACAGGCGCTGGGCGATGTAGATCGGGACGACCGACAGCAGGACGAGTGCCGCGGCGACCACGTTGACCACCGGTGCCTGTTGGGGGCGGGTCATGTTGTTGAAGATCCAGACGGGCAGGGTCTCGACGCCGGGTCCGGCGGTGAAGGTGGTCACCACGATCTCGTCGAAGGAGAGCGCGAAGGAGAGCAGCGCGCCCGCGAGCAGCGCCGAGCGGATCATGGGGAAGGTGACGTCGACGAAAGCGCGGAAGGTGTGCGCGCCGAGGTCCATGGCCGCTTCCTCGTAGGAACCGGAGGTGCGGCGCAGTCGGGCGACGACGTTGTTGAAGACGACGACGATGCAGAAGGTGGCGTGTCCGACGACGACGGTGAAGAGTCCGAGGCCGACCCCGAGGGGTTCGAGTACCGTGCTGAACGCCGAGTTGAGGGCGATTCCCGTGACGATGCCGGGGAGCGCGATGGGCAGGACGACGACGAACGAGATGGTGTCGCGGCCGAAGAAGCGGTGCCGGGCGACGGCGAAGGCGATGAGTGTGCCCAGGACCAGGGCGATGGCGGTGGCGCCGAGACCGGCCTTGACCGAGACCCACAGGGCCTCCCGGGCACCGTCGTTGTCCCAGGCGACCGACCACCAGTGCAGCGTCAGCCCCGGTGGCGGCCAGCTCGCGCTGCGCTCGGGGTTCAGGGAGTTGACGAGGACGAGCAGCAGCGGGACGTAGATCACCGCGAAGCCGAGGGCGGCGGTGATCCGCAGCGCGATCCGTGCGGAGCGGGAGAGTTGCATGCGGGGAGGACCCTCCTCTACAGGCTGCTGAGCGCGCCCGTGCGGCGGATCGCCAGCAGGTACACGACGATGACGGCGACGGGGACCATGCCGAGCGTCGCGGCCATGGGCAGGTTGAGTTCGATGTTGGAGTACACGAGGTTGCCGATCAGCTGGGTCTTCCCGCCGACGACCTGGACGGTGATGTAGTCGCCGAGGCTCAGCGAGAACGTGAACACCGACCCGGCGGCCACCGACGGGAGCACCATCGGCAGCATCACCGAACGGAAGGTGCGCCCCGCCCGCGCCCCGAGGTCCGAGGAGGCGTCGAGCAGGTTGGCGGGCAGTTGCTCCAGCGCCGTGTGGATGGGCAGGACCATGTACGGCAGCCAGAGGTAGGTCAGGGTCATCACGGTGGCCGGCAGCCCGTATCCGGGGCCGTCGAGTCCGAACGGTTTCAGGGTCCAGTCGGCGAGGCCGCCCTCGGAGAGGATGAGCCGCCACGCGTACACCTTGACCAGGTAACTCGCCCACAGCGGGGTGAGGATGGCGACCACGAGCAGCGGTCGCCACTTGGGGCGGGCGACGCGCGCGGTGTAGAAGGCGAGCGGGAAGGCGATCACCGCGCACAGGGCGGTCACGGCCAGCGCGACGCCGACGCTGCGCAGGATCACCTGCCCGAAGACCTCGGTGGTGAACAGGGCGTGGAAGTTGTCGGTCGACCAGACCTTGACGACTTCCGAGGTGAAGGAGTCCGTCGTCCAGAACGCGGAGACGAACAGGACGCTCAGCGAGCCGAGATAGAGCACGGCCAGCCACAGCAGGGGCGCGGTCAGCAGGAGCGAGAGCCTGAGGCGGGGGCGCCGGTGCAGCGCCCCCGCGGTCCGGGTGAGCGGTGGCATGGATTCAGGTCAGCCCTTGATCTCGGTCCAGGCCTGGACCCACTGGGCGTAGGGCACGCACTTGACGTCGGTGCGGCCGTCCAGGCACTGCTCGATGGGCGTGTTCCAGAAGGCGATGTTCTTCCAGTAGCTCTCGTCGGTGGCGTGGTAGGTCGCGCAGAAGTTCTTCTCGCTGGTCAGTTCGCACGCCTTCGCGTTGGCGGGCGCCTCGCCGAAGTACTCGGCGACCTGGGCGTTGACCTCGGGCGAGATGATCCAGTCGAGCCACTTGTAGGCACAGTTGGGGTGCTCGGCCTTGGCGGAGATCATCCAGGTGTCGGACCAGCCGGTCGAGCCCTCCTCGGGCACGAACGCCTTGACCTCGGCGCCCTCGGCCGCGGTGAGGTTCGCGATGACCTGCCAGGTGGTGCCGATGACGGAGTCGCCGCTCTTGAAGGCGGAGATCTCCTTCAGGTAGTCGCTCCAGTACTCGCCGATGTGCGTGTTCTGCTGCTTGAGCAGGTCCACGGCCGCGTCGAACTGCTTCTGGTCGAGGGCGTAGGGGTCCTTGATGCCCAGGTCGGGCTGTGCGGTCTTCAGGTAGAGCGCGGCGTCGGCGATGTAGATGGGTGAGTCGTACGCGGTGACGTTGCCCGTGTACGTCGAGGCGTCGTCGAAGACCGCGGCCCAGGAGGTCGGTGCCGGGTCGACCTTCTCGGTGTTGTACATGAGGAGGTTGGCGCCGCGGCCGTGCGGGATGCCGTACATCTGGCCGTCGACGGAGTTCCAGGAACCGTCCTTCAACCCGCTGAAGACGTCCTTGTAGTTGGGGACGAGGTCGGTGTTGACGGGGACGGCGTCACCGGAGGCTATGAGGCGCAGGGACGCGTCGCCGGAGGCGGAGACGGCGTCGTACTGGCCGGTCTTCATGAGCTTGACCATCTCGTCGGAGCTGGCCGCGGTCTTGGTGTTGACCGAGCAGCCGGTCTGCTTCTCGAAGTCGCTGACCCAGTCGACCTCGGGGTCGTTGGAACCGTCCTCGACGTAGCCGGCCCAGGCGATCAGGTTGACCTCGCCCTCGGTCTCGCCGAGCTTCGACTGGGCTTTCAGGTCTGGGGGGTTGAGCCCGGTGGAGGAGGAACTGCGCGAGGAGTCGGAGGATCCGCAGGCGGCGGCCGCGAGGAGCAGGGTGGCGGCTGCGGCGGCCTGGAGAGAACGGGCGAGGCGCACGGCGTGGTCCATTCGTGAGGGAAGGGGGGCGGCGGTAGGGATGGTGCGGGGACGGGGGTGGTCGGTCAGTCGGGGACCTGGACGGCGTGGCGGTGGTGCCAGCGCAGGCGGACGCGGGTGCCGCGGTAGGCGGCGACGTCCTCGGAGGTGGTCTCCAGGTTCTGCTGGAGGGCGGTGAGGCGGCCGCCGTCGTCGAGGTCGACGAGGAAGCGGGTGGCGTCGCCGAGGTAGATCACCTCGGTGACCGTGCCGGTGGCGGTGGCGTGCTCGGGCTGGGCGTCGCCGCCCGCGTCGGCGGCGGTGCCCTCCTCCCCCGCCGGCTCCTTGAGGACGCGGATCTTCTCCGGCCGGATGCTGTAGGTGCCGGCCGCTCCGACGATCCGCTGGGCGGACTCGCCGGTGAGGAGGTTGGAGGTGCCGACGAAGGACGCCACGAAGGGGGTTGCGGGGCGTTCGTAGATCTCGGCCGGGGTGCCGACCTGTTCGATGCGGCCCTGGTTGAAGACGGCGATGCGGTCGCTCATCGTCAGGGCCTCCTCCTGGTCGTGGGTGACGAACACGAAGGTGATGCCGACCTCGCGCTGGAGCGCCTTGAGTTCGACCTGCATCTGTTCGCGCAGTTTGAGGTCGAGGGCGCCGAGGGGTTCGTCGAGCAGCAGGACGCGGGGGCGGCCGACGAGGGCGCGGGCGAGGGCGACGCGCTGACGCTGGCCGCCGGAGAGCTGGGCGGGGCGCCGGTCGCCGTAGCCTTCGAGTCGGACCTCGGCGAGGGCCTTGTGGGCACGCGCGAGCCGTTCCGCCTTGGGGACTTTGCGGATCTTGAGCGGGTAGGCGACGTTCTGCTCCAGCGTCATGTGCGGGAACAGGGCGTAGTCCTGGAAGACGGTGTGGACGTCCCGCTCGAAGGGGGCCAGACGGGTGACGTCCTGGCCGGCGAGTTCGATGGCGCCGCCGGTGGGGGCCTCGAACCCGGCGATCATGCGCAGGACCGTGGTCTTGCCGGAGCCGGAGGGGCCGAGCATGGAGAAGAACTCCCCGTCCCGGATCTCCAGGTCGACTCCGGAGACGGCCTCGGTCCGGCCGAAGGACTTGCGCACGTCCTGCAGCCGGATGGCGGTCCGGACGGAGTTGCCTCCCATGAGGAACCTTTCTGAGCGGTCTCGCGTTGAACCGAAAGATATGAAGTCATAGTTCAAATCTCAAGACCCGGCTAAGGTAAAGACTCGATCAAGCAGTAGGGGTGGAGGCTGTGCGACAGGAAGCGAGCGGAGCACGCCGGGCCGTTTTCGTGCCCGTCGACTCCGAGGGACGCGTGGACGTGGTCGTCCGCCGTCTGGGCAACGCCATCGAACTCGGACTGCTCGAAGACGGCGAACAACTGCCCGGGGAGCTCGAACTGGCCTCCCTGCTGGGCGTCTCCACCGTGACCTTGCGGGAAGCGCTGGTCACCCTCAGGAACCGCGGTCTGGTGACCACGAGGCGCGGCCGGGGCGGCGGCAGCTTCGTGACCCTCCCCGACGCTCCCGCCGACGAACGTCTCAACGCGCAGTTGGCGGACTGGAGCACGGAGGAACTGCGCGACCTCGGGGACCACTGGGCCGCCGTCTCCGGAGCCGCGGCCGCACTGGCCGCCCAGCGCACCGAGCCCGGCGACCTCACTCCCCTACGGCGTTCGGTGACCGACCTCGCCCACGCTCGGGAACCGGCCGAACGCGCCAGGATCTACGGCCGGTTCCACGTCGAGGTCGCCGCGGCGTCCCAGTCGGCACGCCTGACCCGCACGGCGATCTCCCTCCAGGCCGAGGCCGGCGCGCTGATGTGCCTGGTGCTCGCCGACGACTCCTACGCCGAACAGGTGCGTCTCCGTCACAGCGGTGTAATCTCCGCCCTGCAGGATGGGGCGGGCGATCAGGCGAGGTCCGCCATGGAAGAGTGCGCGCGGACCTCCGTGGCGCACCTTGTGCAGCTCCGCCTCCACTCGCTGCCGGAGTGACGAGGCTCCGCTCGAAGGAGGCTCCCCATGGCCGGCGGTCTTCGCACCACGCCACCAGACCTGGTCGACGTGGCACTTCTCGCGGAGGTCTCGCACGCCGTACGGGATGTCGTCGAAGCCGTCTTCGCCACGGTCACGGAGACCGCGGCGGCCTGCGAGGCCCTCCTCGCCGCAGTGTCGGCAGAGGGGCGCCGCCCGAACTCCGCGGACCTCGCCGCGCTCCGACCCGACCTGCACAGCCGCCTGCACCGCCACGAACTCGTCTCCGGCCTGGGCTTCGTCGCCGCCACCGACCTCCTGACCGACACCACCGGCTGGCTGGAGTGGTGGCAGATCGACGCGACCGGACGGGTCACGCCACTCGTCCTCGACGGCTCCCACTCCCCCTTCGCCGACTACACGCACTGGGACTGGTACGCCCGCCCCCGCGACACCGGCCGCCGCATCGTCGCCGGCCCGTACGTCGACTACCTCTGCTCCGACGAGTACAGCCTCACCCTCTCCCTGCCCGTCTCCCTCGACGGCCGCTTCGCCGGAGTCGCCGCGGCGGACGTGTACCTGCGGCACTTCGAAGCAGCCACCGCACCCTTCCTGCGGCGCCTTCCCGTACCGGCCAGAGTGGTCAACTCACGCGGCCGCGTGACGGCTTCGACCGACCCGCACCACCTCGTCGGCTCTCTCACCAAGGGGTTCGACTCCACTCCGCCCGCGGCGGTGCAGCCGCCGACTCCGGCCGTCCACAACGGACTTGCGCTGCTGCCCTGCGCGGGGACCTCACTGCTGCTGGTGACGTCGGCGCACTGACCGGCGCCGCTTCCACGGGGAGGTGCTGCGCGCGATGACGGCGGAACCACGCACGGTGCCCGCACCGATAGCGCGGGCACCGGACACAGGGGAATCAGTCAGCGTAGTCGGGGGCGATCCCGCTGTACGAGGCTGAGCATGGCCTGCCAGGCCAGGTCGTACGCCTGGTCGCCCTGGAGGTCTGATCCGTGCTCCTCGCCGTTGAGTTGGCGGGCCGTGGGTTCGCACACCTCGGCGGGCGGGAGGGTGAGAGGGGTGCCGGTGGACTGGGCAGTGACCTGGATCCGGCATGCCCTTTCCAGGTAGTGGGGCAGCCCCGTCAGACCACACCCACTCGGTTCACCCTCTGTCGAACTCACCGCACTGGCCGTACACTGTCAACTAGGGGAAATTCAGGCGTGATTGACTGGGGGAGCCGTCATGTCCTGGGACCAGAACCCGCGTCCTGACTTCGTTGCACCGCCCATGCCGAGCGCACCACCACCCGCTCCGGCGGACCCGTGGCGAGCCTTCGCCGTGGGGTTCTTGAACCTCAGCGGCCTGGGGCTGGGCTACGCCGTCCTGCGCCGCTGGGGGTTGACGCTCGCGTGCCTGATCGCCACCGGGATCCTGCTGGTGGTGGCACTGCCCGCAGATCCCAACGGGATTCCGGGCGCACTGCTCGTCCTGTACCTGATCCTGCTGGTGGCGGCAGCCGCGCACGGCGCGTGGCTGGGCCTGCGAACGCGCCTCGCCTGGCTGCCGAGCGCACTGGTCGCGGCGGTACTCAGCGTCGTCCTGCTGGCCGTGCCCGCGGGCGGATACGTCTGGTACGACCAGGCACGGGACGAGGCCACCCAGCAGATGCTCCTGGACCGGCTCGCCGAGGCGGACGAACTGGTCAAGGAGAACGGGACGATGGACTTCGAGGCGGCGGAACCCGACTTCCGCAAAGCCCTTGCCATCTACGACGGCCTGACTACGGACCACCCGTCGTCGCGGGCCGCCGCCCAGGTGCCGGAGCGCCTCCGGACCTACTACACCACCGTCTCCGCCGCGTACACGGCGGAGCAGTACTGCCAGGCCGTGGCGCCGCTGAAGTACCTGCGCACGGTGCCGCGCACCATGGACGAGAAGACGCTCGGCACCCTGTCCACCTGGCCGGACGACCGGCTGGCCACCTCGCTCTACGAGTGCGGGGCCGAATCAATGAGCGCCGACAGCTCCTCCTGGACCACACAGTGGGACGAGCTGCTGACGACGTTCCCCAGGTCCGAGCAGGCCCAGAAGGTGGGGTCCGCGATCGACGCGGAGGTCAGCGACGCCGTCAAGGCCGTGGACGGCAGTGACCCCTGCGCGGCCGTCGAACGCCTGGACTCCCTGTCCACCCAGATTCGCGGCGTATCGGGGGAAGAGGCCGGACTCACCGACACGCTCGACCAGGCCGCCGACCGGGCGCACCGAAACGCCGCATCGGGGACGTACGACTGCGGTGTCGACCAGTACAAGGACGGCAGCTTCAGCGAGGCCGTCACCACCATGAACACGTTCATCAAGGACAACCCCAGCAGTTCGAAGAAGAGCCTCGCACGGAAGGTGGCCATCGCCGCGGAGGTCGCCCAGACGGTACCCGCGGCCGGCAAACGACTGCCGACCACCCGATCCGGCGGCAGCATCACCGTCACGGTCAAGAACGACAGCCCCGACAACATCACCGTCCTCTACACCGGCCCGGTGACCGGAAGCTTCACCCTCAAGGCGTGCGGCAGCTGCTCCACCTACTCCGCGCTGGGCAGCTCCCTCGGCTTCAACACCAAACCGTGCAGCGACACCAGCAAGAACTACCCGCAGAAGACCATCCAACTGCCCGCCGGCACGACCTACTTCGTCCACAAGTCCCAGGACGGCATCGGCAACACCCCGGCCTCGGACACCGCCAAGCTGGAATCGGGCTACATCTACACCGAGTGCGCCTACACGACGAGCTTCGGCTACTGACCGAGAGGGACCGTCTCCGTCGACGCCACTCCTGGCAGTGTTTCGCCCCCTCCTCGCAGCTCGAAAGGATGAATGTCCCGGTGGGACGGCGTGTCGCCGGTGCCGGATTCTGCACGCTTCGACTCCGAACTCCGTGTGAGGAGGACAGGTGGCGGATGCGGGACGGCGTCAGGAAACGCCTCACTTACGGGACCGGGCGCGGTACCTCTTCGACAGGACGCTGGCCCGCAGCACCGCGGCCCTGCTCGGCTGGCTCGCCCTGGGCTGTCTGACCCTCGTCGTCCCGGTGAGCGCCCTCATGGTGTGGACGGACCCACAGGCGCCCAGCTCACTGACGGGCCGCCTCACCGCCGTATGGCGCACGAGTGCCGAGACTCTGCGGTTGAGCGGAGTGACAGGGGCCCCGCTACGGATGCTGCTCGCCGCGGTACTCGGCCTGATCGCCCTGTTGTGCGTGTCGACAGTCATCGGGGTCATCACCACGGGCCTGGGCGACCGGCTGGCGGAGCTGCGCCGGGGCCGCTCCACCGTCCTGGAACACGACCACACCGTCGTGCTCGGCTGGTCCGAACAGGTCTTCACCGTCGTGGCCGAGCTGTTCGCGGCCCAGTCCGGGCGCGGCCGCCACGTGGTCACCGTGCTCGCGGAGCGGGACTCGGCCGACATGCACACCGAACTCACGACCGCGCTCGGCATCGCGGACGCCTCCCGGCTGGTGTGCCGCACCGGTGCCCCGACCGACCCGGACGCACTCGCACTGGTCACTCCGGGCACGGCACGGTCGGTACTGATCCTTCCCTCCGACGGCGCCGACGCCGACGCGCGAGTGATCCGTACCCTCCTGGCACTGCGCGCCCTGCTGGGTACGCAGCCAGGGCCCCGGCTGGTGGCAACCGTGCGCGACGGCCATCACCTGCCCGCCGCGCGCCTCGCGGCCAGACCCCGGGGCACCCTCCTTGAGGCCGACCGGACCACGGCCCGGCTACTCGTGCAATCGGCACGTCAGCCCGGCCTGCCGGCCGCGCTGCGCGACCTCCTCGACTTCTCCGGAGCGGAGTTCCACACCCTCCACGTCCCCGGTCAAGTGGACCGGCCGTACGAGCAGTTGGCCCTGTCCTTCGAGGACGCCTGCGTGGTCGGGATCCTGCGCGCCGACGGCACGCCTCACCTCACCCCACCCCGGGACACCGTGCTCCGTCCCGGCGACCGACTGGTGCTGGTCGCCCACGACGACCAGCCGACCGTCGCCTACTGCCGTGGACACATCGACGCGCGAGCCCTCGCACCCGCCGGCGAACGAACCGACGGCCCCGTACGAACCCTCATGCTGGGCTGGAATCGCAGGGCACCGTTCGTCCTCGACATCCTGCGCCGGACCTCCCCACCAGGCTCCGTCCTCGATGTCGTCACGGACCCGGACGCGGCCCCGCCCGAGGCGGTCCCACACCCACAACGCTTCGACAGCACAAGCCGGCTCCGCGTCCGTCACCGCACCGGCGACCACACCCACTTCCCCACCCTCCGCGCCCTGGACCCCTCCGGCTACGACAGCGTCATCGTCCTGCGGGACGAGAACCCACCCGCCCCCGCACAACCTGACGACAAAACCCTGCTGACCCTGCTGATGCTCAAGGCACACGAGGAGGAGACAGGCCGACGTATCCACGTGGTGGCCGAGTTGCACGACCACCGCAGCCGGCTCCTGGCGTCTCTCGGCCCCACGTCGGATGTCGTCGTCCGCGGTGAACTGACCGCCCTGCTGATGACCCAGATGTCCCACAACCCCTCGCTCATCGCCGTGTTCGAGGAGATCTTCACCGCACGCGGCGGAGCCCTGGCCCTCCGCCCCGCCACCGACTACGTCCGCCCCGGCCTCGAAGCGTCCTTCGCGACACTCACAGCGGCCGCGCTCTCGCGGGGAGAGGCCGCGATCGGCTACCGGACCCACGATCCCTGCGCGGGCCCCTCTGCGGAACAGATCCGTCTGTGTCCCGGACAGTGCGAGCGACGGGTCTGGACGGCCCAGGACGAACTACTGGTGCTGACTCCGGGACACGGCATCACCCCCGCCGACGACACCGACCCGCTGCCCCTCCCCCTCGCTCGCGGCGCCCACCACGAAGACGACTCCACGGACCGAGCCCCGACACCGCCCAACGCATAAGCGTTGCCGGCGCTGGAAGACTCCGCCACCACCGCCGGGATGCACGCCTTCCCGCCAGGCGTTACCCCGCACCGCAGGCTGTGACGGCTCCCCACAGGTTCCCGCCCTACGATCACCCCGACAGCAGGGAGGGATCATGGGCGGGGACATCATCAGGGAGTATCACCAGCCTCGAAGTGTGCCGGGACTGATCTCTTTCGCTGCGGGCTGCACACTCCTGAACAACCTGTTTCAACTGACCCAGAGCACGGACACCACCCCGCTGTGGGGACGGATGGGGCTCATGGTGCTCACCGTGGCGGTGTTCTGCCAGATGTTCCTGCACTCGCGGCGCTCGGGCACGCGGGTCGCCGTCGACGGCATCCGCGTACGTGGGGCAGTCCTGGAGCGGCGCTGGGCCTGGCCCGACATCTACGACATCCGCGCCGAGTCCATGCCTCGGGGAAGCGCCGCGCAGGGACGGAAGTTCATCGCTCATCTCTACGACACCGCCGGGCGCCGCTTCGTCCTGCCCTCCCTCGACGACCGCCTGCTCGCCGACCTACTGGCCGAGGTCGCCGAGCTGCGGGAGGTTGCGGGGCAGCAACGCGCGGCGCCCTTCGAACCCCTGCCGGACGTCGAGGCGCTCGTCCGGAAGCGGGCCGCGCACCGCAAGGCGTGGGAGCGGGCCGCCGCCGGTACCTTGGTCACCCTCATGTGCACCTTCCTGACGTGGTTGGTGCGCGCGTTCACCTCGGCGGCGGTACCACCGGTCCAGATGTACTTCGTCTACGCGCCCCTCACCACGTTCGTCCTCCTGGCCGCTCTCTTCCATTGGCGGGCAAGCCGCCCCTAGGACTCTGCCCTCGGAGCGGCCCTCGCGTCAGATCGAGAACCTCTCCTTGTGCAGCAGCGGCCTGACGCGGCTGGTGAATCCACCGGTTCGGAAGGGGGTCTGGAGCAGGCCCGGCTTCAGGCGCTGGGCCAGGGCGGCGGTGATCATGCCCTGGTCGAGGGCCAGTACGAAGTCGCTGACACGGCCGGTGGTCACGTCGATCGAGTCGCGGAATCCGTAGCGGTCGTCGTAGCAGCCGAAGGCGCGGTCCAGGCCACGGAGGTTGCTGATGGCCTCGGTCGGGGCCTGCGTGAGGGCGAGGAAGGAGGCGTGCGGGGTGACCACGCCGAGCGAGTGGTAGCCGTCCTCCTGCATACCGATGGCGTCGACTCCGTACTCGCGGTAGCCGCCCTCGGGGATCGAGGCCGGGGAGAAGCCCCAGTAGCCGTATCCCGCCTCGTCCAGGCCGTGTTCGATCTGGCTGCGGACGAAACGGCGGTGGGTGACGCCCCAGGAGCCAGGTGACCATTCCGGCTCGGGCACGAACAGCGGGACCATGAGCGCCTCGAACATGGAGCCGCCCCAGGTGGGCACCAAGTCGCGCCCGCGGTAGGAGTAGTGGCCCTCCCAGACCCGTACGCCGTCGATCTCGGTGTACTCGCCTCCGGGTTCCTGTTCCTGGCCCGCGCCGGGCAGCAGGGTGCGGAACAGGTGCCAGTAGTGGTCCCCGGGCAGCGAGCCGTCCGCGATACCCAGGTAACTCGCCATGCGAGGTTCGGTGTTGAGGGCTCCGTAGTGGTGTCCCGTGGGCTCGCCCTTGCCCGGCTTGTCGGGCCAGTAGCCGCCCCGGAGTTGGCCGGGACCGGCGACCGGGTCCGCGGGGTCGTACGGGGTGTAGTAGTACGACCAGTCGGCGTCCGCGAGGAGTGCGGCGACCCGGGGGCGCAGCCGCGGATCGGCGTGGGCGGCGATCCGCAGTCCGGTCACCAGCCAGGCGTTGTCGACGGTGGACAGGAAGGGGCGGATCGTGTCGCCCGTCTCGGGCCAGGTCGTCAGCAGGGAGCCGTCGTGGGCGTCGTACCAGTTGAACCAGAACCCATGGGCCCGCTCCAGCCGTTCGACGGCGCTGAGCGCCCGGTCGAGGCGGTCGTGCATGGTCGTCGCGGAGATCACGCCGAGTCCGGCGGCGGCGACGGTGGACCACAGGCCGCAGCCGATGTTGGTCGGGGAGGTCTGCGCGGAGGGCGCGGGGGTGCCACTGCCGCTGACGTCGATCTTGTCGGCGGCGAGGCCGAGTTCGGTGGTCATGGCCTCCATGGAGCGGTAGGTCGCGGTGAACCACCGTCGCAGCAGGCGGTCTTCGGCGTCCACGCCGAGCGCCGGGCCGGCGGCCTGGGCGGCGTACGGGGTCGCGCAGGTGACGGTGGCCGCGGTCGCGGCGGTCAGGAAGGTTCGGCGGTTCATCGGATCTGGGCTCCCTCGGGTGGGCGGACGGGGTCCGTGTGCCGTGGTGCTGTTCGGCAGACGGGTGTGCGTGTGCCGTGATGCGGTGTGGTGCCGGAGGTCGTGGGGCCGCTTGGGCTCGGTGGGCGGCGGGGCGGCGGAGCGCCGTTGGCGGGGTTACGGCGGGGGCCGGCCGGTGTCAGGAGCCGGCCGGCCCTCGCCCGCTTGGTGGGGTCAGCCGGTCACGCGGGGCAGGGTGCGCTCACGGCCGAGCGCACCGAGCCACTTAGCGGACGGCTTGGCAGTGCGCTCGAAGGTGACGGGGTCGACGGAGATGAGGCCGAAGGTGGGGCGGTAGGAGCCCCACTCGTAGTTGTCCAGGGCGCTCCAAGCAAGGTAGCCCTGGATGTTGAGGCCGTCGTCGAGGCAGGCGGCGACGGCGTCGAGGGCGCCGGTGTAGTAGTCGACGCGGCGGGTGTCGTCGCCGGTGGCGATGCCGTTCTCGGTGACGATGAGCGGGGTGTCGGAGCCGATGACGTCGGCGGTGTGGCGCAGGGCGTGGCCGACCGCGGTCGGATAGTACTCCCACTGGGTGAGGGTGCGTTCGGCGTCCTCGGGGGCGGGGATCGGGCCGTCGGTGCCGATCTTGGTGCGGGTGTAGGACTGGACGCCGATCCAGTCGTCGCCGCGGGCGGCCTCGATGAAGACGTCCTCGCGCGGGTGGCGGTAGTCGGCGGTGACCTGCTCGGCGCCGGGGAGGGCCTGGTAGACCTGGTTGGCGATGGTCCAGCCGACCTTGATGTCGGGGTGCCGGCCACGCAGGCTCTTCACGGCCGCCTGGTGCGCGGCGATGATCGCGTGGGTGGTCTCCTCGTCGGGGGTGGGCAGGCCGGCGGGCGGGAAGCCCTGGTTGCCGGTCTTGGCGAGGCCGGCCATGACGGCGATCATGTTGGGCTCGTTGATGGTGCACACGTACGGGACGCCGTCGGCGATGATCGGGGCGCAGGCCTCGACGTACCGGACGAAGTGGTCGACGGCGCCTTCGGCGGTCCAGCCGCCGAGGTCCTCGAACCACTGCGGGACGGTGAAGTGGTGCAGGGTGACCATCGGGCGCAGGCCGCGGGCGAGGGCTCCGTCGACCATGCGGCGGTAATGGGCGATCTCGGCGCGGGAGAAGACGCCGGGGACGGGTTCGATGCGGGACCACTCGATGCCGAAGCGGTAGTCGGTGAAGCCGAGTTCGGCGAGGAGGTCCATGTCCTCGTCCCAGCGGTGGTAGCTGTCGCAGGCGTCGAGGCTGGGTTCCTCGATACGGGCCCCCGGGTCGTGCTCCTTGCGCCACCAGTCGCTGTTGACGTTGTTGCCCTCGATCTGGTGACCGGCGGTGGAGGCGCCCCACAGGAAGCCGTCGGGGAAGGGGGTGGTGCTGTGCGTCATGGTGGGCAATGTCTTTCCGTGCGAGGGGGGTGGGTGGGGGCATGGCAAGGGGGTGGGTGAGGGCATGGCGGGCCGCCCCGTGGCCGAAGGTGGCGGGCCGCGGGAGAGGGGGGTGGGTCTACTTGAGACCGGCGGTGGCGATGCCCTGGGTGAAGTGGCGTTGCAGGACCGCGAAGACGAGCAGGACCGGCAGGACGACCAGAAGTGACCCGGCCATCAGCATGCCGTTGCCGCCGGCCACCGTGCGGTTCGGGTCGTTGGCGAAGGTCGCCAGCGCCACCGGCAGGGTGTACTTGTCGGGGTCGTTGGTGGCGATCAGGGGCCAGATGAAGTTGTTCCAGGAACCGAGGAACGTGAAGATCGTCAGCGTGGCGAGGGCGGGCTTTACCAGGGGCATCACGATCCGCCAGAAGATGTACCACTCCCCCGCGCCGTCGAGTCGGGCCGCTTCGAGGAGTTCGTCGGGGACCTGGAGCATGAACTGCCGCATGAGGAACACCCCGAAGGCGCCTGCCGCGAAGGGCAGGACGAGTCCGGCGTAGGTGTCGATCAGGCCCATACCGTTCATCAGCACGTACAGGGGCAGGATCATCAGGTTGCCGGGGACCATCAGGGCGGTCAGGACGATGCCGAAGACCTTGGAGCGGCCGGTGAAGTCGAGCTTGGCCAGCGCGTAGCCGACCATCGAGCAGAAGAGCAGGTTGCAGACGGTCACCAGGACGGCCACGATCAGCGAGTTGAGGAAGTACCTCGGCATGTCGAGCTGGTCGAGGAGCGCGGTGAAGTTGTCCAGCGTCCAGTCGGTGGGGATCCACACGGGCGGGTTCGCCGTGAGGTCCTCGCGGGTCTTGAACGCGGAGAGGGCCATCCACAGGAACGGGGCGGCCATCACCAGCAGTCCCGCCGAGGCGACGGTGTAGAGGAGCGGCTTGCGCAGCCATCCGGTGCGGCGCGGGCGGTGTGCCTTGACGGCTGTCTCGGCGGTCAACGCGTGTTGTCCTTCAGCAGTCGGAGCTGGAGCACCGTGATGCCCATGATCACGACGAACAGGACGTACGCCATGGCGCTGGCGTAGCCCATGTGGAAGAAGTTGAAGCCCTCGCGGTACATGTTGAGGGAGACGGTGAGGGTGGAGTCGGAGGGGCCGCCCTGGGTCATCACAAAGGGTTCCTCGAAGACGTTGAGGTAGCCGATGGTGGTGATGACGGTGGCGTACAGCAGGGTGGGCCGCAGCAGCGGGACGGTGATGCGGCGCAGTTCCTGCCAGGCTCCGGCGCCGTCGAGGCGGGCGGCTTCGCGTACCTCGACGGGGATGGCCTGGAGGCCGGCGATGCACAGCACCATGACGGTGCCGAGGTTGCGCCAGACGGCCATGGCGATCAGGGAGGGCATGGCCCAGGTCTCGGAGCCGAGGAAGTCCGGTGCCTTCCAGCCCATCTCGGTGGCGAGGGAGGCGATGAGGCCGTCGGAGGGGTCGAGGACGAACCGCCAGACGATGGCTACGGCGACGATGGTCGTGACGACCGGTGCGTAGAAGCCGATGCGGAAGAGGGTGCGGGCCCGGTCGATGCCGTTGTTGAGCAGGATCGCCGCGAGGAGCCCGAGCACGATGGTGGCGGGGACGCCGACGACGACAAAATAGGCGGTGTTGAAAAGGGACTTGAGGAACTTGTCGTCCTGGAACAGCTGGGTGTAGTTGTCCAGGCCGACGAAGTTCGCCTCCAGGGGCCGGGTGACGTTGCGGGCGCCGAAGTCGGTGAAGCTCATCAGGAGCGTGGCGACGATCGGGAAGAGCATGAAGAGCCCGAACAGCACCAGGAAGGGGGTGGAGAACAGCCATCCGGTGAGGTTGTGCCGGCTCAGGGAGCGCTTCCCGCGGCGGGCCCGGGGGCCTTGGCCGGGCCCGGGGCTCTTGTCGACGGCCGCGTGGGGCGCGGCCGGTCCTGTGGTGAGGGACATGAGGGGGACGCTCTCTTACTGGACGAGGCTTTCGATCTCGGACTGGGCCTTGTCGAGGGCGTCCTTGGCGCTGGACTTGCCCTGGGTGACCGACTCGATGGCGGTGTCGACCTTGGAGGTGATCTCGGTGAGCTTGGGCTGGGAGGGGGTGCTCTGGGCCGACTCCATCTGCTTGCGCCAGATCTGGAGGGTGGGGTCGGTGGCGAGTTCGCCGGAGTCCCAGGCGGCGGTGTTGGCGGGCAGGTCGTTGGTGCGGTCGAACCAGTCCGTCTGTCCGGCGGTGTCGGTGAGGGAGGCGACGAATTCCTTGGCCGCGGCCTTGTGGTCGCTGTCGGCGGAGATGGCGAGGCTGGAGCCGCCCGCCATGGAGCCGGAGGTCTTGTCGGCGGGGACGGGGGCGACGGCCCACTTGCCCTTGAGGTCGGGGTAGTTCTCGTCGAGGAGGCCGGTCATCCAGGGGCCGCCGAAGAACATGGCGACGTCGCCGGTGTTGAAGTCCTTGGTGACGTCGTAGCCGGGCTGGACGCCCTTGTCGCTGATGCCCTTGCTGAAGTAGCTGCCGTAGTTCTCCAGCGCCTTGACGGCGGCGTCGGAGTTGACTACCGCCTTGCCGTCGTCGTCGAGGATGGCGCCGCCGGCGGAGTAGAGGAACTGGTAGAAGCTCTGGACGGTGTCCAGGCCGCGGGGCTGTATGGACAGGCCCCACTTGGCGCCGGCCTTCTTCTGGTAGGCGGCGGCCGCGGCCTGGAGTTCCGCCATGGTCGCGGGGGCCTTCTTGATGTCGGCCTTGTCGGCGAGGTCCGTGCGGTAGAAGAGGACGCGGGTGTCCACGTACCAGGGGACGCCGTAGGTGGTGCCGTCGTAGGTGGCCTGCTGCCAGGCGGCGGGGAAGAAGTTGTTCTCCTTGAAGGTCTTGGTGTCGACCGGTTCGAGGACGCCCATGTCGGCGAACTCGCCGAGGTAGCTGCCGCCCATCTGGACGACGTCGGGGAGCTTGCCCGCGGCGGCCGCGGCGACCAGTTTCTGGTGGGCGACGTCCCAGCCGATCGGGGTGACCTTGACGGTGATGTTGGAGTTCTTCTTCTCGTATTCCTCGGCGAGGTCGCCGAGCTTCTCGCCCTCCGTGCCCATGGCCCAGACGGTCAGGGTCTGCTTGGCGTCGGCGGCCACGTCCGCGCCACCCGAGCCGCCACAAGCGGTGAGGGTGAGCGCGGAGGCCAGGGCGAGGGCCAGCGACCCGGTTGCGGCGGCGCGGTTCATGGAGGGCTCCTCCTTGAGCTCTGATGGCGATGTATGCGCTACCTGTAAGCGCATACATCACTCTCTTGCAGCGATTCCGAGCCTGGCAAGGGGGGTCTTGGTCACACTCCTGTAACGAGCACGACACCCGGCGGACGATCCGTACGACACCCGGCGGGCGCTCCGCACGACACCGACCGAACCAGGCCGCACGTTCCCGACCGATGCGACAGCAACGTAAAACGGATCAATGCATAGCGAAAGCATCTGTGACCGACGCCGCCAATCACCCCGCCCGCGAGCCCCTCGGGCAGCACGGCACGCGCCACTGGCTACAGTCACCGCATGCCGGCGCCTACCCACCCCTTCGCGTTCGATCCCACCCACGGTCACACCCTCGACGACCTGCTACGCATCGCCGCTCCTGCAGCCCCGGCCGACTTCGACGCCTTCTGGCGGGCCCGAAAGGAAGCCGCCGACCAGGTACCCCCGCACCCGCGCCTCGGCCGACTCGTCGAGGACCGCGACGGCTACCGGATTCAGGAGCTCTCCTACGACACTCCCGGTGGC
The DNA here is from genome assembly GCF_040653275.1 of Streptomyces sp. NPDC048002. Taxonomy (NCBI): domain Bacteria; kingdom Bacillati; phylum Actinomycetota; class Actinomycetes; order Kitasatosporales; family Streptomycetaceae; genus Streptomyces; species Streptomyces sp. NPDC048002. Next base: position 193,634 of record NZ_JBEZNL010000005.1, on the reverse strand, counting down.
CGCTGCTCCGCTTTGCTCGCGCTACCCATCGCCGGGATCGCACGCCACGGCTTCGTGATCGGACACGGCTACGGGGGACGGACGGACACCGGCACACAACTGCCGCTGCCGCTGCCCGGCTCGGCGGCGATCCTCCCCCTGGCTCCCGGACTCCCCGCCCTCGGCCTGCGCCCGGACATCCCCTCCACACCCGACGAGCACGTCCTGCACGGCATCGGCTCCCGAGACAACTACGTCCTCGGCGACTGCGTCGCGGGCTTGTGGGGCGCTGCGGCCGCCCTGCTGGAACTGGTGCCCTCACTCGACGGCCGGCTCGGCCTGCTCGGCGAGAGCTTCGGCGGCGGGATCGGGGCCCTGGCCCTGCCCTGGGACGACCGGTTCGCAGCCGCACGGCTGACATTCCCCACGTTCGGCAACCACCCCCTGCGCCTGGCGCTCCCCTGCACCGGCAGCGGCGAGGCGGTGCGCACCCATGTCCGCACCCATCCAGAAGCGGTCGAGGTGCTGGCCTACTTCGACGCGGCGACCGCCGCCACGCGCGTACGGGTACCGGTCCTGACGGCGTGCGCCCTGTTCGACCCCGCTGTACCCCCGCCGGGCCAGTTCGCGATCCACGGGGCGCTGGGCGGGCCCCGTCAGCTGGAAGTGCTGGAGGCAGGGCACTACGCCTACGCCAATGAGGCAGCGGAGCGACGGCGGCTCGGCGTCGCCACGGCGGAGTTCTTCGGACGGTGGATGGGGCGCTGAGCGGGATGCCTTGAGGCCCGCCAATGCGGCCGACCGCCCGCCTTGGGTTGGCGGGCGGGGCTCCTCCGCTCAAGGGTGGGAGCCGGCCCTGGGCCGACCTGCCGTCGGGGAGGGGGTGCCCACCCGATCCCGTCAGAGCGCGCCGAGGGTGCCGGGGCCCGTGTCCGGGCACCCGCAGCTCGCCCGGCGGGCCAGGCTCACCGGGAGCATCAGCGACACCGGGTCCTGACCGCTCTCCCCGCGCAGGCGCGCGATCAGCAGTTCGGCGGCCTGCTCGCCGAGCCGGACCATCGGCTGGCGCACGGTCGTCAGTGAGGGACGCACGATCCGGCTGAGCGGGATGCCGTCGAAGCCGGTGACCGCCACCTCGTCCGGGACCGCCACACCGCGTCGCTCCAGGGCCTGGAGCGCGCCCACGGCCATCTGGTCGTTGGCGAAGACGAAGGCGTCGAATCGCTCACCGTCCCGCTCCCGCAGGAGGTCCGCGGCGCGGGCGCCCTCCGCCCGCGTCATCATCGGCATGCGCAGCGCCGGTTCCGCTCCGGTGTCGACGCCCGCCTCGGCACAGGCCCGCCGGAACCCGCGGAAACGCGCCTCCACGTCCGGCGACGTCTCGTCGACGCCGACGTAGGCGAGGCAGCGCAGTCCGTGGTCGTGCAGGAGATGCCGGGTCAGCTCGTACTGGCCGTCCTCGTTCGCGACCTCCACGTGATCGAGGTGGTCGAGGGAGGGATCGGCGCGCGGTCCGGCCAGCATGACGACCGGCAGGCGTCGCGAGATCACTTCCAGTTCCTCGGTCGGCACGGTCCGCGCGAGCACCGCGAAGCCGTCGACGCGGCCGGCGACCTTGGCGACGAGGCTCTCGGGGCCGCCCGCCAGCGAGGCCGCGATCAGAAGGGCGTAGCCGTGGCGGCGGGCGGCGCGTTCCATACCCCGGATGATCTGGTCGGAGTAGAGCATCGCCGCGTCGTCGTCCTCGATGTCCGCGGTGTCGGGATCCGCGTAGTCGGGGAAGCACAGGCCGAGTACGTCGGTGGAACGGCTGGCCAGGGCACGGGCGTTGCCGCTGGGGACGTACCCGAGTTCACGGGCCGCGGTGAGGACCCGCTCCCTGGTGGCGGCCCGTACGGAGTCCGGGTTGCGGTACACCCGGGACACCGTCGCGATGGAGACGCCGGAGCGGTCGGCGACGTCGTACACCGTGGGTGCGGCGTTCACGATGCGGCGCCCTTCATGATCGATTCCCCGTTCCTGCTGGTCACTCCTGCGCCGAGAGATCCTCGGACGCGTGATGAAAGCGCATTCACACTAGGGCCGGGGCGGGCCGTCAGGCAACCGTGCCCACCGGGTTCGCCGCCTCAGGCGCCAAGGCTTCACCGGAAGAGGGCCAGATCGGAGCCGCAGCAGGCCGGGCCCCGCCACATCCGGTCCTCGGTCCGCGCGGCCGTCCACGGCTCGACCCGCCAAGCCGGACACCATCACCGTCAGAGCGACACCGGCGAGTTCACCCACCAGCAGGGCGACCACACCAGTCACACGGCCGACACCCTGCTCGAACGCTCGGCACGACCCTGTGCAGGCCAGGCGCCACCACCAGCAGGAGACCGAAGCCGATGCCGAGGCGCCAGTACGTCTCACCGGCGCACGAAGCCTGGAAACGCCCGCCGCAGCCGCTCGGCTCCACCGTAAAGCCGGTCACCACGAGAAAGAGTGCGCCAGCATAGAGCCCGCCGAACAACATCGTTGTGCCGAAGTCAACGCGTCGCGCTCTACCGGCGCTGCTGTCAGCGCTGCTGTCGGCGCTGCCGTCGCCACCTGCCACGTCGTCCCCCACTTCGCGCACCGAGAGCGCGCAGTCCAGCGTTCGACAGGCCCTCACCTCACGCGCGCACCCATCGCACCCATCGCGCCCATGCGCGCTCTCGGCCGGCGCTCAGGCTCGCGTGTAGCCGCCGTCGGCGAAGAGTTCGGCGCCGTTGACGAAGGATGAGGCGTCGGAAGCCAGGAAGAGCGCGGCCTCGGCGATCTCCTCGGCGTCGGCCAGCCGCCCCAACGGCACGACGGCTTCGGCGAATTGCTCGACGTTCGGCCCTGCGGCGCCCAGCAGTCCGGGAGTTCGGGTGGGCCCCGGGCTGAGCACGTTGACGCGGAACCGGCACTCCCGTGACTGCCCGGCCCAGTTGTGGACGAGGTTGCTGAGTGCCGCCTTCGAGGCGCTGTAGATCTCCAACTGGGCGTTGGGGCGCATGCTGTTGCTCGACCCGATGACCAGGACGGAGGCGTCCTCGGCCAGCAGCGGGAGCGCCTTCTGGACGGTGAACAGGGGGCCCTTGACGTTCACGGCCAGCGTCAGGTCGACGTTGGCTTCGGTGTGGGCGCCGAGGGAGGCATCCGCGACGATTCCCGCGTTGGCCACCAGGACGTCGATGCGGCCGGCTTCCTCGCGGACTCGGGCGTAGAGCGCGTCGAGGTCGGCGAGGACCGAGACGTCGGACTTGACTCCCGTGGCCGCGGGGCCCAGTTCCTTGACGGCGACTTCGAGGCGCTCGGCATCGCGGCCCGTGACGAAGACCCGCGCGCCTTCCTGGATGAAGCGGTGGGCGATGGCGAGCCCGATCCCGCTGGTCCCGCCGGTGATCACTGCCACCTTCTCGTGCAGCACGCCTGTCATTGGCGAACCCCTTCAGTTCTGGAATGGATCGTCCAGAAGGCTGCCAGTAATGGACGATCGAGTCAAGAATCAGTACGCTCACACCATGGCCAGACCACGCGCATTCGACGAACGCCAAGTCCTCGACCGGGCCCGGGAACAGTTCTGGGCGACCGGTTACGCGGGCACGCGGATGGACGACATCGCCCAGGCGACCGGCCTCGGCAAGGGGAGCCTCTACGGCGCGTTCGGCGACAAGAGCAAGCTGTTCCACCGCATCTTCGGCGACTGGTGCACCGCGGTGGTCGAGGTGGCCGAAGGCCGACTGGCAGGCGGTCCGGACAAGGACGCCTTCGCCAGGCTGTCCGACTACGTGCACCTCATGGCGGAGAACACCGCCGCAGACACCGAGCACCGCGGATGCCTCCTGGCCAAGGGCACGGCGGAGCTGGCCCAGCACGATGCGACGATCGCCGGCCGCTCGGCCGAGACCATGAACGCGCTGCTGAAACTGCTGGAGGTTGAGATCAGCGCCGCCCAGCGCCACGGCGACATCGACAGCGCCGCAGATCCGGAACGGCTCGCGGCACTGCTCCTCACAGTCGTGCGCGGGATCGAGGCGGTGGGCAAGGCCGGCCTGTCCCCGGAGACGGTACGGAATGTCGCGGACACCGCGCTGGCGGCATTGCCTCGGCCCAAGGCGCCTAGGCGGCCCGCCGCGACCAGGCGGAGCCCGGCTCCCGGGAGCTGACTCCCGCCGTAATCCCCCTCCTTCAGGCGCAGGCGTTCAGGATCAGGAGGGAATCACCCGGCGTAGGGTCCCCGCACGACGCTGTCGCCCGAGTGGTCCGGCTTGCCGTTGTAGGGCTGGACGGAGACGTCGACCTCGGAGTACTCGTCCAGGTCGACATTGTCGGGGACCGGCAGGGTGGCGTGGCCGTCGGGGCCGAGGACGCCCATGGAGATGAGCTTGGTGTGGCTGCTGTCCATGAGCCAGACCTCGAAATAGCCGGCGGTCTGCGGCAGGCCCTTGACGGTGATGTCGAGGGTCCGCTGCCCGTCGTCGTCGCTGAGGCTGGCATAGCCGGCCGAGTTCGCCTGGAGCGAGTCGAGGCGGTTGCCGTCCTCGGCGGCCGGGGCCGTGGCCGAGTTGTTCTGCGTGATCCACCAGGTGATCGAGGAGCCGGCGGCGGCGCCGAGCAGGGCGGCGCAGGCGGCGAGGGCGACGGAGAAGCGAGCCGCCCGGCGCCGCTTGCCCGGGGCGCGGTCACCGTTCCGCAGTTCACCGTCCCGGGGAACCTCGGCCTGGTCCGTCGCGGCGTCCGGCGTACCGGCAGCCGTCGGCAGTGGGCCAGGCGTACCGGCAGCTGCCGGCCGTGCGCCCGGCGTGCCGTTCGCCTCGTCCTCCGGCGCGGACAGGCTCAGCTCCTGCGCGATCGACTCCCACAGGTCGGCCGGGGGTTCGAGCAGGTCCTCGTCCTCGGCGGACGGGACCTTCATGGTTGTGGCGACCCGGCGCAGGGCGTCCAGTTCGCGTCGGCACCGAGCGCATTCACGCAGGTGGCGGGAGACCGAGGGAGACGGGTCCTCTCCGAGTGCCATCAGCGTCAGCGTGCCGTCATCCGTGTGTTCCACCGTCCACCTCCTCCAACCGGTCCCTCATGCGCATCAGTCCGCGCCGTGTGTGGCTCTTCACCGTGCCCAGGGGCAGGCCGGTGCGTTCGGCGATCTGGGCTTGGGTGAGGTCCTCGTAGAACGCCATTCTCAGTACGGTCTGTTGTTGCTCGGGCAGACGCTCCAGCTCGTCTTCCAGGAGGACGAAGTCCAGGACCTCGTCCGTGGGCGTGGGCGGCTCCTGGGGGCCGCTCGACGACGCGGCGGTGGCCGCTTCCACGTCCCGCAGGTGCCGTGAGCGCCGGGTGAGGGCGTCGGCGACCTTCTTGTGCGTAATGCCCATGATCCACGTCTTGAGTGAGCCACGCTGTGCGTCGTAGCCCTTGCGCCCGCGCCAGGCGCCGACGAAGACCTGCTGCGTGACGTCCTTGGCCTCCTCCGCGTCTCCCAGTTTGCGTGCCGCCACGGTGTAGACCAAGGCACCCCATCGCCGGTACGCCTCGGCCAGACATGACTCGTCGCCGTCGGCGAAGCCATGCGCCAGCTCGTCGTCGGAGGCGGACGTCACGGCCGCCACACTAGCCGCAAGAACCTCCGATCCGCCCCACATAGCCGTCACCTCGGCCTTTCCACGGCCGTGACGACGAGGTTGTTCTGGTATCCGCCCTGATCGGGAAGGTACGGGCCCGCGCATGTGATCAGCGTCAGCACCGCGGGGCCGTCCCTGCGGAAGGCCCCGGACGCGGCGAGGCCGTCCTTGGGGACCGTGCGGCGAGCGGTGACCTCGTACGTCACGTCGCGGCCGTCGGCTCGCCGTACGACGGCCTCGTCTCCCTCACGCACCTGGTTCAGTGCGATCAGGACGCCTAGGCCCCGGCCGTCGGAGTCGACGTGTCCGACGACGACGGTAGAGCCCTCGGTCGTGCCCGGCCCGGGAGAGAAGCGGTACCAGCCGACCCGCTGGGGATCCTCGGGGACCTCGACCTGTCCGTCCGCGGCGACGCCGACCGGGTCGACCGGGGCGCTGACGCCGAGTCGGGGCAGTGCGAGGCGGGTCGGCTCGGGCCGCGCCGTCCCGTCGGCGGCCTGGGCCGTCCTGGAGGCGGAGGCGGCGTCCGTCGGCTCGTTCAGGACCGTGGCCGTGGCACCAGGGGGCCTGCCGAAGTCGTCACCGGCGCCACCGGTGTCCGGCCAGGAGGCCACGGCGAGCAGGCCGGCGACGACACACCCGGCCACGGCCACACACAGCCCGGCCAGAAGGCCACGGCGTGACGGCGGTCCATCCATGCGGTGCTACCCCTCACCGGGTCTCTGCGGGCCCGGGTGCCGTGCGATGCGGCGACACCCGGGCCTCGGGCGGGCGTTATCGGGCGGAGGAGCGCAGCCTCAGCAGCAGTCCCCCGGCCGCCAGTGCCGAGAGGGCGCCCAGCGAGAGTGCGCCGAGGGGCACGCTCTCGTTGTGGGCGGCCGCCGCGCCGCTCTCGCCGGCGGGGACGCCGCCCGGCGCGGAGTGCAGATCCTTGATCGTCTGCGTGGCCAGGGCCAGGTTGTCGTCGTCGGCGCTGCCCCAGGCGTAGACGATGGTGTTGGTGCCCTCGGCCAGGTTCAGGTCGGCGGGGCCGATGGCGACGGTGTCGGTTCCCGCCAGGACGACGTCGGCGGAGACGGTGCCTGCCGCCACCTCGCCCTTGGCTTCCTTGGGGTTCTCCAGGTTTTTGAAGACCGGGGTGCCGTCGGCACGGACGTCGACCGCGGGGGCCGCCGCGACATGGCGCACGGTGAGCCGGGCCTGGCCCGCGGGCACCTGGGAGGTGTCGTTGACGAACGCGTCGAGCGCGGGATCGCCCTCGGCCGTGAGGTGGGCGACCAGGGTGGCGTTGGCGCCGGCCGGTACGTCCACAGTCTTCTCGATGGCAGGCGTTCCGTCCGGTCCCTCACCGTCCTGGAAGATCTTGATGTCGTACGATCCGGCGTCGAGCTTCATCGGATCGGTCAGGGTGCCGGGCTTGAAGTCGGCGATGAGTTCCTGGTCGCCCGCGTAGACGTCCACGGTCAGGCCCGGCACCGCGTGGAGCACGGAGACGGTGGCCTGGTCGTCGTCCGCGGCCGACGGCTGGGCGAGTGCCGGAGCAGCGGCGGTGACAGACAGGACGACAGCGACTGCGGCGGCCAGAGCCGTACCGGCGACGCGAGTGGTCATGACGGTTTCCCCTTCCGTTCGAGCACGTCTCGAATCTCGTGGGAACGCATTCCGCCGAGGACCCTCCGCTGGTTTCAGCGGATGTGAAGTTTTTCGAACAGTGGGCGCGCAACCGGCCGGCGGAGCCGCGCAGAACCTTGTCCGAGAGCATTCGGGCCGAAACGCGAGGAGCCGGCGATGACGACGCAGGAAGTGACACTCCACGCCTATCTCAGCTACGCCGACGCCGCCGGAGCCATCGCCTGGCTGGAGGCGCTCGGCTTCACCACGGCCGCCCGCCAGGACGGCCAGGGCGGCGAGGTCGTCCACGCCGAGCTGCGCCTCGGGACGGCGGTCGTCATGGTCGCCAGTGCGGACGCGCCGTATGACGTCCCGCAGTTGAAAGGGCTGACGACCGGTGCCGGCCTGTATGTGGCGACTCCGGACGTCGACGGGTTCTTCGGTCGCGCCGTGGCGGCGGGCGGACAGTCGGTGATCCCTCCGGAAGACACCGGATGGGGCAGCCGTCGCGCGCGGGTTCTCGATCCCGAGGGGCGCGAGTGGAGCTTCGGAAGCTACCGGCCCGGCCAGTCGTAGGGGCGCTGGCCCGCGCGCCGTAACAGACGGTACATTTGCCTGCGGGACCAGCACCATCTGTACCGCCTCGTCGCCGGGGCACCGCGACCGTTCAGCGGTTCATGCCGTGGTTCCACGCCTTGGGAGGGACCGCAGCGTGAGTGGCACACTGGCCGACGAGATCCGTGACCGACTTGGGGACCTCAGTCCGGCCGAACGCAAGGTCGCGCGCGTGCTGTTGGCCGGCTATCCGGCCGCGGTCTTCGAGACGGTCGCGACCATCGCGGAGCGTGCCGCGGTCTCCACCCCCACGGTCCTGCGCTGCGCCTCCAGACTGGGCTACCGGGGCTTCCCGGACCTTCAGGCCGCCCTCCGGGCCGAGCTGGACGCCCGCAACGCCTCACCCATCACGCTGTACGAGTCCGCGGCCGCCGCGCAGACGCCCGTACCCGGCGCCACCACCGGCGGCGACCGCTCCCCGGACCCCCAGCTCGCCCTGGTGCAGCAGGCGCTGTCCCAGACCTTCCACGAGATGTCACCGCACGAGTTCGAGAGCGCGGCCGAACTCCTCGCCGACCCGCGTCGGCGGATCCATCTGGTGGGCGGCCGCTTCACTCACCTGTTGGCCCAGTACCTCGGGCTGCACCTGATGCAGATCCGCGACCAGGTGTCGTTCCTGCCCGACCGCGACGTGGAGCGGACCTCCTTCCTGACGCAGCTGGCGCGTCGCGATGTCACGGTCGTCTTCGACTACCGGCGCTACGAGGACGACATGACCCTCATCGCCGAACTCGCCCGCGAGCGCGGCGGGAAGGTCATCGCGTTCACCGACCCCTGGCTCTCGCCCGCTTCGGCGCATGCCGATGTCGTCCTCATCAGCCAGGTGAACTCGGCCTCCCCCTATGACAGCCTCACCCCCACCCTCGCCCTGGTGGAGGCGTTGATCTCCGCGGTGCTGGACCGGCTGGGCCCGGACGCTCACCAGCGCATGAAGGACGCCGAGGGCGTCGCCCGACGTACGGGCCTGCTCTGACTCCTCAGACGCCGGACGGCCGGCTCGGTGTGATCGTGACCCTCAGGCCGTCCAGGGTCTGTGCCGTGGTGCCGTCGCTCGTCCAGGCGGTGAAGCCTCGCGGCTTGTCGAAGCTCACGGTGAAACGCGGGCCGCTCTCGAAGGTCGTCGCTCGTGCGGCGCGTCGCGCTCCGCTGGCCGCCAGAGCGCGGGCAGTGCCCCGGAACGAGTACGGGACCCCGTCCGGATTGGCGGCCGAGTAGAAGACGTCCGTGTTGGCGGGGACCTCCGCTGCGGAGGAGGGCGTCAGCCGGTGCTTGTCCGCGCCGGGGGTGATCCGCCAGGTGCGCGCGTCGTAGCGGTCCTGGTCGGTGAGGTAGCTGTACCGGGCGTCACGCAGGCTCCACCCGGCGGCGGAGGCCCGGCCGCGGGCGTCGCGCAGGTCGAGCACGGCCAGGCCGTTCGGGCCGAGCACGGTGAGCTGCTCGCGTGCCGTGCCCGGGTGGTCGACGACGACGGCTGTGTTCTCCTCCAGGGCGTAGACGCGGTCGTGTCCGGTGTCCGCGGCGAGCCGGTAGGACCGGCCCTCACGCCCGTAGGCACCGGTGTGCGTGTCGATGAGTCCCGAGCGCAGGAAGCCGAAGCCGCCGCGGGGAAGGTGGCCGAGCCGGGTCGGGTCCTCGAAGTAGCCGGGAGCGCTGCCGTCGCGCAGGGCCTCGTACGACTCGCCGCCGCTGACCATGTGCGGGCCGGAGGCGATCTGGGCGCCCGCCGAGGAACCCGCGACGACGGCGCCCTGGGCGAGCTTGGCGCGGATCGCGGCGAGGACCTTGGAGTCCCGCTGTCTCTCCCCGCGCAACAGGGTCCGGACGTAGCGGTACTGATCACCGCCGCCGAAGAAGAAGCCCGTCATGGAGTCGACCTGGGCGACGACCGCGTCGGATTCGGCGTTCGCGACATGGTCGAGGTCGAGCGGGAGCCACTCGGCGGCGGCTGCGCCGTGCCGCCGGAACAGGTCCGCGTAGTAGGCGCCGTTGCACACCGAGTTGCTGCATCGCTCGGGATCGTCGGCGTACGGGTCCTGGCTCTGCGGGACGGAGGCGGCGGTGATCACTCCGATGCGGGCGGCGCTGCCTCCGGCCCGTCTGATGATCTCGCCGTAGACCTGGGTGTTGTCCTCCTTGAGGCCGCCGCCGACGAGGACCAGGGAGCCGCCGGACGGGCCGGTCCTGTCGGCGGCCGCGGCGTGGGCGGCCGGGACGGTGGCGAGCAGGGTGAGAGCGAGGCCGCCGGCGAGGGCGGAGCGGCGGGTGGGGCCGGAGTGTGTGCTCATGCTGTCTCCCGGAGAGGGCGGTCGAAGGGATGCGAGGACGGTCGAGGGGATGCAAGAACGGTCGAAGGGATAGGAGGACGGTCGAAGGGGTGCGAGGGCGGAGCCGGACAGCGTCGTGTGCCGTCCGCGCGCACCGGTCGGTCAGTGCGGCGTGCTGCCCAGCTCGGCGACGAGGGCGGCGAGGACGGCGACGCGCTGGGGCACGCTCGCCGTGTCGAGCCATTCCTGCGGGGTGTGGTCCGCTCCGCCGACGGGGCCGAGTCCGTCCAGGGTCGGGACTCCCGTTCCGGCGATGAGGTTGGCGTCGCCCACTCCCCCGGTGGTGACGGCGGACAGCCGCACGCCGACGCCCGAGGCGGCCTCGCGGGCCAGCTCCAGCATGCGCCGGGAGGCCGCTGTCACCTCCATCGGAGGGCACAGGTCGAGCTGTTCGACGGTGATCGAGGTGCCGTCCACGGCCGGGTGGTCGGCGGCTTCCTGGATGGCCCGACGGACGCGGTGGACGTCGTCGGCGGTGGCCGCCCGGACCTCGATGCCGAGCACCGCCTCCGGGCAGACGATGTTGGTGCGGCTTCCGGCGCGTACCTGCCCGACGTTGACGGTGACGTCCTTCCAACGGCCGTTCAGGGCTTGCAGGTCGACGATGAGATGCGCGGCGGTCAGGGCGGCGTTCGCGCCGCGTTCGGGTTCGATCCCGGCGTGGGCGGCCCGGCCCGTGACCGTGATCAGGAAGTCGGCGACGCCCTTGCGGCCGATCACCAGATCGCCGTTCTCCCGGGCGCACTCCAGGCCGAGACCGTAGTGCACTCCGCGTGCGGTGCTCTCGATGAGGCCCCGGCTCGCGGGAGACCCGATCTCCTCGTCCGGGGTGGCCAGGAAGACCAGCTCGTCGTAGGTGTCCACGCCGTGCTCGTGGAGGATCTCCAGCGCCGTGAGGCCGGCCAGCAGGCCGCCCTTGTCGTCGCTCACTCCCGGGCCGTGGGCGAGGGCGCCGTCCAGGCGGAACGGGCGTGCGGTGGCGGTTCCCTTGTCGAACACGGTGTCCATGTGTCCGGCGAGGAGGATCCTGCGACCGCCCTCGGCCTCGTCGAGGGCGCCCTTCCGGCGGGCGACGAGGGCGTCTCCGGGCCGGCGCTCTCCGTCGACGGGGAAGCTCACCCGCTCGACCGTGAAGCCGATCCGGTGCAGGCGCCGCTGGATCCAGTCGGCCACCTGGTCGACTCCGTCGGCGTCGTAGGAGCCGGAGTCGATGGAGACGAGTTCCCTGAGATCGGTGAGGTACTGGGAGGTGTGCGAGCGGGCCAGGTCGAGCAGGTCGGCGGCGAGCTGCTGCCGGGGCGGCGCACTCACAGGACCTTGGACAGGAAGGCGCGGGTGCGTTCCTGCTCCGGTTCGACGAGCACGCGGCGCGGGTCGCCGGCCTCGACGACCACGCCGGCGTCCATGAAGACCGCCGTGTCGCCGACCTCGCGGGCGAAGCCGATCTCGTGGGTGACGACGACCATGGTCATTCCGTCGGCGGCGAGTTGCCGCATGACGTCGAGGACATCGCCGACCAGTTCCGGGTCCAGCGCCGACGTCGGCTCGTCGAAGAGCATCAGCTTCGGCTTCATCGCCAGCGCGCGTGCGATGGCGACGCGCTGCTGCTGGCCTCCGGAGAGTTCGGCCGGGTAGTGGTGGGCCCGGTCGCCCAGGCCGACCCGCTCCAGCAGCAGTTGGGCCTCCTCACGGGCCTCGGCCTTCGGTGTGCCGCCGACCCGGACGGGTGCCTCGGCCACGTTCTCGAGGGCCGTCATATGGGGGAAGAGGTTGAAGCGCTGGAACACCATGCCGATCTGCCGGCGGCGCGCGGCGACCTCCCGTTCGCGCAGTTCGTGCAGCCGGTCTCCCTGCTGGCGGTAGCCGACGAGTTCTCCGTCGACGGCCAGCCTGCCGCCGTCGACCCTCTCCAGGTGGTTGATGCAGCGCAGGAAGGTCGACTTGCCAGAACCGGACGGCCCCAACAGGCAGCACACCTGCCCGCGTTCCACACTCAGGTCGATGCCCTTGAGCACCTCCAGCCGGCCGAAGTGCTTGCGCACGCCCTCGGCGCGCACCATCGTCGCGGTCATCGGCCGTTCTCCTTGTCCGTCTTGCCCACGGTGCCGGCGACGCCCTTCCGGCCCAAGGTCCCGGCGACGCCCTTCCGGCCGAAGGCGGTCCCGGCGACGCCGCCGAACAGGCGCCGCAGCGGGGAGACGTGCCCGGCTCGGGCCGATCCGCGCCCGTAGCGGCGCTCCAGCCAGGCCTGGGGAATGCTGAGCAGGGTCACCAGGGCGAGGTACCAGATGCTCGCCACCACCAGCATCGGGATGACCTGGTAGTTCTGCGCGTACACGTCCTGGATGTTCGACATCAGGTCGTGAGCGGCGATCACGGAGACCAGGGCGGTCATCTTGAGCATGTTGATGGTCTCGTTGCCCATCGGGGGAATGATGACCCGCATCGCCTGGGGCAGGATGATCCGGCGCATGGTGAGCGCAGGGCGCATGCCCAGCGAGTGGGCGGCCTCGGTCTGTCCGACGTCCACGGACTGGATGCCGGCCCGCACGATCTCGGAGGCGTAGGCGGCCTCGTTCAGGCCGAGAGCGAGCAGGGCGGCGACCGCGGGGGTCAGCAGGCTGTTGGTCTCGGCCTGGAGGAAGGTGATGTCGGTGAAGGGCACACCGATCTTCACGTACTGGTAGAGGGCAGCGGCGTACCCCCAGAAGATGATCTGGACGAGCAGTGGGGTGCCGCGGAAGACCCACACGAACGCGGTGGCGATGCCGTAGAGCACGGGGCTGGCCGAGAGCCGCATAACCGCGATGAGGGTGCCGAGGCCCAGACCGAGGGCCATGGCGGCCGCGGTCAGCCAGAGGGTGGTGGACAGTCCGTCGAAGATGAGGTCGGCGAAGAGGTAGTCGCCGACGATGTCCCAGCGGAGGTTGTCGTTCTTGGCCAGTGAGCCGATCAGCCCGGCCAGGGCCAGCAGGGACGCCACGGTCGCGATCCAGCGTCCGTAGTTGCGGACCGGCACCACCGTGAGGTCCGGTGCGGGCGGCCCGTCCGCCTTGGACACCCCCGGCGGGAGGTCGGTGTCGATCATCTTCAGTCCACCGCCGCGTTCTTGGTGGCTTCCTTCACCGCGATCGAAGCGACACCGTACTGGTCGTAGATCTTCTTGACGGTGCCGTCGTCGATCAGGGCCTGAAGCGCCTTGAGAATGGCATCCGTCAGTTCGGGCAGCTCCTTGCTGACCGCGATGCCGTTGGGCGAGGCGTTGTAGCCGCCGGGGGCCGCCGGGTCCTCGACCAGGTCGAACACGGCTCCGTCGTCAGCGGTCTTGGCGACCCAGCCCGCGGCGGGCTTGGTCAGTACCTGCGCGACGACCTTGCCCGACCTCAGGGCGAGTTGCGCGTCGGAGTCCTTGGGGAAGGTCTGGATGTCGATCTTCCTGCCCGTCTTCGCGCACTCCTGCTGCCGGGACTTGAGCAGATCCAGCTGGTTGGTGGCGGCCTGGACGGCGACCTTCTGGCCGCACAGACCGTCCAGGTCGGTGATCCGGGCCGGGTTGCCCTCGGCGACGAGGATGCCGGAGCCGGACTGGGAGTAGTCGACGAAGTCGACGACCTGCTGGCGCTCCTTGTTGTCGGTGATGGCGGACATCGCGGCGTCGAACTTGCCGGCCTGGATGGCGGGCACGATGCCGTCGAACTTCTGCGGGGTGAAGGCGAAGGTCACGCCGAGCTTCCCGCCCAGCGCCTGGCCGAGGTCGTAGTCGAGCCCGGTCAGCTGGGTCTCGCCCTCCTTCACGAACATCTCGAAGGGCGGGTAGGGCACATCCGTCGCCACCCGCACCTTCCCGGCCTGTCTGATCTCCTCGGGCAGCAGGTCGTGGAGCGCCTGGTCCTTCTTGATCTGCACTCCGGCCACTGAGACCTGGCCGCCCGCCGCGGGCGCGGCGTCGTCCCCTTCTCCGCAGGCGGAGAGCGTCGCAAGGCCCAGCGCCGTCACTGCGGCGGTCGCCGCACACCGGGCGAGACGAGTGTTCATCGTGGTCGAACCTCTCGGAATCCGTGCCGACGGATAGGTGTCGTCGGCAGCACACCAGGGAAGTTACAGATCACGGCGTTCCATGGCTAGATGTATCGCACGTTACTTTCCTGTAACGCCACCACGGCACACTCCTCCAGGGGGCTGATCAGCACATTTCACCCAGTCAACTGACCGATGAGCAAAGGCCCGAGCCATCCCACGCCATACATCTTCCGCCGCATCAAGTCAGCTTGTATCTTCCGCTACCGACTCGAATTCCGGCTTCCTGGAGCGCCTCCATGACGTCACGCCCTGCACGCACCTGCACCGCGGCTGCCACCGCACTCGCCGCCCTGACACTCACCCTGGCGGCCCACCAGCCGGCTCAGGCCGCCGCGAACCGGATCAGACTCGGCAGCGCCACCGACGTCAGCCGCGTCTCCTGGAACGGGCCGGCGTTCACCATGAACGGAGCCGGAGGCATCGTCACGGCCTCCATGAGCCGTGCGGTGAATGACATCCGGGGCGGCAGCGGAACGCTCGACGTGGTGGTCCTCGCGGGCTCCGCGCCCACCACCGGAAGCGCCACACCCGAGTGCGACACCATCGTGGCTCTGGCAGGCGTCAACTCCTGCACCACCTGGACTCTCACCGCCGCGACCGACGGCAACAACAGCCAGGTCAACACCGACGTCCGCAATGCCGAGTTCGTCTACTTCGCCGGCGGCGACCAGTGCAGATACGCGGCCTGGAAGGGCACCGCGCTGGAGACGTCGGTCGAATCGGTCGTCGCCAAGGGCGGCGGGTCCGGCGGCGGCAGCGCCGGTCACCACATCAACAGCCCGCTGGTGTACGACGCCTGCAACGGCAGCGTCACCAGCACCGAGGCACTCGCCGATCCGTACCGTCGCTCCATCAGCTTCACCACGGGCATGTTCCAGTGGGCCGACTACTCCGGTGTCGTCAACGACTCCCACTTCGTCACCCGCGACCGCATGGGCCGCACCATGGCCTTCGTCGCCAGAGCCGTCAAGGACGGCCTCACCCCCGGAGGCGCAGCATGGGGCGTGGGTGTCGAGGAAGGCGGGGGCTCACTCTTCATCGACCGCAACGGCCTCGGCACCCAGTACGGCAAGGACGCCTATGTGGTGCTCGCCGACCACCAGCCCGAGCAAGCGGCCGCCCGCAAGCCTCTGACGTACACGAACTTCAAGATCTGGCGTCTGACTCCGGGCACCACCTTCGAGTTCAGGAACCGGCCCAGCTGCGGCTACTACCTGCGCAGCGTCACCAACGGCGTCCCCGACCCCAACCTCTACAGCGGCACCCCGATCACGAACTGCACGCCCCAGGGCGGCGGCACAGTGGCCGAGAGCGAACCGAACGACACCCGCGACACGGCCGACGACGCCACACAGCCGGCCCCCCTCACCCTCACCCTCACCGGCACCATGAAGTCCACCACCGACCGCGACTACTTCAGGACCGAGCTCGGCACCGGGCAGACGGCCTCCATGGACTGCTCCATACCCGCGGCCTACGACGCCGACCTGTACTGGCTCGACTCCACAGGCGCCACGCTGGAACGCTCCGTGAACGACGGCACCGGAGCCGACGAGGCCCTCACCTTCACCCGGACCGCCCCAGGCACCGGCACCTACTACGTCGACGTCGAGGCATACGACGAATCCGGGGCGTCCGCGTACAGCTGCGCTCTCTCCAGGACCTGACGCGCATCAGCACCAGCGCCGTCACCTTCCGCCCGGTACGGCGTGGGACAGCCGGGCGGGCGGGCCGAACCGCACCTCGACGCCCGGTGCGTACAGCACACTGTCCGGCTCCGGCGGCAGCGGCGCGACACCCGCCGAGTTCAGCAGGGACGCGTCCCAGTCGAGCACGTCGCAGCGGCGGAACGTCCACGCCGGGTGGGTCAGCCCCATGTAGTACGTGCCCCTGGGGCCGTCTCCGTGCAGACCCCAGCGGTTGGTCAGGAAGCGGTCCAGCGGGCCGGGCTCGGCGACCTCGGCGGAGACGTCGATCCACACATGGCCGCCGGTCCGCCGCCTTCCGCGTTCCTGCGTGCGGTATACCAGCCGCTGTCCGTACCAGTGGCGGGAGATACGGGCCCAGCGGTAGGGCAGCCCGAACCCGGCCCGCGCGCCCAGCGCGGGGAGCAGGCGGTCGCAGTCCAGCGAGCGGAAGACGACTCCGCGCCGGCCCAGCTCGTCGCGGCTGTACAGGCGGACGTTGACCTCGTTGAACGTCCCCAGGTACGGGATCGGCGGTCCCGGCCCGAACGCCAGGTCCACCATCCGGAAGAAGACCAGGCCCACGTACGTACGACCGTGATGCAGATCCGGGACCGTGCCCGGCGGCAGGAGCCGGGCGACCTCGAAGGGGTCCGCCTCCCAGTGCAGGAACACCAGGTCGCGCCAGTACTGGCGGAACAGCACACGCCGGACGCGACGCGGCGCCAGGGGAGTCAGCGCCTCGGGGGCCCGGCGGTGCCGAACACCGCGCCGCGGCCCGTGGTGCCCACTCATCCGCGGGCTCCGGGCGCACCGACACACCGGCCGCACACGGCTGAACCGACCGCTTCCGCCATCGCGCCACCTTCCCGCTGCCGGAGACTCCCGGGCGCACGGCGCCCGGCCTCCCCGTAGACGCTTCAGCCGAAGGTCGTCCGACGGTTGCACCCGGACGGCGGGGAAGGCCGGTCCCGCTCAGCTCCCCGCGATCCGGGCGAGCCCGCGCAGCACGGCGGAGCGTCCACGGTCCGGGACCGTCCACAGTGTCTGCCCCCGCACGCCCCACCCCTTGAGCAGGACGTTCGCTGCCAGGAATCCGGTGGTCGCGGCCCGCTCCATCAGCGCCACGGGCAGGTCGGTGCGGACCAGGTCACCGGCGAGGACCAGACCGGGGACAGGTGTCTCCACGGTCGGCCGGTCAGCGTAGCCGCCCACCGGGAACAGCGGGCAGTCCGCGCGCCACTCGTGCCGCACGTCGACGATTTCGGCCGCCCGCGTCTCGGGGTACACCCGGTGCAGCTGGTCGATCAGCCACTTCTGCTCGACCTCGCGGGTCGCACCCTCCGGCAGGGCGTAGGCGTGGAGTTCGACGACCGAGCCGCCGGTGCGGGCGGCCCAGCGTGCGGCCTCGCCCTCCCAGCGGTCCAGGACGCTGATGTTGTCGAGCGAGCCGAAGCCGCTGGTGCCGAGGAAGCCGGGCCGGTCGGAGGCGACGGGCCGGTCCAGCCACAGCCGGGTCACCAGGAAGGGCGGTGCGGTGCGCAGACGGTCGGCCTGTTCGCGCCAGCGGGCATCTCCCAGGCCGGGTGACGCGGCGATGAGGGAGCGCAGGCCGGCGGCGTCCAGGGCCAGCACGACCCCGTCGTAGCGCTGCTCGTCCCGGTCAGTTGCGATCTCCAGTCCGCCGTTCCTGGCGGGGGCGATGTGCTCGACCGCCACGGATGTGCGCACTTCGGCGCCGTGTCCGCGCAGGTACGACTCCAGCGGGTTCCAGAGGGCCGTGGGGAACGGTTCGCGCGGAACGTCGAAGAGGAGCCCCTCGGAGGAGCCGAGGAAGTAGATGTGGAACATCAGCGCCATCTCGGCGGCCGAGAGGTGGCGGGGGTCGGCGAAGAAGCTCCGGGAGAACACCTCGAAGGCGAGGTGGCGGGCCTGCTCCGGGAAGCGTACGGCTTCGAGGAAGTCGTGGGCGCTGGTGTCGTCGAGGCGGTCGTACAGGTCGGGCAGGCGGACGTCGAGCAGGGGCAGGGCCGCCACGGCGTCCATGGCGCGCACGTCGCGCAGCGGGAAGGAGCGGCTGAGGGCGACGAACCCCAGGGCGCTCCACGGCGGTGTCCTCGGTACGTGGCGGAAACTGTCGCGCAGTCCGCTGTGGTGGAGCAGCGGGTAGTCGGGCAGGCCGGTCAGGCGCGTGAGTGCCGGATCGGTGCGGCGCAGCAGTCCGCGCAGGTTGTAGTACTGGCGGAAGAACGCGTGGAATCCGCGGCTCATGGTCACGTCGGTGCCGTCACCGAGCCGGGTCGACCAGCCGCCGACACGTCCGCCGAGATAGTGCTCGCGCTCGTAGAGGGTCACGGCGACGCCGCGTTCGGCCAGGGCCGTGGCCGCGGCGAGTCCGCCGATTCCGCCGCCGACCACGGCGACGGTGGGCCGGCCCTCGGCTCGCGGGGCTCCCGGGTGCGCCGGCAGGACGCGTGCGCGCCGGTCGCGTCCGCGGCGGGCGGCCCGTGCGGGGGGTGTCATGGCTGTCGTTCTCCTCTGCGGGCGACGAACGTGTGGGTGATGCCTGTCTGCCAGCCCGGCAGCGGGAGGGCGCGGACCCGGTCGAAGCCGGCCGCGGACAGACGTCGCGCGAAGCGGTCCGCTGTGTCGAAGTCGATGGCGCTGCGCCACAGATGGTCGTAGAGCGGGCCGTCGCCGAGGGCTCTGGCGGCGGGCTGGACCATTCCGCGGACGACGAGCGTCCACACCATCCGGTCGCGGCGGCGTCCGGTGAGCGTGTACTCGTGGACGGCGAGCCGACCCCCGGGGCGCAGGAGGTCGTGGACCTGGGCGAGGACGGTGTCGGGGTCGGCGACGTTGCGCATGAGGTAGGCGGCGAAGACGGCGTCGAAGGGCCCCCGCACGCCCGCCTCGGTCAGTCGTTCGGCCGGCGCGTGGACGAAGGAGACGCTGTCGGCCCACGGTTTCGCGGCCGCCCGTTCCAGCATCCCGGCGGACGCGTCCACGGCTGTCACCTCCGCGGCCGGGAGGAGGGAGCGGATCGCGGCGGTGGAGGCACCGGTGCCGCAGCCGAGGTCGAGCAGGCGCAGTCCTTCACCCGCTCCGGGCAGGCCCAGGCGGCGGACCGAGCGTCGCAGGTGGGCGTGGTAGCCGGGGTTGGCGGCCACGAGCGCGTCGTAGGAGCGGGACGCGTGGTCGAACGCCGCGGCGAGATCGGCGTCTCGCATGACGGTCATGCTGCCTCCAGGGCGGTGATGGCGAGTGGTGTCCGGGGGTCGGCGGGCGCGGGGTCAGCGGGCGGGGCGGCGGGGCAGGCGGCCCAGTTCCGCGACGGTGCGCAGCATGGGGCCGATGGGGGTGTGCAGGCCGACGGCGAGGTCGTCTCGCAGTGAGGTGCGCCCGTCGAGGAAGCGGAGCACCTGTGCCATGGGCACGCGGGCGAAGAGGCGGCTGAACAGCGCGGGCCCGTCGACCCTGCCGCTGTCCAGCGCCCGCAGCAGCACGGCGTCCATCGCCCGGGAGCGCGCCGAGTGGGCGGGCGGCGGTTCGGGGTGCCGCCCCCTGCGGAGCGCCGAGGCCACGGCACGGGTCTGGCGCTGGAGGCCCGCGAAGGTGTAGCCGGTGGAGGGTCTGGTGGCGCCTCCGGCAGCTCCGATACGGAACACCGAGGTGCCGACCCGCCGCGCGAAGGGGGCGTCGGTCATCGGGATGACGCCGCCCTCCTCGGCCACGATCTCGAAGTCGGGCAGGAGCAGGACGTCCCGCGTGTAGTGGCGCAGCGCCAGGCGGTAGCCGGCCTCGGACAGGACGCGTGGCGAGAACTCCGTGTACTCGACGAGGGCCTCGTTCACGGCGGTCGGCAGCACGTAGCCGAAGGACAGGCCCTCGGCGGGCTGGGGGGTCCGGAAGTCCATCAGTTCTACGGTGGCGGGGTCGAAGGCCGCTCCCGCCGTACGGACGATCCAGCCGCGGAAGTGCTGGAGCACGGTGGTGCGGGCCGCGGGCAGGCTGCCCAGCGGTCTGGAGTCGAAGACCCAGCGGGCGGCGAGGAGTTCGGCCCGGCCGTCCGACCCTGTCATGCGGACGCGGGCGGCGCCGGGCACCTCCTCCACACTCTCCACGGTGGCTTCCAGACGGCGCACGTTCCCGCCCCTGGCCAGGTCCCGCGCGACGAGTGCCTCGAAGTCGTCGGAGCGGATCATCTTGTAGCGCAGCGGTGAGATGTCCTGTTCGATGGGCGTCGATGCCGGGGGCCGGACCCGCAGCCGGCTCCATTCGGCGCGTACCGCCGCGTCGAAGCGCCCGGGGCCCTCCTCCCAGTAGCACCAGGTGCGCGGTGGGGGGCGCAGTGGGCCGGGTGGAGCGTCCACCAGCAGGACCGACGGGGCTCCCGACCTCGCCTCGCTGAGGCGGTGGGCGAGCGAGAGCCCCGCCGCTCCCGCGCCCAGTACGGCCACGTCCGCCTCCAGCACGACGGTGCTCCTCCCTGTCCTCGGCCCCACTCCGCGCATCCACCGCGCCCAGCACTTCCCTGCCACGGCACCGCCCGGATGCACCTTTCCCGACACAGGGGTGTCGCGTCCTTGTTCACCCGGGGTGTCGCGTACTTCTTCGGCCGTCCGGGCGCGAAGGACGCGTCGGTCGCATCCGTAACCGCCCACTCCGCAGAAGGTTGCGGTGAGAGGAACAGTCCCCGCGGCGAGAGGAACCGGAATGCGTCCCGTGCAGGCAGAGGAGCGAACCGCGGCCTTGCCGCCACCCGTCCCACGCCTGGTGCCCGCGACCGGCACGCCCCGGCGGACGCGGGCGGACCGCGTCGGGGAGAGAACAGCGGACCTCGCTCCCCCACCGGGGGGTCCGGACTCCGTCGGCGCGGACGCGCTGCGGCCGGTCGACGACGACGTGCACTCCGCCGTCGGGCGGGTTCTGGAGGAGATCCTCGCGGACCGGCTCACCCGGGCCCGCACCATGGACGCGCTGTTCACGCAGGAACTCGCGGCCCGGGTCGCGCAGTTCACGCGGGACGGCGGCAAGCGGATCCGCTCGCAGTTGGTGTGGTGGTCGATGCGGGCATGCGGCGGCGACGGTGACGCCCACGCGGCGGCGGCGCTGCGGATCGGGGCCGCGATCGAACTGCTGCAGAGCTGCGCGCTGATCCACGACGACGTGATGGACGGCTCCGCTCTCCGGCGTGGACGCCCCGCCCTGCACACCGTGATACGGGACGGCTACTCCGGGACGGCGGCGCCCGAGCGGGTCGGGCGGTTCGGTGACGCGGCCGCGGTCCTGGCCGGTGATCTCGCACTCGCCTGGGCGGACGACACGGTCGCGGAGACCGTCCTGCCGCCGTGGACCACGACCGTCGTGCGCCGTATGTGGAGCGACATGCGCACGGAGATGGTCGCCGGTCAGTACCTGGACATGCAGGGGCAGCTCGCGCACGTGCGTTCCCAGCCCCGCGCTCTGCGCGTCGCCTGCCTGAAGAGCGCGCTGTACTCCGTCGAACGCCCGCTGGCCCTGGGAGCCGCCGTCGCGGGCGCCGACACCGCCACGGTGAGCGCCCTGTGCGCGGCGGGCCGCCGCGTCGGCATGGCGTTCCAGCTCCGGGACGACCTCAACGACGTCTTCGGTGACGCCCGGCACAACGGAAAGCCGCTGGGCGGAGACATCCGTGAGGGCAAACCGACCTACCTCGTCGCGCTGGCGCTGGAACGGGCCGAGCAGAACCGCGACCAGGGGGCCCTCACCACGCTGCGACGTGCCCTCGGCGATCCGCAGCTGAGCGACCAGGACCTCGACGAGGCCCGCGACGCGCTCGTCAGGACCGGCGCGCGGAACCTGGTGGAGCAGAAGATCGAGCGGCTGGCCGCGCAGGGCTTCCGGCAGTTCGACTCGATCCGGCTGGTCCCGGAACCGGCGGCACGGCTGCGGCACCTGCTGAGCACCGCCGCCGGGAGGTCCGCGCCGGACATCCCCGAGATCCCGAGCGAGGCTCGCCGCTCCAACCCGGCAGGGGGTCGCCGGTGACGCGCTCACTGCCGGGGCGTACCGATCACGTGGTCGTCGTCGGGGCCGGTCTCGCCGGGCTCTCGGCGGCGCTGCACCTGCTGGGCGCCGGGCGGCAGGTCACGATCGTCGAACGCGAGACGGTGCCCGGAGGACGCGCCGGGCGCGTGGACCTGGGCGGCTACCGGATCGACACCGGACCCACGGTCCTGACCATGCCGGAACTCGCCGACGACGCCTTCGCCGCGGTGGGGGACAGCCTGTACCGGCGCGTCGAGCTGATCTCCATGCATCCGGCGTACCGGGCGTGCTTCGCGGACGGCAGCACCCTCGACGTGCACACCGACGCCGACGCCATGGCCGCCGAGGTCGAACGCTTCTCCGGCGTCGCCGAGGCCGAGGGCTACCTCAGACTCCGCCACTGGCTGGGCCGCCTCTACCGCGCCCAGATGAGCCGTTTCATCGAGGCGAACTTCGACTCCCCGCTCGATCTCCTCACCGGCGACCTGGCCAGACTCGCCGCACTCGGCGGCTTCGCCCGACTGGACCGGCGCATCGGCCGCTTCCTCAAGGACGAACGGCTGCGCCGCGTGTTCTCCTTCCAGGCCCTGTACGCGGGCGTCTCCCCCTCCAGCGCGCTGGCCGCCTACGCCGTCATCGCCTACATGGACACCGTCGCCGGGGTCTACTTCCCGCGCGGCGGCATGCACGCGCTGCCGCAGGCCATGGCCGACGCGGCGGCCGACGCCGGCGCCGACCTCCGCCTCGGGCAGACGGTGACCCGGCTGGAGCGGAAGGGCGAACGCATCACCGCGGTCGTCACCGACCAGGGCCGCATCCCCTGCGACGCGGTCGTCCTCACCCCCGACCTGCCCGTCACCTACAAGCTGCTCGGCCGCGCGCCCCGCAGGCCGGTCGGCCTCCGGCACGCGCCCTCCGCGGTGGTCCTGCACGCGGGCACCACCCGCACGTGGCCCCAACTCGCCCACCACACCATCTCCTTCGGCTCGGCCTGGCGCAGCACCTTCGACGAACTCATCAAGCAGGGGCGGCTCATGAGCGACCCCTCCCTGCTGATCACCCGGCCCACCACCACCGATCCCTCCCTCGCCCCGCCGGGCCGCCATCTGCACTACATCCTCGCCCCGTGCCCCAACACCGACATCGGCCCCGGCGCGTCCGAGTGGAAGGACCTCGCCCCCCGCTACCGCGACACCCTGCTCAGGGAGTTGGAGCGGCGCGGACTCGACGGGCTGGAGGCCGCCATCGAGGAGGAGTGCCTCGTCACACCGGCCGACTGGCAGGCACAGGGTCACGCCGCCGGCACACCGTTCTCGGCGGCCCACACCTTCCTCCAGACCGGACCGTTCCGTCCCCGCAACCTGGTCCGCGGCACCGCCAACGCCGTACTCGCCGGCTGCGGGACGACGCCCGGCGTCGGCGTTCCCACCTCCCTGCTGTCGGGCAAGCTCGCGGCGGCCCGCGTCACCGGCCCTCAGCGGCTTTCCACCCCGTACGCCCCCGCCGAGGAGGCCCCCGCATGACCAGGCGCGAACTCGACGCGGCGGGCATCACCGACCCCGAACTGCGCGCCGCCTACCTGCGCTGCCGCGCCCTCAACGCGGCACACGGCAAGACCTACTTCCTCGCGACCCGCCTGCTGCCCGCCGCCCGGCGCCCCGCCGTCCACGCCCTGTACGGCTTCGCCCGCTGGGCCGACGACATCGTCGACAGCCTGGACAGCGGCGTCGACGAGCGGGCCCGCGCCACGGCTCTGACGGCGCTGCGGGCCCAGTTGGACGTGGGCCTGCGCGAAGGGCACAGCGACGATCCCGTGGTGCTCGCGCTCGCCGACACCGCCCGCCGCTACTCCATCGACCACGGCCACTTCCGGGACTTCATGAGCGCGATGAGCGCCGACCTCGTCGTCACGGACTATCCCGGCTACGCCGACCTGCGCGGCTACATGCACGGCTCGGCCGCCGTGATCGGCCTGCAAATGCTGCCGGTGCTGGACACCGTCGTACCCCTGGCGGAGGCGGAGCCCTACGCGGCCGATCTGGGCGTGGCCTTCCAACTCACCAACTTCCTGCGGGACGTCGGCGAGGACCTGGACCGCGGGCGGGTGTACCTGCCGGCCGATCTGCTCGCCGGCCACGGTGTCGACCGGGCGTTGCTGCGCCACTGCCGCGACAGCGGACGACGCGAGCGCCGGGTGACCGCGGCCCTCAAGGAGTTCGAGGCCCTGACCCGCTCCGTCTACCGGCGGGCCGAGCCCGGCATCGCCATGCTCGCCCCGATCTCACGGCCCTGTATCCGCACCGCGTACGTGCTGTACGGCCGCATCCTGGACGCCGTCGCCGCCGACGACTACGCGGTGCTGCACCGGCGCGCCGTGGTGTCCCGCCGGGTCCGTGCCGCGGTCGCCGCCGACGGCCTCGCCCGGGTGGCCGCCGCACGCCTGCGCCACCGCCCCTCGCGCCGAAGCGATCCGCCCGCGCCGCCCACAGTCCTGAGCCCGTCGGTCACCGAGGAGGCGGCATGAACCCGCACCAGCCCGGCCGTCGCGGACGTCTGCCGCTGTCGATCAGGCGCCGTCCCGTCCCCTGGCACCGTCAGCAGCCGACCTGGCGCGAGGCCAAGCCGGCGGTGATCGGCCAGGCGCTGAAGCGGGCGCAGGCCAAGCCCTCCGGCAACTGGTACGTCGTAGGAGCGTCCGACCGCCTGCGCGGCGACCGGCCGCTCGCCCGGACCGTCGCCGGACGGGAAGTGGTGGTCTGGCGCGGCCCCGACGGCCGTCCGCTGGCGGGGCCGGGCATCTGCCCGCACCTCGGCGCGCCCCTGCGCGACAGCCCGGTCCGGTGCGGAACCCTGACCTGCCACTGGCACGGACTGTCGCTCGACGGTGCCCCGTTCGCGGGCTGGAACCCGCTGCCCGCCCACGACGACGGAGTACTCCTCTGGGTGCGCGTCGACGACATCGGCGGGGAAGCGCCCCTGGACACACCCGTGCTGCCGTCCCGCCCCACGGTCGGCAGCGCGCTGACGGCGGTCTACGAGGACACCGGCGTCTGTGAACCCGAGGACATCGTCGCCAACCGCCTCGACCCGTGGCACGGGGCCTGGTACCACGCGTACTCGTTCGTCGACCTCACGGTCGTCGGATCGCCCGACGCCTCCGGCGCACCGGACGACAGCTTCACCGTCGACGTCTCCTTCAAGGTGGCCGGACGCCTGGTGGTGCCCGTGCGGGCCGTGTTCACCACGCCGGAGCCCCGCACGGTCGTCATGCACATCACCGAGGGTGAGGGAGCGGGCTCGGTGGTGGAGACGCACGCCACCCCGCTCGGGCCGGACGGACTCGGCCGCCCCCGCACGGCGGTGACCGAGGCGGTCGTGGCCGCGTCCGACCGACGCGGCTTCGCGCTCGCCCGCCGCGCGGCACCCCTGCTCCGCCCGCTGATGCGCGGCGCGGCCGGGAAACTGTGGCGCGACGACCTCGCCTACGCGGAACGCCGCTGGGAACTGCGCTCCTCGGGCCGCTTCCCCGGCTGACGACTCCCCCGCCCGTGCTGTCTCCGGTCACACCGATTCGACAGCCATGCGATCGGGCGTATCGTGACTAAAAGTCAGTGACGGGATAAAGATCTCTTCCCGGGTACGACTGGTGCGCTGTCAGCCATGGCCGCCGGTCGGCTGATTCCTGCGGTACGGCTCCTCGCCGGTCGGAGACAGGTAAGAACCATGTGCTCGTCACCGCGCGTCCCAGCGACCGACCGCGGCATGCGGCAGGTGGAAGCACTCATGGCCGACGTGATGCACGAGACCGGGGCGTCCGCGGGCCTCCTCTACCTGATCCCTCCCGGGGACCGGCTGCTGTGGCTCTCCGTGCTCTCCGGTGTGTCACGGCAGATCGCCTCGCCCTGGTCCCGGGCCTCGCTGCGTGCGTCGACGCCGGTCGCGGACGCCATCCGCCAACGACGCCAGGTCTGGCTCAGCAGCCAGGAGGAGGTGGCCCGGCGGTACCCGCAGCTGAGTCTGGTACTGCCGTACGACTTCGCGCTGGCCGCAGGTCCCTTCCTCAGCGCCACCGAGGCGTGGGGCGGCTTGGCTCTGCTCTGGCCCGTTGGGCACCCTTCGCGCCCGAGCACCCGCCGTCGTGAGGCCGTCGCGGCCTACTGCCGGCGGACCGCACACGTGCTGGAGCGGGCGGCGGCCCGGGGCAGGCCCCTGCTGCCACCCGACGAGCCCCGCTACCTTCCCGCATCGATCGAGAATGCCGACCCGGATCGTGCGGTGGCGGCGCTCCGCTTCACCGAACGCCTGTCCACGGGCTGCTGCTCACTCGATCTGGACGGTCGGCTCACCTTCGTCAATGCCGCCGGAGCCGATCTGCTGGGCGTCGACGCCGCCTGTCTCCTGGGCTGTCCGCCCTGGGAAGTGCTGCCGTGGCTGGTCACGCCGAGCAGCGAAGAAGGGTTCCGAGCCGCAATGGTCACGAGTCGGCCCACCTCGTTCACCGCGACACGGCCCCCGAACCGTCCCCTGCGGTTCCAGCTGTACCCGGACGGAAGCGGTGTCAGCGTCCTGATCACGCCCGCGTCGCCGCAGACGGTCCCCGTGCGAGCGCCACTGCCCGAGGAGGCTGTCGGAACCTTGGGGCTGTACCACCTCACGCACGTGGCTGCCGCCCTTGCCGAAGCCGTCACGGTCAAGGATGTCGCCGACGTCGCCGCCGACCAGATCGTGCCCGCCTTCGGCCCTCAGGGTCTGGTCCTGACGGTCGCCGATGAAGACCGCCTGCACATCGTCAGCCATCGCGGCCACACCGCGGAACTCATCAGCCGGTTCGACGGCACGTCCGCCGACTCCCGTACCCCGACCGCACACGCGCGAGCCATTGGCACCCCCGTCTTCTACTCGACCGTCGCGGACTTCCAACGCGCCTATCCCGGCGCACCGCGCTACGACAACAGGAGTTCCTGGGCCTTCCTGCCGCTGACCGCCTCCGGGCGCCGCATCGGTTCCCTCGCCCTGTCCTACGAGCAGCCCCGCCCTTTCCAGCCGGCCGAACGCGCTCTCCTCTCCTCCCTGGCCGGACTCGTCGCCCAGGCCCTCGACCGCGCCCGCCTCTACGACGCCCAGCACACCGTCGCCCGCACGCTTCAGACCAGCCTGCTTCCCCCAAGGCTGCCCGTCATCGCAGGCCTGGACATCGCAGCCCGCTACCAGTCCGCGGGCCACGGCATGGACATCGGCGGCGACTTCTACGACCTCATCCACACTCCGGGCACGGTCACGGCGGCGATCGGCGATGTCCAGGGCCACAGCACGGCCGCCGCTGCCCTGATGGGACAGGTCCGCACCACGGTCCATGCCCACGCCACGGCCGGCGCCCCGCCCGAGGAACTCCTCGCCCGTGCGAACCGACTGCTCACCGATCTCGGCACCGAGTTGTTCACGAGCTGCCTGATCTCCCAGCTCGACCTCGCCCGCCGACGTGTCCGACTCGCCAGCGCCGGACATCCGCCACCCCTGCTGCGCCACCCGGACGGCCGCACCGAGGTCCTGCGTCCGCCGCCCGGACTTCTGCTGGGCATCGATCCCCGGGCCGCCTACGACACCCTCGATGTCCCGCTCCTGCCCGGCGCCGTACTCACTCTGTACACGGACGGTCTGGTCGAGGTCCCCGGAGCGGACATCGACGACACCACCAACGCTCTGGCCGGAAGACTCGCCCAGAGCGCGACACGAGACCTCGACCGCCTCGCCGATTTCCTCGTCAGCCACGCGGAGCACACCGCCGGGCACGACGACGACATCGCCCTCCTGCTCATCCGACCCGAGCAGTGACCCACCGCGTCACGCCGCCGGGCGAGCCGCCCTTGGTACGAAGCCGATCACGCCCTCACACCCGGCCGCCGCGAACCGTGCTCATCCCGTGTCTGGTCCGCCCGATCCCACCCGGGTTACTTTGGTAAAGAAGGCCCAAAAGAAGGGCGATCCGATGCCGTGGTTCGTATGGCTTCTCACGGCCGCGGCACTGGGTGCCGCGGAGTTCCTCACCCTGACACTCGTCTGCGGCCTCCTGGCGGGCGCCGCGCTCGTCGCGGCCGTCGTCGCCGGTGTGGGCATCGGCCTGCTGGGCCAGGTGGCGGCCTTCGGGATCACGGCGGCGGCCGGACTCGTGATCGTCCGCCCGGTCGCGCTGCGCAACATGGCGCGGCAGCCCCTCGTACGCGAGGGAACCGACGCGCTGATCGGCAAGAGGGCCGAGGTCGTGCAGGAGGTCACCGCGACCCACGGCCTGATCAGACTGTCCGGCGAGGAATGGTCCGCGCGCGCCCTGGACGAGAGCCTGGTGATCCCGGTGGGCGCTCTGGTGGACGTCATGGAGATCGAGGGCGCCACAGCCGTCGTCTACCCACGCGAACTGCTGCCGTAGCGGGCTTGAGCGCACAACAACGGAGGCGCTGTGGATCCGGTCGTCATCGCAACCATTGTCACGGTCATCGTCATCGTGTTCCTGATCGCCGCCACCGTGCGGATCGTGCCCCAGGCACGCCGCTACAACATCGAACGGTTCGGCCGCTACCGGCGCACGCTCCAGCCCGGCCTGAACCTGGTGCTGCCGGTGGCGGACCGCATCAACACCAAACTCGACGTGCGCGAGCAGGTCTATTCCTCCGATCCCAGGCCGGTGATCACCGAGGACAACCTCGTCGTGAACATCGACACCGTCCTCTACTACCAGATCACCGACCCGCGGGCCGCGGCCTACGAGGTCGCCGACTACCTCCAGGCGATCGACCAGCTCACCGTCACCACGCTGCGCAACGTCATCGGCTCCATGGACCTGGA
Source organism: Streptomyces sp. NPDC048002 (assembly GCF_040653275.1). Lineage (NCBI taxonomy): Bacteria > Bacillati > Actinomycetota > Actinomycetes > Kitasatosporales > Streptomycetaceae > Streptomyces > Streptomyces sp. NPDC048002. Next base: position 164,849 of record NZ_JBEZNL010000005.1, on the reverse strand, counting down.
GGAGACCCTCACCTCACGCGAGGAGATCAACTCCCGGCTCCGCGCCGTCCTCGACGACGCCACCGGCAAGTGGGGCATCAGAGTCAACCGGGTCGAGATCAAGGCCATCGACCCGCCGCACACCATCAAGGAGGCGATGGAGAAGCAGATGCGCGCCGAGCGGGACAAGCGCGCAGCCATCCTGCACGCCGAAGGGGAACGGCAGGCGAAGATCCTCACCGCGGAGGGCACCCGGCAGAAGGACATCCTGGAGGCCCAGGGCGCCCAGCAGGCCATGATCCTCCGGGCCGACGGCGAGGCCAAGGCCGTGGAACTCGTCTTCCAGGCCGTGCACCGCAACAACGCCGACGCGAAGGTGCTCGCCTACAAGTACCTGGAGACGCTGCCGCACCTGGCGGGCAGCGACAACAACACGTTCTGGGTGATCCCGGGCGAGCTGACCGAGGCGATACGGACCGTCACCAGCGCTTTCGGAAACACCCCGGAGTCCCCTGCCGAACCCGCGCAAGCCCCTGCCGAGGCCCTCGACGCACCGAGCGATGCCCGGGTCCCGCAGCTCGACGCGCCTTCACCACCCCCGCTCGACGCGGCCAGCGCCGCCGACCAGGCCGGGAAGCAGGCCGCCGCCGCGGTGAACGACGCGAAGGCCGAAGCCGCGGAGGCCGCGATGTCACCCCAGTTGCCGCACCGGGCACGCGACACGTCCGACTGAGGCAGGGGTTTCGAGACACCGGGAACGGCTCGCGTCGGCGCGGGCGGCCGCACACGTTGAGGTGTATCCAGGACGTATGGCTCGGATGCAGCTCAGCGATCGTCACCTGTTGCAGGAGCCACGTCGCGCGCTGCTGGCGATCCCGATCGCGCTCATCGTCATCGTCACAGTGGTCGACATCCTGGCCCCGCCCACCGTCCACCTCGGGCCGTTCCTGGTCGCGGCCCCCGCTGTCACCGCCTCGTTCGCCGGCCCCTGGGCCACCGCGTTCATCGGCGCACTCGCCGTCGCCGCCCAGGCCGTGGTGGCGACGGTACGCACCAGCCTCGTCGACCTGAACCACAGCTTCCAGCTGATCACCCTGATCCTGATCTCGGCGTTCGTCACCTCGCTCGCCGCCCGCCGGGAACGCCACGAGCGGCAGCTCACCCAACTGCGGTCCGTGGCGACCGCGGCCCAGGAAGTCGTCCTCAAGCCGCTCCCCCATCAGGTCGGCCCGCTGCGGATCGCCTCGCTCTACCTCGCCGCCGAATCGGAGGCACAGATCGGGGGCGACCTGTACGCCGCCGCCCGTACGGAGCGAGGCACCCGCTTCGTCATCGGCGACGTACGCGGCAAAGGACTGGAGGCCGTCGGGGACGCCGCGCTCCTGCTCGGCGCCTTCCGGGGCGCGGCCCACCGGCGCGCCGACCTGTCCTCGCTGGTGACCTTTCTGGAGGGCACCGTCTCATCGGACCTGGACGATCCCGCGGCCCTGGAGAACACGGCCGAGGACCAGGGCGAGGCCTTCATCACCGCCGCCATGCTGGACGTCCCGGACGACGAACCGGTCCTGCACCTGATCAGCTGCGGGCATCCGCCTCCCTGCTGTTGCGCGACGGCCGGACAAGCCTCCTCTCGACCAGTCGACCGGCACCACCGCTGGGGCTGACCGAGTTCGCCGAGGCGGACCTGACCACGCAGGCCTTCACCTTCGAGGTCGGTGACATCGTTCTCCTCTACACCGACGGTGTCATCGAGGCCCGCGACGGCGACGGCACGTTCTACCCCCTCACGGAACGCGTCGCCGGCAAGACCGCGGAGGGTCCCGAGGCACTCCTCGCCCACCTCAGCGCGGACCTGCTCGACCATGTCGGCGGCCGCCTCGGCGACGACGCGGCGATGGTGGCGATCGAGCGGACCCCGGTGCCGCGCTGAGGACGCCCCGCGCGGACCGGGAAGCGGGCCCCGTCGGAGCACGAGGCCATCGGGGCGACGGCCGGTCCGCGTGCCAGCGGGCCGACCCGGCTCGGGCTGGGGATGATGGCCAGGTGAGAGGGCGAGCATCCACCAGGCTTCCGGGCACCGCGGGGGCCTCGGGCACCGTAGGGACGGCTGGCACGGGCACCGCAGGGACGGCTGATACCGGCATCGTACGAGCGGCTGATACGGCATGACCGGCGGGCCGGACCTGGACCCGCGGCTGTTCGACGGGAGCCTCGCCGCCGTGGCCGTCCTCACCGGACCCGAGGGCCGACTGGTCTACGCCAACCAGTCCTTCACCCGGCTCTTCGGCCCCCGGCCGCTCGGCCGCCCGGCTCCGGAGACCTTCCCCGACCCCGACGCCTACCGCTTCCTGGCCGTTCTCGACGAGGTCCGCGCCACCGGACAGGCCCGCCAGGTCGTCGGCGCACGCCGTACCGACCCCGGCGTCGACGGACAGGCCGACCACTTCGTCTACAGCTGCAGTCCCGTCACCACCGCCGACGGCGACGGCATCCTGGTCGTGGCGCTGGACACCACCCCCGAGACCTGGACACTCCAGCGGTACCAGGCCCTGATCTCCGCCATCTCCCAGATGGTGTGGGTCATGCACTCCGACGGCAGCATGGAGGAACTCGTTCCCGGCTGGGAGCAGCTCACCGGAGTTCCCTGGCACCCCAGGGCGGACGAGGAGTGGTACGCCCACATCCATCCGCGCGACCGCGAGAACCTGAGCCGGATGTGGCGGGCGGCCGCGAAAGCCGACGCGCCGAAGGTCTTCGAGGCCGTCTTCCGCGTCCAGGCCGCCGACGGCTCCTACCGGCACCTGGCCACCCGCTCCGTACCCGTCCTGCGCGACGGAAGGATCGCCGAGTGGGTCTCCGCCACCGCGGACGTCGAGCACTCGTGGGAGACACGGCTGCGCGAGCGCCTGCTCGCCCAGGTCGCGGGAGTCTCCGGGAGCGGCCTCCAGGGCGCCTTCGGCGAGTTGGTGAAGGTGATCGTCCCGGAACTCACCGACGCCTGCCTCATCCTGCTGCTCTCCCACGACGAGTGGCCCCTGCCCGACAACGCCACGGTCTCGGCACGACGCGTCGCGTCCGCCACACGGCCGGGCCTGCCCGCGCCGCCTGCCATGCGCGGCCAGAGCGTGCCGCTGTCACCGCTGGTGCGCGAGATCCTGGAACAGCGGCAGCCGCGCACCTTCCTGCTGCCGCCCGGCGGCCCCGTTCCGCCCGGACTCGTTCCCGCCGTCACGGAGCGATGGCTGGCCGCAGCGGACTCCACCAGCATCACCCTCATCCCGCTCGTCGTCGACGAAACGGTCCTCGGCTACGCCGTCACCGGCACCAGCGGCGACTCGCCCGTGCCGGACGACTCCGAGATCGAACTGCTGCGCGAGGTGCTGCACCACGCCCAGCGGCCCATCCGCAAGGCCCTCGACCTCCAGCAGGCCCGCCGCACCGCTCTCGGCCTCCAGCGCACCCACCTCACCGAGCCACCCCGCGTACCCGGAGCCGCGCTCGCCGCGCGCTACCAGCCCGCCAGCTCGACCGGCGAGATCGGCGGCGACTGGTACGACGCCTTCGCCCTGGCCGACGGCACACTCATCCTCGACATCGGCGACGTGGCCGGACACGACCTCACCGCCGCCACCGCCATGGGCCAGATGCGCAGCATGCTCCGCACCCTCGCCTACGCGGGCGGCCCCGGAACGACCCCCAGCGCCGTGCTCGCCCGCCTCGACGAGGTCGCCGAGGGCCTGAGCACGGCCCCGCTCGCCACCGCCATCCACGCGACCCTGCGGCCCAGAAGTGACGGAGACTGGGAACTGTCCTGGTCCAGCGCCGGACATCCCGCGCCCCTGCTCATCCCCGCCCGCGGCGACGCCCACTTCCTGTCCGACGCCCCGGACCTGCCTCTCTGCGTCGACCCTCGCGTCCCCCGCACCACCCACACCCACCTCCTGCGGCCGGGCGACACCCTCCTGCTCTACACCGACGGTCTCGTCGAAACCCCCTTCGAGGCCCTCGACGACAGACTGCGGCAACTCGCGAGGGAGGCGACCCTCTGCCAGGACCGGGCAACACCCGAACTCCTCAAGACCCTTGAGGGCCTCTCGGACCTGAGGGACGACATCGCGATGATCGCCTTCCGGACGGACACGAACGGCGGTCCGCCAGGACGAACAACGCAGGAGGGGACGTAACCGCCGCCGAAACCTTGGCAGTTGGGCGGTGACGCGGCCACTCAGCGGTGAAGGCCCGCCCGGAAGGCGAAGGAGACGAGTTGCGCTCGGTCGCGTGCCCCGACCTTCGTCATGGCCCGTACCGCGTGCGTTTTCACGGTGAACGGCGACACGGACATCCGGGCCGCGATCTCGTCGTTGCCGAGACCGCCGGCGACGAGGACGACGACGTCCCGTTCCCTGGGTGTCAGGGCGCCGAAGCGCCGCAGCAGTTCCTGGTCGATCTCCGGGGGCGGGTTCCGGGTCATCTGGCCGATGAGCGCGGCCGCCGCGGCGGCCGACAGCGCGCCGCCCCCGGCGACGACCTCGTTGATTCCGGCGACGAGTTCGGCGGGGCTGACCGTCTTGCTGAGGAATCCGTTGGCGCCGGCGCGCAGGGCGGCGAGAACGATGTCGTCCTGGTCGAACGTGGTCAGGACGATCACCCGTGTCTTCTCGGGTGAGTGTTCCTCACGGATCCGGCGCGTGGCCTCGACCCCGTCGATGCCGGGCATCCGGATGTCCATCAGGACCACGTCGACGGCGTGCTCGCGGAGGAAGGGAACGACCTGGAGTCCGTCGGAGAGGTCCCCGGCGACGACGAGACCCGGGTCGAGCCGGAGCATCGTCCGGATCCCGGCCCTGATGCCGTCCTGGTCGTCGACGATCAGAACGCGTGTCATCGGACTGCGGCTCCCCGTTCGGCTCCCCGCTCGGCCCCCGGCACGCCTCCCAGTACGGCTCCCAGGAGGCTGAACTCCGCGTGGATCCGGAACCGTCCGTCGTCGCTGTCGATCTCCAGCAGCCCGTTGGAGGACTCGACGCGTTCACGCATCCCGACGAGTCCCAGTCCGCCACCGCCCGAGTCGGAGTGGCGGGCCGGCCGGCCGACGGGGTTCTCCACGGTGACGCAGATCCGGTCGTCGTGCTCGCACACCTCCACCGTCGCCGTCCCCTCACCGTGCCGGTAGGCGTTGGTGAGCGCTTCCTGCACCACCCGGTACACCGTCACGCCGACGCTGGGCTCGACGAAGCCGGCCGGCAGCCGGAGGGAGGGCCGGACGTCGAGGCCGATGCTTTCGAAGGAGGCGACGAGTCCTTCCAGGCCGCTGAGTGCGGGGGTCGGCCGGAACGCCTCGCCGTCGGAGACGTCGTCCCCCAGGCGCAGCAACGCGAGGATGCGCTGCGTCTCGACAACGACCGTCCGGGCACTGGACCTGGCGGATTCAAGAGCCTGCCGGGAGGACTCGGCGTCCTCGGGCAGCCCGATCTCCGCGGCACCCAGATGCACGCTCAGCATCGCGACCTGGTGGCCGATGACGTCGTGGAGGTCCCGCGCGATCCGGAGCCGCTCCTCGGTCACCCGCCGGGTGGCTTCGCTCTCACGGGTGGCGATGGCACTCTCGGCCCGCTCCTCCAGGATCCACCAGTGGTCTCGGTGGATCCGCAGCGCGACTCCGGTCGCGCCTCCCGCCACAGCCGAGAAGAGGGCGGCCGCTCCGACCATCGCGCCGCCGCGGAATCCCCCCACGGTCATGAAGGCCCCCAGGAAGGACGCCGCTACGACGCAGATGCCCACCAGCGGCTGCTTGCCCCGGAAGGTGACCGAGAACAGCACGAGCACAGCCATCATCCATACCGACAGCGGGTCGTGCCCCACTGCGGTGACGGCGAAGGAGGCCCCGCTCGTCACGACAAGCCCTGCCCAAGGCTTCCACCACGACAGGACGACGCCGGCGCCGGCGAAGAGCACGGAGAGAGCCGTCGGCCAGTCGGAACCTCGCAGGATCGCCGCGACGATCTGACCGGTGAACACCAGCGCGGCCACGGCGTAGGCGCCCCGATGCAGCAACTCGGGACGGCGGACCCACAGGGGTGGCGTGGGCCCTTCTGGAGTGCTCTGTGCCTTGGCCATGGCTCGATTCTCGTTCACGTCTTCGGGGGGCGTGTACTTCAAACGAAGTACACGCCCCCGCCTCGGCAGCGCACGATGACGGCGAAAGTACCCGCCGGAACTTCGACGACATAACTACTTCGTTCGTAGTACGCGGACGCTCGGGGGGCCACTGAGACTCGTCATCGAGGCAGCCGCCTCGCACCGAGCGACCACCTGGGGACCAACGATGACTCACACCACTACGGCTTCGACCGCGACCGCAACGCGCACGGGGACGGGGGCGGGGACGGTGGCCGGACTGCGGTCGCTCCACCTGATCCGTGTCGTCTTCTCCCTGATCTGGGTGGCACTCGTCCTCACGACCTCGGCCTCGCTCGGCGCGACGGACCGGCCCTCGGTGGGAGCGGCAGTGCTCCTCACCGTCTACCCCCTGTGGGACGTCGTCGCCACGCTCCTTGAACGGCGCCTCGCCGGCACCGGTTCCGACCGCCGCGTCAGCACCGTCAACATAGGGCTCGGCCTCGCCGCCACTGCCGGAATGCTCATCGCCGGGTTCTCGACGATCGGCACGGCCCTCGTCGTGTTCGGGCTCTGGGCCCTGCTGTCCGGAGCCGTGCAGCTCTTCGTGGCGATCGGGCGCCGGCGCGCTGTCGGTGCCCAGTGGCCCATGATCGTCAGCGGCGGCCAGTCCGTTCTCGCCGGTGCCACGATCGCCGCCACCGCCACCTCGCCGACGAGCGGCCTGTCGACCGTCGCCGGGTACTCGGCCTTCGGCGCCTTCTGGTTCCTCGTCTCCGTCATCGCCCTGAGCGTCCGCGGCCACCGCGACGGCCGATAGCCCCTCCGTGCCTGGGCCGTGGCGCCCCCGGCGGCCAGTGCGCCTGAAGCGTGCGGACGGTCTCGGCGATCGCGGGTCGCCGGGCGGCCCTCGTACGCCACAGTGCGTACAGCCGCCGCACCGGCGTCGGATCGAGCGCGACCTCCTCCACGCCGTCGGGCAGCGGTCCACGGCCGAGGCGCGGTATGAGGCAGATGCCCAGGCCGGCGGCGACGAGGGCCACCAGGGTCGGGTTCTCGTCCGCCTGGTGGACGATCTCCGGCTCGTGGCCGGCCGTCCGCAGGGTCCGCATCAGCCATTCGTGGCACACCCGGCCCGGCGGCTGGCACACCCAGCGCTGCCCGCCGAGGTCCTCGCGCCGCACCGCGTCCCGGCCCGCGAACTGATGCCCTTGTGGCACCAGGAGGGTGCAGTGGTCGTCGCCGATCACCGCTCGCTCGACCCCCGGCGGGAGCAGCAGGGGTGAGATGTCCCAGTCGTGCACCACGCTCATGTCGACCGCGCCCTTGGCGACCATGCCGACCGACAGATGCGGGTCGACCTCGCTGAGCCGCGCGTCCAACGCCGGATGCCGTACGGCGAGGTCGGCGAGGACTCCGGGCAGCAGCCCGCGCGCCGCTGACGCGAAGGCGGCGATGGTCAGGCGTCCTGAAGGCTCACCGCGCCGTTGCTCCAGCTCGCCCTCCGCCCGCTCCATGATGCCCAGCAACTCATCTGCGACCTCGACGAGTTGATGCGCCTCCGGGGTGAGCCGGACTCCGCGCCCCTCTCGCTCGAACAGCACCGTCCCGGTCTCCCGCTCCAGCTTGGCGATCTGCTGGGACACCGCGGAGGGAGTGAAGCCCAGGGCGGAGGCGGCGGCACCGACTGTGCCGTGCACGGAGACGGCGTGCAGGGCGCGCAAGCGTTGCAGGTCGAGCATGAGAGTCAGTCTCCCGTCGCGAGGCGCGGTATCGATTAGCTCTGCTTCATCCAATCATGTAGCAATCATCGCTGGTGCTTCATGGTCGGTGGATGTGATCCTCGGCCCATGCGCCCTGCACACCTCGCCCTGGCCGTCGTCGTCGCCGCCGTCTGGGGTGTCAACTTCACCGTCATCGAGATCGGACTCGACCACTTCCCGCCGCTCCTCTTCTCCGCCCTGCGTTTCCTGGCGGCGGCCGTACCGGCGGTGTTCCTGGTGGGCCGTCCCAAGGTCGCGTGGAAGTGGATCGTCGGGGTCGGACTGGTCCTGGGCGTGGCCAAGTTCGGGCTGCTGTTCGTGGCCATGGACACCGGGATGCCGGCCGGTCTGTCCTCGCTGGTCCTCCAGATACAGGCGGTGTTCACTGCCATGATCGCCTTCGTCGCCCTGGGGGAACGCCCGTCGAGGCTGGGTGCGCTGGGTATGGCGATCGCCCTGGCCGGGATCGGCGTCGCAGCGGTGGACGAGGGGGCGTCCGGGCCGCTCGGCGCGTTCGTCCTGTGCGTCGCTGCCGCTGCCTGCTGGGGCGCCTCCAACGTACTGACCCGCAAGGCGGCCCCGCCGGACGCGCTGAACTTCATGGTCTGGGTCAGCACGGTCCCCGTGCTGCCGCTGTTGGCCCTGTCCCTCCTGATCGAGGGCCCGTCGCGCGACCTGGCGGCCCTGCGCGACCTTGACTGGCAAGGCGTGGGCACCGTCCTCTACGTCGCCTGGATCACGACGGTCTTCGGCTTCGGCGCCTGGGGCTGGCTGCTGCGCCGCCATCCGGCGTCCACGGTGGCGCCCTTCTCCCTCCTCGTCCCGGTGTTCGGCATGTCATCGGCGGCCCTCTTCCTCGGCGAACCGGTGAGCGGGCTGCGCTGGTGCGCGGCGGTCCTGCTCGTCGGGGGCGTGGCCCTGACCTCGCTCGCGCCGCGGAAGAAGGCGGCGAGCGCCGTAGCCGTCGAGCCCGAGCCCTCGCCCTCGCCCTCGCCCGGAGCGGAGCGACTCCCGGAGCCGGAGCCCAGGGGAGCGTAGACGCGCTTCATCGCCGCTCCGCGGGACGGGCGTCGACCAAGTACCGCCGCACACGGCCCTCAACCGACGCGCCCTCGTGCGTGGTCGTGGACAGCTTTGCTGAGATCGTTATGGATTACTCGTCTCGAATGAGGTCACTCGCTCATGGTTCCGTCCGGGTACTGCGCAGGTGTGCCGGTACCGCCCACCACTGGTCCGGGCGGTCCACGACCGGGGCGTCGGGGCCGGTCTCGCCGTACCGGGCGAGGCGCAGCAGGTAGGCCGCGATGCCTGCCGCGCCCTGCATCCACGTCGTACGGGGCGGCAGCAGCGGCGGGTCCTCGCGGTGTTCCAGAAAGCGCCAACGGGCGCCCGCGCCGTCCCTGACGACCCGGTCGACCAGCGCATCGCCCATGCGGTGCGCGGCCCGCAGCAGGGTCTGCCTCCTCTCCGGCGCCCGGCAGTCCTGGACGGCGTCCAGCAGGACGTCTCCGACGCCGGCCGTTCCGCAGCAGCGGCCGTCGTTGTCCCAGAAGCCGGGACGGAGGCGTTCCGGCAGACCCGAGGTGAGGATCGAGGTCAGACAGCGCTGGCGCAGTTCGTCGACGCGGTGGCCCGCCACCTCGTCGACCCCTGCGTGCGCCAGCGCGGTGAACAGGTGCGAGGTACCCGCCGGGCCGTGGCACCACGTGTACGTCACCGGTTCCACCTCCCGGCGCGACGGCGGGATCGTGTGCGGGACCACGAAGCCCACGTCCTTCAACGACCCCACCGAGAGGACGTGCCGGGCGCCTTCCACCGCGGCCTCGACGAAGTCCTCGCGGTCCAGGGCGGCGCCAGCGACCGCCAGTGCGGCCGCGACCCCGGACGTTCCGTGCGAGTAGTTCGGCGCCCTCGACGGTCTCCCCGGCGTCATGCCCCAGTCGAGGCCCGCTTCCGTACGGTCCGCCGCCCGCAGCAGGGCCTCACCTCCCGTCGTCGCGATCACCTCGGTGAACTCGCTCTTCGCCCAGACCGCCGTCATCACCACGCCCGCGGTGCCCATGACGACGTCGGTCAGGGGCGCGTCGGAGCCCGGCTCGAACTCAAGCGTGGTCTTCCAACCGTCGCCGGTGGCCAGGACGGCCAGCCGCCGCAGCGCCACGGCTTCCTCACCCGGGGCGAGCAGTCTGAGCGCCGTCGCGTCACCTGCGAGGCCGTCGTACAGCGAGGGCTCCGTCCGCCGCCCGGCCTGCGCCGACAGCCTGGTCACGATGCCGGTCGCCAGTGCCACTTCCGTCGGGCTCAGTTCCCGGTACTGCGCGATCTCGGCCAGCACCGGGGCCAGGCCGGCAATTCCCGCGTACAGCGAGTCGCGGTCCTGTGCCGGTGACGGGGCTTCCGAAGCACCCTCCACCACCGTCTCCACGAGCCACGGCCCCTCGTCCTCGCGCACGTGGTCCAGCACCCACGACCACGCGGCCTCGGCCACGTCCCGATACCCGTCGCTCCTCATCCGGCCACGCTACAACCGCCGCATGGGCCGGTCTGCCCGGTGAGGTGCTGCCGGCCCGTCACCTGCGACCGTCGTGGGTACCGGCCTGCGCGGCCGCCCTCAGGTCACGCAGGCGGGCTTCGAGGCGTCGCGTTGACGCGGATCCGCCGAGGTCGCCTTCCTGGACGCGTCTTGCATGCCAGCGACGCGGTAGGAGATACTCCGCTTCCCCCACACATGTTGATCATCGTCGTTCGCGAGCGCGCCTCGCGGCGCTCGCGGTGACTTCCACGGACTGACGGCACCGGGCCCGACTGCTCTCGTGCGGAGGTGCGAGGCGGAGGCACCCTTGACCGGTGCCTCCGGACGAACCGTCATCGTGATCGCCGCGATATCCAACCGAGCCTGCATCGCGGCCTGCTCGTGCCACCGTAGCCAGACCTTCCCCAACCGACGTCGGAGCTCGCCATGTCCGGTCTGCCGTTCCTCGCTCCCTGGCTGATGCCGGTTTCCCTGGTCTGGGCGATGCTGCCGCTGCTCTGCCCCCGGCAGCGGCGCACGGGCATCGTCATCGCCCTCACCCACCTCTTCGGCACGGTGGTGATCACGCAGCCCTGGACCACCAACTGGTACTGGGACACGGGATGGTGGATGCTCCTCGTCTTCGGCCAGGGCACACTGATCGCCCTGGGCCGCTTGGTCTTCGAACTCAGCCCGCTCGGCGCCCGCCGCCGCAATGTCACGCACCGCCCGTCGGACGACGACGTGCTCGCCGCGCAGCGCGGGATGTGAGCGTACTTTCCATCGTGGGTCAGCGACCCCTGTCACTCGACGGCCGTCACCTCGATGGAAAGGTCGTTGTCCACCGTGTAGTACGGACGAACGGCGGCACCGCCGACCGTGACGGTCGGATAGACGAAGACCTCCTTGCGATCCGCCAGGTCGTCAAGAAGGCGACCGATACGGATGGATGGGGTTCCCTCGCCGGGTTGGAGCCGAAGGCTGACGTCCCACACGCGACTGCCGGGTCCGCCTGCGGCGACCAACTCCTCGAAGCCGAGCGCGAAGGTGAAGCGACCATCGCGCTCGATCTGTGACTCCACTGTTCGCTCGATGCCTTCGGCGCCGCGCGCTCGCAGCCGTACTACGGCACCGGGGGCCAGGTCGGCACCGTGCAGGCGCGCCTTGACCGCGATTGACCCCTCCGTCACGTCGATGCCGGCGACCTCGGCGTGGGCGGTGCGCAACCACGTGCGTACCGCGAGGAATCCGTCCTTGGTGGTGTACGGAACGCGCACGGCGACCGGAGACGGCCACTCGCGGGTGGCCCCGTCGACCAGGGCCCTCAGATCGCGAAATCCGGGGCGTATCCGTCTGCGGGGTGCCCCCGGCTCAGGGAGCACGTACATGTCCCACCGCCCTTCGGCGAGAGCGGGCTGCGGCTCCAGGACGGCACGCCCGTCGCCGTCGATGGGCAGGACCAGGAGGTTCTCCTCCGCGTTCGCCTTCTTGGAACCCTTGGGACCCTTCTTGGGGCGCACAGACAGCAGCAGTTGTGGCGCCGGTGCCTGAAGTGCGGTGAGCTGAAAGGCGATTCGGCCGTCCGATGCGACGGTGCAGTCGGCGCGGACCTGAGTGTCGTCCGTCGTACCCGGGCCTCGGTTCACTTCTGTCCCTTCCGTACGACGCGCAGTGCGGTACCGGCCGCCGCATGGGCAGCGTCACGTGCGGCGAAGCCGCTGCTGATCAGGGCCCGTTGCAGCCCTTGCGACCCCGCCGCGGCGGGCCGACCGCCCGTTCTCGCCGCGACGGCCCCGGCGATCAGGCGCTCGGCCTGTTCCACGACGGGGCCCGGCGCGAAACGTCGGGCGTTCTCCATGGCGGTCCGGCCCATACCGCGTCGCCGCTCGCCGTCGCTGACGAGTTCCAGCAGCGCGTCGCCGAGTGCGTCGCGGTCTCCGACCGGTACGAGTCGCCCGTCGACACCGTCCTTGATGATCTCGCCGGGGCCGTACGGGCAGTCGGTGCTCACCACGGGCAGTCCGCAGCGCATGGCCTCGACGATGGTCATGCCGAAGGGTTCGAAGGTGGAGGCTGCCGCGCCGATGGACCCCTTGACCCACTCCGCCTCCATCGGGGCGGCGGCACCCATGAGGAAGACGTTTTCGCTCAGGCCCAGGCCGTGGATGAGCCGGCGCAGTCTGTCGTGTTCCTCTCCCTTGCCGTAGATGCGCAGTTGCCAGGCCGGGTGGGTGGCGGCGACGCGTGCGAATGCCTCGATGAGCAGGTCGTAGCGCTTCACCGGAACCAGTCGGCCGGCTGCGACGACCACCTTCGCGTGGCCGTCCGCGGCGGGCAGCACGGGATCGGGAACGCTGTTGGGGAGTGCCTCCACCCGGACGCCGGGCAAGCGCACCTTGCGCCGGTAGGAGGCGGCGTCCGCCTCCGTGACCGTGGTGAGTGCGTCGAGCCGGCGGTAGGCCCGGCGCAGGGCGGTGCGCAGGGCCGGGGGGTGGTTGTCGAGCGTGAGGTGTTCCTGGCCGATACGGGCGACGTGGCTCGGGGCCTGGAGGGCGAGGTGCACATTGAGCCCGGGTCGGGTGCCGATCACCACGTCGGCGTCGGTCACCCGAAGGCACTCACCGATCCGCTGATCGGTCAACTCGCTGTACTGCTGGTGCCGGTACTCGGCGGCCGGGAACACGCGCGCCGGCCGCGCATGGAGCGGGTGATCCTTCTCGTCCCTCAGGTCCACCAGCGGTCGCAGGGAAACCCTCGGGTCCAGGGTGAAGTTCGGGCGTTCCCGGTGACGTAACACCGAGATGATCTCCACGTCGTGCCGAGTGGCCAGCGCCTGGGCGAGATTGAAGGTCGTGGTGATCGTGCCCCCGATTCCGTAGGCGTTGTGGAGGAGGAAAGAGATCTTCATGGTGGACTAGACCTAATCAACCCCCTTGTCGTTGCCCGCCGTTATCTCTTCGTTCTTGGTTCGAACACGGAACTGTTCGTTCCTCCCGCTCCGGCGGAGGTCAAGGCACTCCTCCTCGGCCGGACGCCCGGGTTGTCCGTGGACACCCACGGAATTGTCCGTGATCAGTAACGGGCGCATCCCCGAGCCCCCGCCCCTCGTCCTGCCAGGTGGCTGCGAGACAGCCGACGTCTGGTGGGGTTGAACGAGAGAGCGGGGCGGACATGGCGCGGCACGGCAGCAGGCGGGGATGGCACGGCAAGATCGCCGCGGCGGCACTCGGGGTGACGGTGCTCGCCGGGGGTGCGTCGGTGTGGACCGCGCAGGCCCGTGCAGTGAGCAGTGCCGGGTCGCCGGAGGTCAGCGCGTCCGCCACGCCGACCGAGCAGGTCGACCGTTCCATCGCGCACGCCTCGGACAAGGGCGCGCGCGGCGTCAACATCACCATCGACGACGGTCCCGACCCCGTCTGGACGCCGCAGATGCTCGACCTGTTGGAGGAGTACGGGGTGAAGGCCACGTTCTGCATGGTCGGAACGCAGGCCCAGGCGCACCCGGATCTCGTGAAGAGGGTCGTCGCGGCCGGACACCGGCTCTGCGACCACTCCGTGTCCCACGACACCACCATGGACAACAAGTCGCGGCCCTACCAGAAGCAGCAGATCCTCGACGCCGAAAGGATGATCACCGAGGCGTCCGGGGGTGTGCGGCCGATGTACTACCGGGCGCCGGGCGGGGCCTTCACTCCCTACAGCCGTTCCGTCGCGGCTGCTCAGGGTATGCGCCCGCTGGGCTGGAACGTGGACACCAAGGACTTCGAACAGCCGGGCGCCGATGCCATCGTCGCCACCGTCCAGCGGGAACTGCCCAACGGGCCGACGCTGCTCTTCCACGACGCGGGAGGAGACCGCGCCCAGACCGTGGAAGCCCTGCGCCGGATCATCCCCATGCTCAAGGAGCAGGGCTACTCCTTCGGGTTTCCGGTGCGTTGAGTTCGCGTCAGCAGTGGGCCGGGCCGAACCGAGCCGCCGTTCGCCTGTGGTCGTCCGGCCCGGAGGGCGGCCAACGGGGTGTCCCCCGGCGGTGTCGGAGCGTCAGCGCAGGGAGGCTCCCGCATGCTTGAGCAGGACCTCACCCCCTTCCCGCGGCAAGGAGCAGCACATGCCCACAGACTCGGTCGAGCGTTTCCTGACCGTCCTGGACCCCGAGCATCGCGAAGCCATCGGTACGAAACCGCGCGACGAACAGGAACGTCTCGCTGCCGCGTGGGAACGCGAACTGGAGTCGGACGACGAACTCGACACCCTCGACGAACTGTCGCCACCTGCGGCGGAGGCCGAGGCGGCCCGCCGTGTCCTGGCGCGCGAGAGCGACGGCTGAGCGCACCGCACCAGGGAAGGCGGCGGCCTGCTGTCAGCCCCCGCTGCTCTCCCGGACGACGATCCGATGGCCGACGACCTCGTCCCGGTACGCGGCCGAGGAGCCGGGGTCGTCCACCCGCTCCAGGAGCAGTGACACCGCCAGCCGGGCGATCTCCCGCTTGTCGGGGGAGACGCTGCTCAGGCTGGGCACGCTGAAGCGGGAGGCCTCGATGTCGTCGAATCCGATCACGTCGACGGCTGCGGGCACGCGTACGCCGGCCTCGTGCAGGGCGCGCAGGGCGCCGAGTCCCAGGTTGTCGTTCAGGCACAGCAGCGCGTCCGGTGGCGACGGGTTCCGTGCCAGGCGGGCGGCCGCCTCGGCGCCGTCGCGCCAGTGGTAGGCGTCCACCGGTACGACCAGGTCGGCGTCGAAGGGCAGGCCCGCCGCGGCCAGCGCCTCGCGGTAGCCGTCGGTGCGAAGCCGGTCGGTGCCCTGTCTGCCGCGCAGGGTGCCGCCGATCACCGCGATGCGGCGCCGTCCTCGGGCCAGCAGGTGTTCGGTGGCTTCGCGTGCGGCGCGTACGTTGTCGATTCCGACGTGGTCGGTGTGGCCTTCGGCGGAGTGCTCGCCGAGGAGTACCAGGGGCAGGCGCCGGTCGCGGGTGGCGAGGTCGCGGGGCAGGAGTGACAGGGGGCTGAGGATCACTCCGTCGCAGAACTGGGTGTCGAAGCCGTGGAGCGCCGCCAGTTCGCGGTCGCGTTCTCCGCCTGTGTGGTCGATGAGTACGGTGCGGCCGTGCCGTCCGGCGGCTTCCATGACGTGGCGGGCGAGTTCGGAGAAGTAGGCGACGTCGAGTTCGGGCACGGCGAGGGTGATCATGCCGGTGCGGCCCTGGCGCAGTTGGCGCCCGGCGATGTTGACGCGGTAGCCGAGGGCGTCGATCGCCTCCTGGACGGCTGTGCGGGTCCGTTCCGAGACGTGTTCGTAGTTGTTGATCACGTTGGAGACGGTCTTGGGCGAGACGCCGGCGTACTCCGCCACGTCCTTGATCCTCGGTCTGGCCTGCACGCTGCCCTTCCTTCCGAACTGCCGTGATCATACCGACCGCGGACAGCGCTTTCCGGCCCCCGCCCGGCGGCTGCAGACGGGCCACAGGACGACCGCCGGACGCCGACCGGACGAGCACCGGATGACCGCCGGACACCGACCGGACGACGCCGGACGACGCCCGACGGCCACCGGACCACCGCCACGGTCCCTCCGGATGCCGACGCCGCGCCACAGGAGTCCGCACAATCTACGTCCGAGCTATTTACATCGATGTAATCGGCATGGTGCCATGTGCCCGCACCATCCGCACACCGCACCGACCTGCACTCTCGCAACGAGGAGCACCATGCCCGCCCCGTACCTCCCGGACGAGCCACCCCGCCCCGAGTACCCCAGGCCCCAGTTCACCCGGGATGCCTGGCTGAACCTCAACGGCACCTGGCAGTTCGAGATCGACCGGTCCGACACCGGTCTGGAACGCGGCCTCACCGACCGCGACCTGGCCGACCGCATCCTCGTCCCGTTCTGCCCGGAGTCGGAGCTGTCCGGCGTCGGCGAGACGGACTTCCTGGAGGCGGTCTGGTACCGGCGCACCGTGGCCGTGCCCGCCGAGTGGGGCGACGCCCGCGTGCTGCTGCACTTCGGGGCCGTCGACCACGACACCACCGTGTGGGCCAACGGCCGGGAGGTCGCCCGCCACCGTGGCGGCTTCACTCCCTTCACCGCCGACCTCGGTGACGTGGTCGCGGCCGGCGAGGAACTCACCGTCGTCGTCCGCGCGCGGGACAGCCGCCACACCGTCCAGGCCCGCGGCAAGCAGGCCACCTGGTACGCCAACTCCCACTGCCACTACACCCGGACCACGGGCATCTGGCAGACCGTGTGGCTGGAGCCCGTTCCCCGCACCGTCGCCCTGCGCCGTCCCCGTATCACCCCCGAACTGGCCACCGGCTCCTTCCTGGTCGAGCTGCCGCTCTCCGCGAACGTCGCCGGACACCGGGTGCGCGCCACGCTCAGCGACGCCGACGGAGTCGTCGTCACCGCCGAGGGACGCGCCGATCTCGACCTGTGCCCGCGTCTGACGCTCGCCGTGCCCGAGGAGCGCCGGCGCACGTGGTCGCCGGACGACCCCCACCTGTACGACCTCGCCCTGGAGGTGCTGGGCCCGGACGGGACGGTCGTCGACGCCGTCCGCTCCTACGCCGGGCTGCGGTCGGTGTCCGTGCGCGGCAAGGAGCTGCTCCTCAACGGCGAGCGGGTCTTCCAGCGGCTGGTCCTGGACCAGGGCTACTACCCCGACTGCCTGATGACCGCGCCCAGCGACGCCGCGCTGGTGAGGGACATCGAGCTGGGTATCGCGGCCGGGTTCAACGGGGCCCGTCTGCACCAGAAGGTGTTCGAGGAGCGCTTCCTCCACCACGCCGACCGGCTCGGCTACCTGGTGTGGGGCGAGTTCGGCGACTGGGGCTGCGAGACCGGTGTCCGCGACGACAACCAGCGGCCCGACGCCTCGTACGTCACGCAGTGGCTGGAGGCGCTGGAGCGTGATCACTCCCACCCCTCGATCGTCGGCTGGTGCCCGCTGAACGAGACGTACCAGAACCTGCACGATCGCATCACGGTCCTGGACGACGTCACCCGTGGCATGTTCCTCGCCACCAAGCAGGCCGACCCGACCCGTCCGGTCATCGACGCCTCCGGCTACGCGCACCGGGTGCCGGAGACGGACGTCTACGACTCGCACTGCTACGAGCAGGACCCCGCGGCGTTCGCGAAGATCATGGATGGCCTCGCCAACAACCGGCCGTACGTCAACACCGGCCCCGAGGGCCGTACTTGGTCGGTGCCCTATAACGGACAGCCCTACTTCTGCAGCGAGTTCGGCGGGATCTGGTGGGACCCGGAGGCCGCGGCCGCGGCCGGTGACGACTCGGGGACGTCCTGGGGGTACGGCGAACGGCCCCGCACCGAGCAGGAGTTCGTGGAGCGGTTCCGCGGCCTGACCGGCGTCCTGCTCGACGACCCCGGCATGTTCGGCTACTGCTACACCCAGCTCACCGACGTCTTCCAGGAGCGCAACGGCGTCTACCGCTTCGACCGCTCCGAGAAGGCCGACACGGCGGCCCTGCGCGAGGCCCAACTGCGCACGGCGGCCTACGAGAACACGCGGTAGTCCCGGACCACCGCTCCCCGTGAGCGGGCACGCCGACCCCTGCCCAGGATTTACATCGATGTAAGTACGCACCGCACCTGTGGTGGAGTGGCGGCGCACGGACTCCCCTCCCGCGCCGCCGCCCACCGGAAAGGACACCCATGACCGGCACACCCGCCCTGGTCGGTCGCCACGGACCGACCAGACGCCGCGTCCTGACGACAGCACTCGCCGCCGGAACGGCCGCCCTCGGCGCCGGCGCCCTCACCGGCTGCGGCTCGGCCCTCGCGTCCGACGACGGATCCACCGTCAAACTGTGGGACCTGTTCAGCGGAGCCGACGGCGGCCTCCTCAACGACATGGTGGCCAAGGCCGGTCCCGACATGCCCGGCACGACCGTCGAACGCACCGTCCTGGAGTGGGGCACGCCCTACTACACCAAGCTCGCCATGGCCTCCGCCGGCGGCCGCGGCCCCGACGTCGCCGTCTCCCACATGTCCCGCCTCGCCGGCTACGCGCCCACCGGACTCCTCGACCCGTGGGACCTGAACCTGCTGGCCGAGTACGGCGTCACCCCCGACGACTTCGCCGACGCCGTCTGGTCCCGCACCCGGTTCGACGGCAAGACCTACGCCATCCCCCTGGACACCCACCCCTTCATCGTCTTCTACCACCCCGAACCGGCGAGGAAGGCCGGTCTGCTCACCGCCGACGGCGCCCTCGACACGGACGCCTTCTCCTCCCCCGACGCCTTCCTCGCCGCCGGCAAGGAACTCGCCAAGGCGTCCGGCAAGCAGGGCATCGCCTTCGGCTACGTCACCGACACCGCCCAGTGCTGGCGGCTGTTCTACGGCCTCTACCACCAGACCGGCGGCCGCTTCGAACTCCCCGAGGGCGGCCCGGCCGAGGTGGACCCCGACCGGATGGCCGAGGTCATCGCCTTCATGGCGAAGATCGTCGACGGCACCGTCAACCCCCGCAGCCTCGACTACGCCTCCGCCATCGCCTCCTTCGTCAACAACCAGACGGCGATGATCCTCTCTGGAGAATGGGAACTGGGCACCTTCCGCACGACCGACGAGAACATCGGCGCGGCCCCCTTCCCCACCGTCTTCGGCACCCCGGCCGTCTACGCCGACTCCCACTCCTTCGTCCTGCCCCACCGCGACCACCCGGACGAGGAACACCGGCGCCGCACCCACCGCGCGGTCGCCGCACTTCTCAAGGCGGGACAGATCTGGGCCACCGCCGGCCACATCCCCGCCTACACGCCCGTCACCGAGACCTCCGCGTACGTGGCCCTCCTCCCGCAGTCCCACTACGCCCAGGCCGCGGACCACGTCGTCCTCGACCCGGCGGCCTGGTTCGCCGGAGCCGGCTCGGACTTCCAGAACGCCATGTCCCAGGTCCTCCAGCAGGCCCTCCTCGGCGACATGAGCCCGGACCGCGCCGCCCGCGCGATGGTACGGCGCCTCAACACCTTCCTCTCCAAGCCCAGCCCGGCCTGATCCGGCCGCGAACCATCCGCGCAGGAGGCACAACGATGTCCTCTCCCCTCGCCCCGTCCCGCACCGGGACGCCACCGACGCGCCGGATCCTCTCCCCCGGCCTGCTGTTCGCCCTGCCCTTCCTCGTGCTCTTCGCCCTCTTCATGGTGTGGCCCCTGGTCCAGGGCCTGTGGATGAGCTTCACCGACACCTCCCTGTCGGCCCACGCACCGAGCTTCATCGGCCTGGACAACTTCACCGAGGCCCTCCAGGACGCCGAGATGTGGCGGGCGCTCGGCCACACCGTCTGGTTCACCGTCCTGTCGACCGTCCCGCTCGTTCTCGTCGCCCTCGGCATGGCCCTCCTCGTCCACACCGGGCTGCCCGGCCAGTGGGTGTGGCGCCTGGCGTTCTTCGCCCCGTACCTGCTGCCCGTCGGTGTGGTGACGCTGGTGTGGGGCTGGCTCTTCCAGGGCGACCTCGGCCTGTACAACCAGCTCCTCAACGCGGTCGGACTCGACTCCGTCGCCTGGCTGAGCGACAAGTCCGTCGCGATGTGGGCGATCGTGCTCACCACCCTGTGGTGGACCGTCGGCTTCAACTTCCTGCTCTACCTCGCGGCCCTGCAATCCGTACCCGACCACCTCTACGAGGCCGCCGCCCTTGACGGCGCGGGCGCCTGGCGACGCCTGTTCTCCATCACCCTGCCGCAGCTGAGCCGCATCACCGTCGTCGTGACCGTGTTGCAGATCCTCGCCTCGCTGAAGGTCTTCGACCAGATCTACCTGCTCACCAAGGGCGGCCCGGACAACTCCACCCGCCCGGTCATCGAGTACATGTACGACGTCGGCTTCACCGGCTACCGGCTCGGCTACGCCTCCGCGATCAGCTACGTCTTCTTCGCCCTCGTCATCCTCGCCTCCGCGGCCCAGTACGCCGCCCTCCGCCGCCGGGAGAAGTGACATGTCCTCCACCACCGAGCTGCCCGCCCGCAGCCCCCGGACCGCACCCCGCTCGCCGGTCATCCGGGAGGTGGCGGCCCGCAGACTCCGCGCCGAGGCCCGCCGCACCCACCCCTCCCTCGGCGACGGCCGCACCGCCCGCACCCTCACCTTCGCGGCCCTGACCCTGCTGGCCCTGCTGTGGCTGCTGCCGTCCGGCTGGGGACTGCTCACCGCGTTCAAGTCCGAGCAGGACGCCAGCGATCCGGTCCACTGGCTGTGGCCGGAGCACGGCTTCACCCTCGACGGGTTCCGCAGCGTGTGGGAGCGCGGCGACCTGCCCCTGTGGATGTTCAACAGCTTCCTCATCGCGGCCGTCGTCACCGTGATCACGGTGGCCGTGTCCTCGATGGCCGGCTACGCCTTCTCCCGCACCCTGTTCGCCGGGCGCAAGGCACTGTTCGCCCTCACCGTCGCGGCCGTCCTGGTGCCGCCGCAGATGCTGATCGTGCCGTGGTTCCAGCAGATGCTGACCCTGAACCTCGTCGACACCTACGCGGCGGTGATCCTCCCGCAGACCGTGGCACCGGTCATGGTGTTCATCCTGAAGAAGCACTTCGACTCCCTGCCGAGGGAGTTGGAGGAGGCGGCCCGCATCGACGGCGCCGGCCACCTGCGCGTCTTCTGGTCCGTACTCCTGCCGCTGTCCCGGCCGATGCTGTCGGCCGTCGCGATCTTCGTGTTCATCGGGGCCTGGAACAACTTCCTGTGGCCCTTCGTCTCCACCTCCGACCCCGATCTGATGACCCTGCCCGTAGGCATCACGTCGGTCAAGGACGCCTACGGCGTCCAGTACGCCCAGTCGATGGCCTCGGCCGTCCTGGCCGCACTGCCCCTGGTGGTCGTCTTCCTGTTCTTCCAGCGGCACATCGTCAAGTCCGTCGCCACGACGGGACTCGGCGGCCAGTGACACCCACCACCGGCTGACCACCACCGGCCCGGACGGCGGCGCTCGCCGTCCGGGCCGGGTCACGGTTGCTCCCGACTCACCTCAGGGGTAGTAGGGCGTGTGCGTGATCGAGGAGATCTTGAGATAGCGGGCGCCGTCGGCGGTGGCCCAGGTGGAGGCGTTCGGGTCGCCCGGCCAGTCACCCCCGACGGCGATGTTCGCGATGAAGTGCATGCCCGTCCCGGGCGGAGTGCTGTACCAGGTCGTGCCCGTGAAGACCTCGTCCACCGCGAAGTCGATGTGGTCCGGGAACCAGCTGAAGGAGTACGTGTGGTACGCGTTCGTCCAGCCGTAGGAGTTCGTCCTGGAGAACTGCTGCTGGGCGTTGTTGACGTCGTGCGACGTCTGGTGGACGACGTTCGGGTTCTGTCCCACGATCTCGGCGGCGTCGAACTCGGGCAGCCACGGATTCAGGTAGGCGGCCCAGACGGCGGGCAACAGTCCTTGTCCGTTGGGCATGTTCGCGGTGAAGCGGTAGGTGCCGTAGCCGTACAGTGCGGTGGACTCGACGCGACCCGAGTAGTAGACACCGCCGCCCGCGTTGTACGCCTTGATCACGAGGGTGCTGCCCTCGTACCAGACGCAGTCCGGTGTGTACGTCTCCAACTCGTTGTTGGCGGTCCACCTTCCGCTGATCTTCTTCCAGGAGTTGACGGTCACCGGGGCGCCCCAGGAGGCGGCCCGTGCGTTCGGCGCGCCGAGGGCCAGGGTGGGCGGCACCGCGAGTGCGGCGCCGAGTATGTGCCTGCGGCTCGGCCTGCGGGGTGTGGAAGTCATCGCGGCTCCATTGCTTGGATGAGCGACCAGGAGGTGGGAGCGATCCCACCCTCCACTTGCCGCCGGACTGTAGGAGTCCGTTCGACAGTTGACAAGCCGCGTCACACAAGTCGGCACATGCCTTTGGAAGTTGAACCATCGGCTGTGCTTCGCTGCCTAGCTTCGCGGGGTTCCCAGCAGCGGGGTGCGGACCGGCGCGGCCATGCCCACGAAGACCACGACCTCGTGACCGCCCGGGTTGGTCTGCAGCGGCACGGTCTGCCAGTTGTTGGTGAGCCAGACGTTGCCCGAGGGATCGATCTGCACGCTGGTGTTCCGGACCAGTCCGTCGCTGGTGTAACCGGTGGCCGCCGGGGAGATGGGGTCGCCGGTCCGGTGACCCGGCGGGCAGGTACGCGGCCGCGCCCCGCACAGGTGGGCGACGCGCTGCCCGCCGAAGTTCGCGACCCAGACGTTGTCGTCGCCGTCGACGGCGATGCCCCAGGGCAGGAACAGGCCACCGCGTTCGTACGGGCCAGCGGGCGTGGTTCCGTCGGGGCGGATCATGGTGACCGAGGCTTCGGCGGCGCCGTCCGCCGGGTCGAGACCGGCGTCGGCGGGCGGCAGGGCTCCCGTGCCCTCGCAGGGAATGTCGACGAGTCCCGAGTTGGCCACCCACACGTTGCCGACGCTGTCCGAGGCGACGCCCATCGGCGCGGAGATCCCGCCCCCGCTGACGTACCCCAGCGGCTCGCCCCGGGACGACAGGCGCAGCACGTTGTCGGAGCCGTTGCCGGTCACCGAGGCGCGGCCCCGGGTGTCGACGGCGACGGAGAAGGGCTTGACCAGTCCGTCGGAGGGTGAGGGGATGTTGCGGGCACGCTCGGGGCGTCCGTTCGGGACGCGGGTCACGCTGCGGTTGCCGCAGTTCGCGATCCAGATGGTGCCGCGCCGGTCCGACACCGTGCCCTGCGGCTGCATGATGTCGCCGTACCGCCATCCGGTGGGCGGCGACAACGGTGTTCCGTCGGACCGGAACTGAGAGACGCTGCGGTACAGCGGGTCGGGGTCGAGCGGGCAACCGCTGCCCTGGAAGCCGAAGTTGCCGACCCAGATGTTCCTCTTGGGATCGAGGGTGACGCCGTAGCCCGCCCCGTACAGGCCGCCGCCTCGATAGGGCGATCCGGGCGCGTTCTCTCCTGTCGGGGTCAGTTTGACGACGTAGTCGGCGCCGCAGGTGGGCTGTGTGGGGTCGGGGTTGAAGACGTAGTTGTTGGCGATCCAGGCGTTGCCGTGGGCGTCGAAGGCGATGTTGCCGGGTCCGTCGAGGGTCCGGCCGTCTGCGTCGTAGCGCAGGGCGAGTGTCCAGGCGTCCGGTGCGGCGGCGAGCGCGGGGGCGTAGGGCCGTTCCCGGAGCGAGAGTCGGTACAGTCCGTCCACGTGGTGGCCGGGGTGGTGGGCGATGTCGACCGCGGCCCGGAAGGTGTTGGTCGGCCGGTTTCCGCCGACGGGGCGAGCCAGGCGGAACAGTTCCTCGCAGGTCTTGCCGGCCACGCATCCGGCGAGCGTGTTGGCCAGCGAGTTGAAGGCGCGCAGGGTCGAGGTCTCGCTGCCGTTCGGCGGCGCGGCGAGCACGGCGGCGACCTTGCCGGTCGTGACGTCGGCCAGGTTCCCCGCGGTGGCGGCCGCGTTCTGAAGGCCGGGGTACGCACCGGAGATGCTGCGGCCGTCGGTGAACCGGGCCATGGCGTACGCCGCCGCGACCGTGGTCCGCTCGTTGACGACGATGCGCGTCGCCGACCGGCGCGGCCCGTCCAGGACCGCGGCCAGGCGCACCGGTTGCTGTCGGCCGCCGGCGTCGGCCAGCAGGTACAGAACGGCCGATCGCTGCCGGGGTCGCTCGTAGGTGATCGTGAATCGGCCCTTGGCGTCGCTCCTGGCCCGGCCCAGGACGGTGGCGGGCGCTCCCCGCTCCGTACCCGCCTGGTAGAGGACGACGTCGGCGCGGGCGACGGCCGAACCGGCACCGCGGACCACCCCGTCCTGCCGCACGGTTCCGGGCGACGCCCCCGCGTCCGGCTCCGCGGCTCCCGCGGCGACGGGTACCGCGGCGAGTGCGGCACTCAACAACAGCACGGCGGAACGGTTCATGATCATGCGGCGGATGCTGGCACACGGGGTCCACCCGGACGGCACGGGCCGGTGCCGAGGTCACCGGGATGCTGCAACAGCGCCACTCGACCGGCCTCGGGCGCGCGGGTCCCCACGTGCGCGTCGCGCAGTCCGGCCTCGTCGTTCGTTCGCGGCCGAGTGTGCCTGCCCTCCCGGCGTGGGACGCCGCCCGCCCGGCCGCCTTCTGCTCCAGTTGAGCGGGTGACAGGTACGAGAGTCCGCAGGGCCGTCGAGGGCCCCCGCTTGGGGCACGCCGGTGACGGCAGGGAACGACCGGGCGGGGAGGCGGCGCGGTGAGGGCCCCAGGTGGGGTCGCCCGGTGGATGTTCCCCGACGGTCACCGCCACGCGCGGTTCACGCCCCTGCTGCTGACCCTGACGTTCGTGGGCGGGCTGGTGGACGCGGCGAGCTTCCTCGGGCTGGGCCGGGTGTTCGTCGCCAATATGACCGGCAACGTGGTCTTCCTCGGGTTCGCCCTGTCGGGGACGGCTCAGCTGTCGGCGACGGCCTCGGCGGTGGCGCTCGCCGGGTTCCTGGCCGGGGCCGCCGCCGGTGGTGCGTGGCGGCGCCAGGACGAGCCGGGCGGGCTGTTCGCTCGGCTGGTCGCGTTCCAGGCCCTGCTGGTCGCGCTCGCGCTCGTCGGTCAGACGGCGGACTGGGGGCGGTACGCGGTCCTGGTGCCGCTGGCCTGCGGGATGGGGCTCCAGAACGCCGTCGTACACCGCCTGGGGGTGCCCGATCTGACCACCACCGTGATGACTCGGACGCTGACCGCGCTGGCGGTGGACCGGCCGGGGCGCGGCACCGTGCGGCGCGCGGTGTCCGTCGCCGTGCTGGCCGCCGGAGCCCTCGCCGGAGGTCTCGTGCACGCGCGTCACGGGGTTGAGGGGGTCCTCGTGACGGTCCTGGTCCTCCTGCTCGGTGTCGTGGTGGCGGCACACCGCCTGCGCGAAGGACCCTCGGGCGGACCCGCGCCGCTGCCCGGGAGCGCGTAGCGCCGCGCACCCGCGGCCACCGACGCGCACGGTGTCCGGCTGCCGCTTTTAATGGGTTTCGTGGGCATTCAACAGCTCTGGTCAGGCCGATCCGACCGACAGGCGGACAGCAGCGCCGACGCCGACGGTCAGAGCCGCGCCGTACGGCTGCTGCGTCGGCTGCCCTTCACTCTCGGGCTGCTCCTGACCATGCTCGTGGTGGCCCTAGCCACGCAGTCCCTGTGGCGGCCGGTGGAGGACCGCTCCTGGTACCCGGACGTCGCCTACGGGCTCCCGTCCTTCGAGGCGAACCGCTGGTGGACGCTGGCCAGCGGGTTCGTGTTCGGTGCCCGGCCGAGTGCCGGACTGGTCATCGTGGCCGCCGTGATCTTGCTGGTGGGGTTCGCCGAGTGGCGTCTGGGCACCCGGTGGGCGGCGGCCGTCACGCTGCTCGGCCACCTCGTCGCGGTCCTCGCCAGCGCCGGGCTGCTGTGGCTGGGCCGCGGGGTGAACTGGTCGTGGGCGGAGCAGGTGTCCCGGGACCTGGACGTGGGGCCCTCGGCCGGTGCGATGGCCGCCGCCGCCCTGGCCACCGCGACCCTGTCCTCCCCCTGGCGGCTACGGGCGCGACTGGCCCTGTCGGGCTATGTGCTGGTGGTCTTCCTCTTCGTGGGCGGGATCGCCGACCTGGAGCACCTCGTCGGCGTCGCCCTCGGTCTGACCGCCAGCCGGTGGCTGCCGGTGCCCCGTCGCTCCCCGGCGTCGGGCCGGGTGAGCCGTCGCGAGTGGCGCCTGTTCGCCGCCTCGGGCGTCGTACTGCTCCTGGCCATCACCGTCACCGTATGGCTGATCCCCGCCCAGGGCCCCATGGGGTCCACCTACGGGCTGGGCGGGTCCGCGCTCCACGCCGCCGTCCACGCGGTGGTCGCCGCCGTGCTGGTCAACGGCCTGCGCAAGGGCCGGCGCGCGGCCTGGTGGATCACCACCGTCCTGGCCGCGCTCCAGGTGCTGCTGGGCGCCCTGGTCGCGGTGGCGTACGCCCTGGCGGACGAGGCCGACCGGCGTGACGTACTCGACGACCTGCCGGTGCTGGTGCCGGTCGGTGTGGTCTGGGCCGCCGAACTGGTCGTTCTCCTGGCGGGCCGGTCCGCGTTCCGGGTCCCCACCCCGCTGCTCGGCAGGTTCCGCCGCTCGCGTGAGACGGCCCCGCTCGAAGAACGCGAGCGGGCCGTGGACCTGCTCGTCCGGTACGGCGGCACCAACCTGTCCTGGATGACCACCTGGCCCGACAACTCCTACTTCTTCGCCCCCTCCGGCCAGGCCTACGTCGCCTACCGCAAACACGCGGATGTGTGCATCGCCCTGAGCGACCCGGCCGGCGCCCGGGAGGACCGGCGCGCGGCGGTGCGGGAGTTCATCGACTTCTGCGAACTCCACGGGGCGGTTCCCTGCCTGTTCTCCACCACTCGCCCGGTCGCCGAGGCAGCCGAGGCGCTGGGCTGGCACAGCGTGCAGGTCGCGGAGGACACCGTGGTCTCCCTCCCGGGCCTGGAACTCACCGGCAAGCGGTGGCAGAAGGTGCGCAGCGCCCTCAACCGCGGCAAGAAGCTCGACGTCGACTTCGAACTCGTCCGGCTGGCCGACCAGCCGCGCCACATCCTCAGCCAGGTACGGGCCATCTCCGAGGAGTGGGTGGGCGACAAAGGGCTGCCCGAGATGGGCTTCACACTGGGCGGCGTCGAGGAGGCACTCGACCCCCACGTACGCGTCGGCCTGGCGCTGGAAGGGACGACGGTACTCGGGGTCACGTCGTGGATCCCCGTGTACGGCGGCAACGGCCAGGTCCGCGGCTGGACCCTCGACGTCATGCGCAGACGTGCGGACGGACCGTTCCCGCCCGTGGTCGAGTTCATGATCGCCTCCGCGTTTCTGGCCTTCCAGGAGGAGGGAGCGGAGTTCGTGTCCCTGTCCGGGGCCCCGCTCGCCCACAGCGACAGCGCCTGGTCGGAGACCGCCACCCCCTTCGACCGGCTCCTGGACCAGCTCGGCGTCTTCATGGAGCCGTACTACGGATTCCGGTCCCTGCACGCCTTCAAGCAGAAGTTCAACCCCCGCTACGAGCCGCTGTACCTGCTGTACCGCGACGAGGCGGACCTGCCGCGCATCGGGGTCGCCCTCACCCGCGCCTACATGCCGGACGCCAAGACCGGCGAGCTTCTTCGGGCGCTGCGGAAACCCGGCTGAACGCTGGTGCACCCGGTGGCGCCCGTCAGCTCTTCGCCGCCCCCGCGGGTTCGTCGACCGCGGTCAGCGGGCGGGCGATGTCCTCCAGGGAGCGGCGTTCCGCGCGTACCGCGAGGAAGGCGGCGACGAGGCCCGCCAGGCACATCAGGGCCGCGCCGATCTGGAAGGCGAGGACGGTGTCGCCGACCTGGCCCGTCGAGGTGAGGTCGGCGAAGAGCAGCGGGCCGCTGATACCGCCGGCGGCGGTGCCGAGCGCGTAGAAGAAGGCGATGGACATCGCGCGGGTCTCCATCGGGAAGATCTCGGAGACCGTGAGGTACGCGCTCGACGCACCAGCGGAGGCGAAGAAGAGGACTGCGCACCAACAGGCCGTCATCGTGGCCGCGTTCAGCGAACCGCGGTCGAACAGCCAGGCCGTGCCGAACAGCAGCAGACCGGAGAGCAGGTACGTCGAGGAGATCATGACGCGTCGGCCGACCGTGTCGAAGAGCTTGCCGAGCAGCAGCGGGCCCATGAAGTTGCCGACCGCGATGACGGCGAAGTAGTAGCCGGTGTTCCCGGTCGGCACGTCGAAGAACGTGGTCAGGATCGCGCCGAAGCCGAAGGTGATGGCGTTGTACAGGAACGCCTGGCCGATGAAGAGGGAGAAGCCGAGGAAGGACCGCCTACGGTACTTGGCGAAGACGGTGCGGCCGATCTCGACGAAGGTCACGCTGCGGCGCTGGCGGATGGTGATCTCGCCCTCGGGGCGCGGCAGCGGCTCGCCCCGTTCGGCCTCGACCTTGCTCTCGATGTCGGACACGATCCGTTCCGCCTCGTCGTCACGGCCGTGGATCAGCAGCCAGCGCGGGCTCTCCGGGACGTGCCGTCGTACCAGCAGGATCACCAGCGCGAGGACGGCGCCGAGCGCGAAGGTCAGCCGCCAGCCGATGTTGGCCGGGAAGATGGCGGTGTTCAGCGCGACGATCGACAGCAGGGAGCCGCCGACCGCGCCCAGCCAGAAGCTTCCGTTGATCAGCAGGTCGACACGGCCGCGGTAGAGCGCCGGGATCAGCTCGTCGATCGCGGAGTTGATCGCCGCGTACTCGCCGCCGATCCCGAAGCCGGTCAGGAAGCGGAACAGGAAGAACCACCAGGTGTCGAACGAGATCGCGGTGAGCGCCGTCGCCGCCAGGTAGACGGCGAGCGTGATCATGAAGAGCTTCTTGCGGCCCCACAGGTCGGTCAACCGGCCCCAGAACAGCGCGCCCAGACAGGCACCGGCCACGTACAGGGCGGCGGCCAGACCCGTGACCTGGCCGGAGCTGATCGGCAGGCCGCTGCCGGGCTCGGAGAGACGGGGAGCGATGCTGCCGACGACCGTGACCTCCAGGCCGTCCAGGATCCACACGGTCCCCAGTCCGATCACGATCGACCAGTGCCACCGCGACCACGGCAGACGGTCGAGACGGGCAGGGATGTCGGTGGTGATGGTACGGCCGGTCCCGGCCTGCGCTGTGACCATGGGCTCACTCCTCGTCGAGCGGAACCCTGCCCGAGTGCCCCCGGTCAGGGCGTACTACTCCCCTGGCGCACTCGGGCACCCTGCGGACCAGCAGTCACCGGCTACGCCGCGCCGGCCCGGAACGTACTGGGACTCACCCCCTTGTGGCGTTTGAAGGCCGCGCTGAAGCCGAAGGCGTCGGCGTAGCCGACGGTCTTCGCGATCTGGGCGATGCTGAGTTCGGTGTCGGCCAGGAGGGTCTCGGCGTCGTCCATGCGGCACTCGGTGAGGTAGGCGAGGGGCGGGCGACCCATCAGGTGGGTGAAGCGTTTGGCGAACAGCGCCCGGGAGACACCGGCTTGCGCGGCCAGCGAGGCCACGGTCCAGGTGTCGGAGGGCCGGCCGTGGAAGGCGTGCAGGGCGGGCGCGAGGACCGGGTCGGCGAGGCCGCGGTACCAACTGGGGGCGTCGGCGCCCGCCTGGTCGAACCAGGTGCGCAGTGTGCACACCAGCGCCCAGTCCAGAAGCCGGTCCATCAGCGCCTGCGAACCGGCCGAGTAGCGGGCGGCGTCGGCGGCGGAACTCTCCAACCAGGCGCAGACCTCGGCGTCCTCGCTGACGACCAGGACGGAGGGCAGCGCGCGCAGGAGCCGTTCGTGGGTGTGGCCCCAGGCGCGATAGGCACCCACGATGAGTGCCGTGGCACCGACGGGGTCGGTGTCCCAGTGGATGCCGGTGAGTTCGTGGTCCCCGCACGAGGCGTCGGCGGTGAAGCAGTTGATCTCGTACTCCACGTGCGGCAGTTGGACCGTGGCCGGCTCGTCCGCGAGGTGGAAAGGTTCCGGGCCGCGCACAACTGCCGTGTCTCCCACGGTGATCGCCCGCTCCGTGCCGTCGGCGAGCAGCAGGGTGCCGCCCCCGCGCAGCACGGTGACCATGGTGAGGGGTGCGCCGTCGGCGAAGCGGATGGTCCAGGGCGCGCTCAGGACGGCGTGGCTGACGACCGAACCCTCGGCCCGGATGCCGCTCAGCAGTGAACTCAGGGGATCCATAACGGAATCGTAGACGATCTCCTATGTCCTGGAGGGTTTCTCCCATGGATCATCCACGCGGGCGCGGTTGTACTGGAAGCACCGAACAGCGCCTCTCAAGGAGACACCGTGCCGCAGCAGCACAGCAGTGATGACGCCAGGACCGCCCTCGTGGTCGTCGCACACCACCGCAGCGATTCCCTCACCGCGCACACCGCCCGCCGCGCGGCCGCCCGACTCGAAGCCGCCGGATACCGCATCGACCTCCTCGACCTGCATGCCGAGGGCTTCGATCCGCGCATGAACGTGGAGGACCAGCCCGACTGGGGCAACCGGGAGAAGGCGTACTCGCAGGAGACGCACGCCCATATGCGGCGCATCCTCGACGCCGACGTCATCGTGGCCGTCTTCCCCGTGTACTGGCAGAGCGTGCCCGCCGTCCTCAAGGGATGGATCGACCGGGTGTGGAACTACGGCTTCGCCTACGGCCGCAGCAAGCCCCGCCTCGCCGGCAAGCGCATGCTCTGGCTGGGCCTGGCCGGGGCGACCGCCGATGACCCCATCGCCCGGGGAATGCAGACCGTCCTCGAAGCCTCCCTCAGCGAGGGCATCGCCTACTACTGCGGCTTCTCCCACTCCAGCGTGGGCCTCCTCCTCGACGCCGAGGAGCGACCGCAGCGCGTCGACGCCGAGGGCAACCTCCACATCGGCGACGTGGTCGCCGACGCCGAACGGGAGGCGCAGTACGCCGACTTCGACCGTCGGACCCTGAAGTTCGTGGACGAGTTCCTGGCGGCCGAACCGATCGCGGCCTGACCCGAGGGACCCCGAAGGAGGCGTTGGGGCGGACACACCGCCGGCTACGACCGGTGCGTGCCGACGGAGGTCCGCCCCCCCCTACGCGTCAGCCTGCGTCCGCGCCACCCTTACGCGCGGTGAGGAGCAGGTACTCCCACTCCATCGCCCCGTCCCGCAGCGCGCCGCCCGCCAGGTCGGCGAGGGCGGCGTCCAGGGCGGCGGTCCGCTCGGGGTCGTCGGCCAGGCTCCGGTAGACCGCGATGGTCGGCCCGTACGCCGTCTTGAAGAAGTCGCGGAACTCCTCCGGCTCCTGGAACATGTCCACCCGGATCGTCCTGCGACGCGCCTCGACAGCGGTGACCCGGTCGCCGAGCAGCTCACGGACGTGCGCCTCCTGCCCCCACAGCGGGGGCGGCTGCGCGCCGGGAGGCGGCGGCGGGGCGTACGGCTTCATCGTGGCGAACATCTGCCCGATGAACCCCTCGGGGGTCCAGCTGAGCAGCCCGATGGTGCCGCCGGGCCGGCAGACCCGCACCAACTCGTCTGCGGCGACCTGGTGGTGCGGGGCGAACATGACCCCGACGCAGGACATCACCGTGTCGAAGGCGGCGTCGTCGAACGGCAGCGACTCGGCGTCCGCCTCCTGCCAGTTCAGCGTGGCCCCGCGGGCCTCGGCCTCCTGGCGCCCCACGGCCAGCAGTTCGGGTGTGAGGTCCGAGGCGACCACCGCACCGCCCGCCAGCGCGGCCGGGATCGACGCGTTGCCGGATCCGGCGGCGACGTCCAGTGCCCGGTCACCGCGCTTCACCCCGCAGGCCTCCACCAGCGCCGGCCCGAGCGCCGCCACGACCTGCCTGGCCACCGCCGGGTAGTCGCCCAGCGCCCACATCGTCCGGTGCTTCGCCTTGAGCGCGCGATCCGCCTCACGCGCATCCGCCGTCTCCGACATGCCACTTGCCTCCCTGGTGCACGACGCGCCGATGGCCGTCCTTCCGCGAGCCTAGAACCCGGCACCGTCCGCGCCGGCCAGCGCCGTACCGCCGGCCGGGTGGAAAGACACCGAGGCCCGCAGTGCTCACTAGGTCCTGGCGATCTCCTGGCGGAGCTGACGGGTGAAGCGACGGAGCAGTTCCTCCGTCTCCCTGTGCTCGGCCCGGCGATCGTCCCTGCCCTCGCTGGACCGCGAACTCCAGACCCGGCGTGCGAGCGCGTCGGCGAGGTCGACGGTGTCGTCTGCGCAGAGCAGGTACAGCGCCGACCGGGCTTCCTGGAGCCGGCCCGCCAGTTCGTTGGCCCCGGCGCCGTCGTCACCGAGCCTGGTGTCCCGGAGGTGGTCGATGAGCTGGACGACGGCCGAGTTGAAGCCGACCCCTGCCTTCAACTTCTGTTCGCGCAGCCACATGCGATCCTGCCGACGCGCCGTGAACCAGGCCCCGAACACGGCCCCGACGAGGCCGAATCCAGCCCCGATGGCCACGGACAGGATGTTCACCACGCCGGACTCCCCCCAACGAAAGGCTCGCAGCAGGCTACGAGCGTCAGGTCATGTGAGGCGAGCTCTACGCCTTGAGGGACGCGGCCGACCTTGCGGCCTGTTCGATCTTCGCTCGGTAGGCCGCACGGGCTTCCTCGTCGACCGGCTGCTCGTGCTCGGCGCGCAACCCGGTCCTGCCGTCGACGCTCTCGCGGAGGATGTCGGCGTGCCCGGCATGCCGAAGGGTCTCGCTGAGAACGTGGACCAGGACGGCGAACAGGTTGCTGTTGGGACGGGCCCCCTGCCACCAGGGCACATGGCCGGGGGCGTCGAGGTCCAGCGCGTTGATCGTCGCGTCGGAGTGTTCCCACGTGCGCCGGTAGAACGCGATGACCTGATCGCGGGTCTCGTCCTCCGCCGCCCACTGATCCTCGCCGTCGTAGTCCTGCCAGCGGGGCATCGGTTCCGGGGACGGGCGGTCGAAGACCTCGCCGAAGTACCTGGCCTCGACGGTGGCCACGTGCTTGACCAGGCCGAGCAGGTTTGTCC
Organism: Streptomyces sp. NPDC048002; assembly: GCF_040653275.1. NCBI lineage: Bacteria > Bacillati > Actinomycetota > Actinomycetes > Kitasatosporales > Streptomycetaceae > Streptomyces > Streptomyces sp. NPDC048002. Next base: position 132,049 of record NZ_JBEZNL010000005.1, on the reverse strand, counting down.
CGGTCGCCGTCAGTGGGCGGCGGGCGTCGTACTCGGACAAGCCGTCGAGTTTCCAGAGCAGGGCCGCGCGGTTCCGCCGCAGCCTCCCGTGCAGGTCGGCCTTCGCGAAGTCATCGATCATGCGGCACGAGCCTGCCATGGGCCGCGCGTGGTCTCAAGATCCGCGATGGGCGGGACCGCGGCGGCTCTGCGCACCGCCTCAATGCCGGTTTCTCGACAAGGCGACTCCGGCCAGGAGGACGATCGCCCCGGCGGAGAGGACCTGCCGGGAGGAGCGCCAGGAGAGAACCGACCACGTCGACTGTGCGGACAGCACGGAACCTGTGCTGAGCCAGGAGCCGGCCGACACGAACGACAGAGCGGAACCGACCGAGCCGACGGACAGGTAGCTGCCGACCGACCCGATGGACATCGCGGAACCCACGGATCCGATGGAGAGCACGGACCCCTTGGACCCGATCGAGAGGATCGAGTTCTCGGACCAGAGGGACAGCACGGACCCCCTGGAAGCAGGCTGGGCGCCGATCGGTAGTGCGCTCTTCAGATTCATGTACACATGGTGCGGGTATTGCCTTGCGCGTGCCATCGGTCCGGGAGGATACGGGCGGCCGCTCACGCCACGGACGGTGCGCCCGGTGTCGTACCGGGCGCACCTGTCGCGTGTCGCGTGTGGTCAGGGTCGGACGCCGGGCTTGTTGACGACGCCCCAGGCCTCGCGGGCGCTCACCATCAGCCCGTCGTTGCGGGTCTGGCCGAGATAGGCGTAGCTGTCGGGATCGAAGTAGATCTCCTGCTTGCCCTTCCAGCCGGCGGGGGTCTGCTCGGCGTAGGTGACGCTGACGCCGATCGCCGCGCGGCCGAGCGGGTCCCTCACGCCGGTCGTCACCCGGGCGCCGGGGATCTTCGCGAGGGCCCGGAACAGGCCGGCCTGGGCGTTCGGCGGGATCAGCACCGAGCGGTACAGGACGTCGACCTCCCGCCAGTCGCGCTGGGCCGCTGTCTCTCCCTTGACGGAGCCGATGGCGTGTTCCTCACGGATGCGCTTCATCATGCGGTCGGGGTCGCTGGGCAGAGTGGCGAGGAAGCGGTAGAACTGCCGCTGGGAGCGGTCGTCGTAGCCCAGCTTCTTCCACTTCTCCTCCTGGTTGGGGCCGTACCAGACCTGGAGTTCGTCCGGGTCGAAGTCGGAGATGTCTCCGGACGGGGCCATCCCGGGCAGACGGGCGTGTCCGGTGCCGTCCCAGCGGGTCCATTCCTCGCTGGTCTGCGGCTTGCCCTCGTGGAACGAGGTGCTCTTCTCATACACCCATTGCTTGGGGCCGGGTTCGCTGCCGTCGTGCTTCTCGACGGTCGCGGCGGCCAGTTCGAGGGCGTCGGCGGAGGCGCCCGCCGACAGCAGGTGAGGGCCCCGGGCGGGGGCGCCGGTGGTGTCCTCGGGCAGGGTCGCGACGATCCCGGCGGTCACGGCGAGGGCGCCCGCGGTGGCGGCGCCGACGAGGATCGCCCGGCGCCTGGAGAGGGCACGTTCGGGTCGGGTCTCCTGCATGAATGCCGCGGTGAGCCGGGCTCGCGGCGCGGCGAGCCGGTCGGCGTCGGGCAGGGGTGCGTCAGCGCGCAGGTCGCGGCATTCGGAGAGCTCGTTCATGCGGGGTCTCCTTCGGTGATGCGAGCTTCGATGAGGGGGCCGTCGGTCGCGCCGGCCGCGGTACGGAGCTTGCGGCGGGCGCGGTTGAGGCGGGAGCGGACGGTGCCGACGGGGATGTCCAGGGCTTCGGCGATCTCCTGGTAGCCGAAGTCGGCCCAGGCGAAGAGCAGCAGCACGTGCCGGTCTCCGGCGGAGAGCCGGGCCAGGGCCCCGGCGAGAGGGCGGGCGGCGGCCTCGGCGGCGAGGCGGTCGTCGGCGGAGTCGGTCCAGCTGTCGGCGACCGGGTCGTGGCCGGTGCGGGCGAGGAGCTTCAGCGCCCGCACCTCCTCGCGGCGGTGCCGGCCGATCTGCTTGGCGGCGATGCCGTACAGCCAGGGCCGCACGCCGGCGCGTACCGGGTCGAAGCGGGCCCGTATCCGGAAGGCCGTCAGAAACGTCTCGGCGGTGACGTCGTCGGCCGCGTCCCGCCCCAGGCGTCGGGCGACGTACTGGTGGATCGCCGGCGCGTGGCGGTCGAAGAGCGCCGCGAAGCGCTCGGGTTCCTCCAACGAGGCCGCGATGAGCTCGGCGTCGCCGCCGGCCAGGTCGGTCATGGACGGTCCGCCCGTCGGTCGGGGCGGTGGGTGTCAGGGTGGTCGGTGTTCACACCTGTACTTGCCTAGACGCGGCGAACGGGTTCACGCCCGTGCTTTCGACGGCGGCAGCGGTGCCTGCGACCGGCTCAGTGATGCAGGACCCACTGCGTCAGGATGCCCTGCGCGGGTGGCAGGCGAGATAGCGGTCGAGGATGTCGTGGCTGTCGGGCGTGAAGGGCTGTTGCCGCATGGCCTGTTGGAGTTCGGCATCGGTCAGCCATCCGTGCCAGGCCACCTCACTTGGGTCGGGGGTACCGAGCCGAGTCGGCACGGCATCGCACACCCCGAGCCAATGGGGGCTGAACCCAACCGTGTTGAGGAACTTGAAGCGCAGGCTAACGGTCGCCCGCGCCCCCAGTTCCTCGCCGAGTTCGCGGGCGGCGGCCTCCTCATACGACTCGCCCACGGCTACCGCGCCCCCGACTCCGAGTTCGTAGTGCCCTGGGAATCGGGTCAGTTGATGGGCGCGCCGATGGACGAGGAAGCGGCCTTGTGTGTCACGGCACACCACCGTGGCGACTCGGTGAAGCCAGCCCTCCCGGACGGCTTCCCACCGGCTGACTGTCCCGAGGGCGCGGTCCTCGGCGTCGACACGTTCCACGAGTTCTTCGTCCACACCGCGCAGGATCGCAGAAGGAGCTCAGGAGTGCGTGGGGCAATGTCCCGCTCTGGTGGCCTGATTTCATCCCGGCATAACCCCGGCGAGACTTCGGGCCCACTTCGGTTTCGGCTCCGGTTTCGGCTTCGGCAGCCAGAACGCACGGTTACCAGACGCCGTTCTCGCCACCAGCGCCCGCCAGGCACCCCCACCCGGCGGGCGCGGCGACGTCAGCTGTCGCAGCCCACTCCGTCGCCGTCCCGGTCCAGGTGGCTGGCGTAGCCGGGCTCCCCGGCCAGGATGGGCGCAGCCCCTGCGGCGCGGGCCTCGGAGCAGTTGGCGTAGTAGACGCTCCCGCCGCTGCCGCCTTCGTCGTCGTTTCCGATGTCGACGGCCTCCTCGGTAACCGTCTTCGTCACCTTCACCTTGACCTCGACGGTCTCGGTGACGGTGGGTGCCGGCTCGGGGGAAGCGGTCATGGTGGCGGTGACCGTGGCGGTGGGCTGTGCGCTCTTGACCGCGACGGCTTTGCCTTCCTCGGCGGGCTGTTCACCACCACCCGCAGCCATGCCGATGCCGAAAGCGACGAAGAGAGCGGGCAGCACATAGCGCTTGCGTGCCCATCTCGGGGCGGGTCTGGCAGGCTGCGGCACGGTGAACGGATTGGTCATTGGCCCCCCAAGGCTGGATGAGGCGTTGACGGTAGCTGCGTTCGGAGGATGCTCGGGCGGTTTCAGCAACGCAGCAATCCTTTTGTGACCCAATGAGCGGGCTCGTCCCCGCCCATGACGCCCCGGGCGGGACGCCGCCGGTCGCACGGTGAGGGCGACCACTTTCGGGCCCGCCGCACTCCAGGACGGCAGGTAGGGTCAGTGATCGTGAAACTCGCTCTGTTCGACCTGGACGGCACCCTGGTCGACCGCGCCGCGGCGTACCCCGAGGCCATAACCACCCTGAGTCATGACCACGGGTACGGGCCGGACATCGAGGCGTGGCTGCTCGCGGAACTGGCGGACCACGCCGAACGGTCCGATTTCGAGCGGCTTCGCTCCGCCTTCCCCCTCAGGGAGAGCGCCGACCACCTGTGGCGCGTGTACGTCGACCGCATGGCCAACGCGGTCACCTGCCGGCCGGCCGTCCTGGACAGCCTGGCCCGGCTCTAGGACGCCGGCTGGAGCGTCGGCGTCGCCACGAACGGGGCCAGTGACGTCCAGCGGGCCAAGGTCCGCGCCACCGGCCTCGCCGACCTGATCGACGGTATCGCCGCGTCCGGCGACATCGACGTCCGCAAACCCGACCGGCGCCTCTTCGAACTGGCCGCCGCACGGTGCGGCACGCAACTCACCCCCGGTGACTGGATGACGGGCGACAACCCCGCATCGGACATCGCCGGAGGCCACGACGCGGGACTGCGTACGATCTGGGTCCGCGGCCGCGCCTGGCCGGACGGGCTGACGACGCCCCACCACACGGTGGATGACGTCATCCACGCCGTCGACTACCTGCTCGCCAACTCCGAGTAGGACTCGCCGTCACCCCAACGAGGCGCTGGCCGCCCGTAGTTCGCCCAGGGCCTTCAGGGCGTACCCCGCGAGTTCGTCGTCACGGTCGCCCTCGGACCATTCGGCGTACCCCCGTTTGAAGGCCAGGACTCCCAACTCGCCCGCCAGGGCCGCGATCGGATCGGAGACACCCCGCGCGACCAGCGCGGTCGTCATGGCGGCGGCGAGACTGACGCTCTTGAGAGCGTCGCGTTCCTGGAGTTCGGCACTGGCGGCGACGGCCGCCTTCAGGCGGGGCGCCAGTTCGCGGCTCATCGGGCCCATGGCGCCGGACGCGCGCTCCAGACCGGCGGCGACCGCCTCCAGCGGGCTGGCGTCGGCGGGAGCGTCGGCGATCCCCTCGCTCAGCAGTCGGCTCAGCGTCTCCTGCCCGGCCACCAGCAGCTCGCGCTTGTCGGGGAAGTGCCGGAAGAAGGTGCTCTTGGTGACTCCGGCGCGCTCGGCGATCTGCGCGACCGTCGTGGCGTCGTACCCCTGCTCGGTGAACAGGTCGACGGCGGCCACGACAAGGCGTTCGCGTGCGCCTGGTTCCCATCTGCCCATGGCCACCATTCTAGGTGATGGGACTCTTGTCCCATCACTGCGGTAGAGTGATGGGACAAGAGTCCCATCACCTTTCGGGAGTTCTCCATGCGCGTCTTCGTCACCGGCGGCACCGGACTGATCGGTTCCGCCGTCGTCGCCGAACTGCTCGACCACGGTCACACCGTCCTCGCCCTCACCCGCTCCGACACCTCCGCCCAGGCCGTGGAGGCGGCAGGCGCCGAGCCCCTCCGGGGAGCCCTCGCCGATCTGGACACTCTTCGCGCCGGCACCGCCCAGGCCGACGGGGTGATCCACCTCGCGTTCAACCACGACTTCAGCAGCGCGGACGCTCTCACCAAGTCGGTGGCGGAGGAGAGCGCCGCCCTCGAAGCCCTCGGCGAGGCCCTCGTCGGCAGCGGACGCCCCCTCGTGACCTGCTCGGGTACGCCGTACGTACCCGGCCGCGCGTCCACCGAGGCGGACCCGTTGATGACCGAGGGGCCACTCGGCGGCCGCGCCACTGCGGTCACGTCGATTCTGGACCTGGCCTCGCGCGGGGTGCGCAGCAGCGCCGTGCGCCTCCCGCGCACGGTGCACCACCACGGCTCCGGCGGATTCGCCGGCCTCCTCACCGACATCGCGCGCCGGACCGGCCTCTCCGGCTACCCCGGCGACGGCACACAGCGCTGGCCGGCCGTGCACGCGCTCGACGCGGCGGCGCTCTTCCGGCTCGCCCTGGAGCACGCAGAAGCGGGTACGGCCTGGCATGCCGTGGGCGACGAGGGTGACCAGGTGCGCGACATCGCCGCCGTCATCGGGCGACGGCTGGGCCTGCCGGTCGAATCGGTACCGGCGGAGAGCTTCGGTCCGCTCGGGCAGATCTTCGCGAGCGATCAGCCCTCGTCCAGCGCGTACACGCGGCAGACGCTCGGCTGGGAGCCCAAGCACCTGAGCCTTCTGGAGGACCTGGAGAACATCCAACCCTGACGTCCAGCGGGCGGCCTCCAGTGTGCGACCGCCCCGTCAGCCGCCGAGCGCGGCGGAGGGTGCGTCCCCGTCCTGGGCCTGTCGGGCTCGCTCGGCGAGCACTGCGGCCAGGTCGCGAACCGCGTCCTCGTCGAGTCCCCCCTCGTCCATGGCACCCGCCTGGGTCCACAACAACGTCGTCCCGACCCTGGTCTGGGTCACGGCTCCGGGTTCGCCGTCGAAGCCGTACGTCCCGAATCGGGCGTCACGCTCGTCGCCGATCGGGCCGATGTCGAAGTTCTTGGCACGCAGCCCGGCCCGGTCGGCGTAGTAGCCGTCCCAGAGGACGTCGTACGCCTGGCGGGCGGCCTCTTCGCTGTCGTAGGCGGTGATCAGAAAGGTGACGACGGCGGTCCTGTCATCGCGCTGGAAGGTCGAAGCGCCGAAGAAGCGGGAGTCCTCGCACCCCACGTTGCCCTTGATGGGGCAGGCCTGCGAACGGTAGAGCTCGTCCATCACAACGGCCGTGGCCCGTCAGTGCCGTACCGCCCTCGGCCCGGGGGTGGCGCCGTCCTCCCGGTGGCCGAGGAGTACGTGCATGCGGGCAACAGGGAGCGAGGGGTTGGCCGCGGCGCCCTCCGCGGTACGGGGGTCGGTGAGGAGGGATTCGAGGGTGTCCGGTGTGAGGGCGGGGTTGGCGGCGGCTGCTCGTCGTACGGTCGCGTCCGGGTCGGTCAGCGGAGGTTCCCGGAGGGCGGGGTCGGCTGCGGCCAGGGCGCGTACGGCCGGGTCGGGGTGCCCTGCGAGGTGGGCGGTCCCGGTGCGGGGGAACGCGGGCAGGGTCAGCAGGTGCGGGCGGTGGGCCGGGCGGCTGACGAAGACGTCCAGGAGGAGGCGGGGCGGGGCCAGCGGGTGGTGGCAGGCCAGCCGGACCCTTACCTCCTCGTCCTCGTCCTGCGCCAGATCCCCGACGAGTTGCGCGGGCAGGCCGGGCCGGCTTGCCGCGACACGGCGCAGCACGGGTTCCTCGGACGCCGCGCAGGTGATGTACCAGTCGGATGGCGGGGCGGTGACGGGCCTTGTGATCGGGCAGGTGCAGTCGAGGCCATGCCCCACTACCCACTTGACTGCTTCGAACTCGGCCCAGGTACGGATGGAGGGGTGGAGGCGGGCGAGCAGGCGCACACCGCCATCCGGATCCTTGCTCAACCGCGCCGCCGCCTCCGGATCCAAGTCGGGCCGGGCGGCGACCAGTCGGCGGATCTCCGCGTCGGGGTTTCGGGCGAGCCGGGCCAGGACGTGGGCTGGGGTGTATCGGTTGCGGGCCAGCGGTGGCAGGTCGCCTTCTGCGAAGCACTGCTCGACGACCGCGGGTGTCAGGGGGGAGGTGGCGAGCACGAACCATCGGTTGCGTGGCGCGAGGGACGGCAGGATGGCCGCCACCTGCTGCGGGTCCAGCCTGCGGCTGCCGCTGTGGGCCGCTTCGCGCACGGTGGGGTCGGGGTCGTCGAGGAGCATCGTGCGCTGTGCGGGGGTGAGGGACAGCCACTGGTGGGCCGCGTACAGACGCAGGGCGGGGTGGTCGTGACCGGCCACGTCCCGGGGGAAGGAAGCGGGGACCTGTCGGGAGGACCACAGCTCCCCGGCGATCTCCTGTGCGGTGACCCGGCCGTCCTCGCCTCCGTCCTGCGCGGTGAGGAAGGTGACGAGGATGTCGGTCGGCAGGGGGCGGACCCAACGGGGCTGGTGCCGGGTGCCGCCGGCGAGTTGCGCGCGGACGAGCCCTGAGGGGTCTGATGCGAGGGGAGCCAGTCGTGCGGGGTCGACGCGCAGGTTGCAGGCGAGGGCGCGGCGGATCCGCACGCTCGGGTGGCGCAGGGCCGCTTCCAGTGCCGCGTCGGGCAGATCGCGGCCCTCACACATCGCCAGAGCGGCCTCACCGGCCCCGTCGTCCAGGAGACGTATCAGCACCTCGGCAGGTGCCGCCGCGTTGAAGGCGACGCCACGGAGCCACAGTTCACGCAGGGAGTCGGACACCACGTCATCCTGCCAGCACCCACCTCCCGCTCGGGGCCGAGACCCCGTCGCCTTTCCTGTTCACCGCAGGTGTGGAGCGCGGAGACGATTCAATGTGCACATGAATGATCTTGGTTCAGTCGACTGGCCACCCGCCCCGCTCAGCACCAGCCGGCTCGTGCTGCGTGCCTCCCAGGCCCGGGATCGTCCGACGTTCATCGAACTGCTGGCGTCGCCGGAGGTGCACACCTACCTCGGCGGACCCCGACCGCGAGACGTACTGGGGCGTGAACTGCCCGCGGTGCCCGAGGCGCGGCCCGGGAGCTTTGTCGTCGAACTCCAGGGGGCGATGATCGGCCTGATCCTGCTCCGGAGAGTGCCGAAGTCCGGTCGGCCGGCCGCCGCGGGGAAGGTCGATCTCGGCTATCTGTTCCTGCCCCGGGCCTGGGGATACGGGTACGCCACCGAGGCGTGCGCGGCGGCCCTGGACTGGTTCGACAACATCCTCCCCGGCGAGCCGGTCGTGCTGCACACCCAGACGGCCAACTCCGCCTCGACGCGCCTCGCGGCGAAGCTGGGCTTCACCGAAACGGAACGTTTCCACGCATGGGATGCGGAGCAGTGGCTCGGCACTCGCCCTCCAGCCGCACCACGCCCCGCCCACCCACTTGCGCCACCTATCGAATCTCGATAGATTCCCATCGCAATTCGATGGATGGAGGAGTGAGGAGCTATGGGCAAGCTGACCGTGCGTGCGCTGCGCGCCGTGCTGGGGGTGGTGCTCCTCGGCACCGGATTGGTTCAGGCCCTCATGGCGTGGACGCTGGCCAGTGGCAACGATCCGGAGGACGGAACCCTCCCCCTGACCGCACTGCGCCTCATCACCATCCTCGGCATGGTCTCGGTCCAGGTCGCCGTCGTCTGCGTGTGGAAGCTGGTGACGATGGTGCGCCGCGGAACGGTGTTCTCGCACGCCGCCTTCCGGTACGTGGACGGAGTGATCGGCGCGATCACCGGGGCCGCCCTCGTATGGTTCGCCGTCACGGCCGTCAACACACCCGGCCAACGCGAGGACCCCGGCGTCACCGTCATCATGGCCGGCATCGGCGTGGCCGTCCTCGGGGTCGCGCTCCTCGTACTCGTACTGCGGACGCTGCTCGCCCAAGCCGTCGCCCGCGACGCCGAAGCGGCCCGGATGCAGGCCGAGCTGGACGTGGTGATCTGATGCCGATCGTCGTCGACATCGACGTGATGCTGGCCCGGCGCAAGATGTCCGTGGGTGAACTCTCGGAGCGGGTGGGAATCACCCCGGCGAATCTCGCGGTCCTGAAGAACGGCCGAGCCAAGGCCGTGCGCTTCGCGACCCTCGCCGCGCTCTGCGAGGTCCTCACCTGCCAGCCCGGCGATCTGCTCCGCTGGGAAGCCGAGGAACCGTCAGCCGACTGACGGGGACGCCCAGTCGGCCCGGCCCCGTGAAACCGACCGCGCGTAGCTCAGGGCGCCTCGAACTGCATGGGGAATCGGGGCGCGAGCCAGGGCTTGCGGCCCCAGGCCAGGACGCCTCCGCGCGCCATGGCCCGCCAGGGGCCCAACCGGCCCAGGGCGATGAGGAGAAAGACGACCGGCTCGGTGAGGATCGTGCAGTCCGAACGCTCGGGCGGGCCGGGGAGAACCTCCACCGCGCCCTCGGTGAACGTCACGCCGAAGGCCACGCCACCCCGGACGCGCAAGGTGTAGCGCGCCGTCAGCTTCGACGCCGCCCCGGCGATACGCGGCATGGCGGTCTGAAGGAACGGCATGCACAACTCGACCCGCGCGGCGTCGATCATGTGCGGGCGTCGGACGGCGCGGGCGAGATCGTACCCGTGGCCCAGCATGTGGGTCAGCAGATACGCGGCGAGGACGTCCTGGCTCATGGGCCCCAGTGGGGTCACCAGCGTCCGCCCCGCAGTCCCCTCCACGTCGGCCCGTTCCGCCGCCGTCAGGAACCGCTCGGCCTGCTCCACGATCATCGCCGCCAGGGGCGCGGCCCCGCGCTCGGGGAACTGCGCGAGGCTCTGCTCGTTGGCCGGGGCGATGCTCTGCGGTGTGCCGTCCCCGTACGGGCGTTCCTCACCCGCCGCGAGATCGGCCATCAAGGTGTTGGCCATGGCCAGATGGGCCGCCGTCTCACCGACGGTCCACTCCAGCCCCGGCACCGGACGGCTCGTGTCCGTCACGCCGTCCAGGAGTGCGGCGATGGCCCCGGCGCTCTCGCGTATCGCCCGGCCAAGCCCCTCCGGCAGACAGTCCTTGGCCTGCGCCTGCATGTCCCGCTCCACGCCGCCGCTCTCCCTCACACCCACGCGATCACACCGATGGCCCGGCGAACAGAACCAGACCCACCCGCCCCGAGGCAAGAGCTTGGCGGCAACGTTCGCCTCGCACGAGGGGCATGACCTGGGGCGCCGCGGGGCGCGCGGTTCAGGCGCCGGGGGCGCAGACGAGGTAGCCGTCGACGCGGGTGAGCCAGTCGGATACGGGGTCGGGCGGGAGCGCGTGGCCGAGGCTTTCGGCGCGGACCTCGCCGATCCACTGGTCGTGCTGGTACTCGTGGTTGACGAGTGCGAGCAGCAAATGGTTCGCCACGACGGCCAGTTGGTCGGGGGCGCCGACCCTGCCGGAGGCGATGTCGCCCATGCGGGCGTGGACGCGCTCGGCGACGGTGTCACGGAAGGCGGTGAGCCGTTCGACGGTCGGCAGCGCGCCGCGGAACTTCTCCGGGTTCGCCGAGTCCATGATCCCGTCCAGTTCGGGGTCGGGGCTGGGCTCGGCCGCGGTGAGGTTGCGGATCATGAAGTGGGCTACGTGGGCCTGGTGGCCCAGGTGCCAGCCGATGGCGCTGGAGTCCTCGTGCGGGCGCCAGGTGACCTCGTCGGGGCTGAGGTCCTTCCACAGCTGGTCGGTGTAGGCGCGGGCCCGGTCGTACTCACGCAGCAGGGCGTTGATGTCGTGCGTCATGGGCGGCGGCCGATGCTCAGATACGCCATGGTTGTGCCTTACGTGACTTGATCCGCTGGGATGGTGCGCTGCGGTGAGGTGAGGTGCGCAACGCGCCTGCCAAGTTAGGCACTCGGGCCGAGCTCCGGTAGAGGTTCTCACCGGATCGGACCACAGCCGGGTTTCGGGTGGGGTTGTTGTCCCGGCCGTGCGGGTCTCGGCATGATGGAAGTCCCACACCGTGCGTCGGCGCTGCGCCGGACCTGTTCGCGAGGCGGCCCGACGGGACGTGTATCGCGATATAGCGCTAACCTTCCCTGTGCGCCAACGACCGTGTCGCGCAGAGACCTCCGACAGGACCGGGACGGAAACATGCCGGGAGAGACGCCACCCGCCGGAAGCCACGCCGTCCCCGGCTCACCCCCCGATCTGCGGGCCTCCCACGCGGACCGGGACCGGACGGTGGACGTGCTGCGGATCGCGGCCGGGGACGGCCTGCTGACGGCGGACGAGCTGGACGAACGCCTGGAAGCCGCCCTGTCCGCCCGCACCCTGAGCGAACTGGCCCTCCTCACAGCCGACTTGCCGAACATCCCGGTCACCACTGACGGCACCGCGGCGCAGGCGGCCGAGGTCAAGGACGTCGTCCGGATCGAGCAGGTCTTCAGCGGTGCCATCGAGCGAACCGGTCGCTGGGTGCTGCCGCGACGGCTGGAGCTGGCCGTGAGTTGGTGCGACGTCACCCTCGACCTCACCGAAGCCGTGATCACGCAGAACACGCTGCGCATCGACGTGGAGATGACGGGCAAGACCCTGACGCTGATCACCAGGCCCGGCATCGAGGTCGACACCGACGGCCTGGTGAGGGCGCACTGCAAGCTCAAGCACCGCGGCAGGTCTACGCCCACGCATACCCCGACCGTCCTGCGGGTCGAACTCGTCGGCCAGAAGGCCCACGGCAAGGTGACGGTCCGGCCCTCGCGACGCAGCTTCGGGCAGTGGCTCCTGCGCAGGCCGCCATCCCTTCCGGCAGGATCCTGACCGCTGAGGGTCGTGACGCTCCGGCCAAGGTCAATGTGGCGGAGGTGGACCACAGTCGCCCGTAGAGGTGTCCGTCGTCCCTGGACATCACGCCCGGCGCGGGTGTTGTGCCCGATTCGCGCTCTATCCGTGCGGCCGCGCGCTGCGGAACGTGGACGCTATGGGGGATTTCGACGCAGGGCCGTTACTGCCGAAGCAGCAGCCGGGCGAGTCGGATGCGGCGTACTGGGGGCGGGTGGAGCGCCTGACGGACCGGGTGCAGGCGTGGGAGGAGGGGGCCGACGCGCCGCCTCCCCCGGCTCCGCCGGTGTGTCCGGAGTGCGGGCTCGCCGCGGAGAGGGTGCCGACGCGGTCGAACGCCTGGTTGTTGCTGGAGGTGTTGGATCCGGGGCCGGAGGTCCCGGCGCACCTGGTGCCGCCGTTCTTCCGCTGGCTCGTCTCGGACGACGGTGTGGCCTGGTGTCCGGGCGATGCCGAGCCGACGCCGGGCGCCAGGTGCCGGATTCCGCACCGTCTGGTGTGCCCGGGGCTCGACTGGTCGCAGCCGTGGTCGTGGCTGGGTGACGTACGGGAGGTGAACGCCCACCGAGCGCAGGACCTGTACAACCCACCGCGCCGTCCGGACCTCGACGGCTCGGAAGCCACCAGCGCCTAGGTCGCACTGGTTCCCGTGCGTTCCACGGACGGCGTTGCGCTCGGCCGAGGGGTGGGTGGGGCGTCTAGGGTCGGCGCGTGGCACAGCCCGATCAGCGCGCCGAGGGCGCGGGACCCTTCACCACCCGCCTGACCTGGCGCCCGCCCGGCGGTGGTACCGCCGTATGGGAGTCCCGGCCGGCCCGGCGTCAGGGACTCATCGCCCTCTCGCCGCCCGGAGCGGACGCCCCGCACTACGCGAGTGCCGACGACATCGCCCTGACCCGGCTGCGCAGGCTCAACGCCATCGCCGCCACGGCGTTCATCATGGGCGGGGCCCTCTTCGCGGCCGGTGCCGCCGTCGCCCAGTTCGGTTCCGGCGACGCCCTCACCTCCGCCTCGATCTACTTCGCCGGCGGGCTGTTCTTCAATACCGGCGGCTATGTGTCCCTGCTCCAGGTCGTCAACGCCCCACGCCACCGGCCCGGAGGGGAGGGCACGCTGGTCACCCAGGGGTGGCGGTGGTGGAGTTACGAGCCGGGGCGGGTCGACTGGCTCAGCGCGTTCGTGCTGTTCGCGGGCACCCTGGTGTTCGCCGTCGACCTGCTCGACTCCTTCCTGCACGGCCTGAGCGTGCAGCAGGTCAATCGGCTGGTCTGGGCCCCTGATGTGATCGGGTGCCTGCTCTTCCTGATCTCCGGTCATCTCGGGTTCGTCGAGATCTGCCACGGCCGGCCGCGCCTGTTGTGGCGCAGCCTCGGCTGGTGGATCGTGGCCGTCAACCAGCTCGGCTCCGTCCTGTTCATGGTCTCGGCGATCGCCGCGTACACCCGTCCCGCCACCGGGAGCCTGATCAACGCCGACATCTCCAACTGGGCCACCCTCACCGGTGCCCTCTGCTTCTCCGTGGCCGGGGTGCTCCAGCATTACGAACGGCCCTGAGCCGGCACCATCCGCCCAGGTCACGCCCTTGGCCGTGGTTAGCCAACCTTGCGGGACCGCGCTATATTTCGCCGCTTACGGCGGAGGGAAACATGCACGTGGACGACGAGTGGCTGTCACCGAGGGCCCGCCTCGCCGAGGCATCCGTGTCCGGCGAGTTCGACCTGTCGGTCTGTGTGCGCGAACAGATCCACCTGCTGGGCGGTGTGCAGTCCCACGGCACGCTCCTCGCCGTCGATCCGGAATCGGGGCTCGTCGACACGGCGGCGGACAACACGCGGGCGCTGCTCGGTGTCGCCGCGTCCGACCTCGTCGGGCGTCCCGTGACGGCCGTTCTCCCGGCCGAGGACTGGGCGGAGGCCCTTGCCGCCGTCGGCCCGGACGGCAGCCCGGCGGTCTGCCTGCCGGTCATGGCAGGCGCTGAGGGCACGACGCCCTTCGACCTGTCCGTGCACCGTCGGGGCGGGCTGGTGCTGGCCGAGTTCGAACCGCGCGAGGAAGACGACACGGATCGCCATGGTGCCTTCTACGAGCGGGTGCGCCGGGCGCTGAGTCGGCTCAGGGCGGCGACGACGGTCGAGGAGTGCTGTCAGGCCGCCGTCGCCGAGGTGCGGGCTCTCACCGGGCTCGATCGCGTCGTCGCGTACCGCTTCGACGGGTTCAACGGTCCCGGCGAGGTCATCGCCGAGTCCGTCCGGGACGGTTGGGAGCCCTGGCTGGGCCTGTGGTTCCCGGCCTCCGACATTCCTCCGCAGGCGCGACGCCTGTACGAGGAGAACTGGATCCGGGTGATCTCCGACGTCGACGACTCGACGGCCCGGCTGTGTCCGGCCGTGCGGGAGGCGACGTCGACGGCGCTGGATCTCTCCGGGTCCGTGCTGCGTACGGTGTCCGAGTTCCATCTGGAGTACCTGCGCAACATCGGTGTGGGTTCCTCGATGTCCGTGTCGCTCCTGCGGGACGGGAGGCTGTGGGGGCTGATCGCCTGCCACGGGGCCGAGCCCACCCGGGTCCCGCCCCCGGTGCGGTCGGCGTGCGAACTCTTCGGTACCGCCTTCTCGATGCAGTTGTCGGCGATCGAGGAGCGCGAACGCGCCGATGCGCTGGAGCGGGCCGGATCGGAAGCGGCCGCCGTCGCCGAACTCCTTGAGGGCGACATCGACGCCTCCCTCATGCGGCACGGAGCCGCCGTCCGCGACCTCGTCGGTGCCGAGGGCATCCTCCTGGTGCGCGGCGGCCGGGCCTCGGTGTCGGGGCTGGACGTCTCCGAGGCGCTGATCCGTACGCTCGGGCGTTGCACGGCGCGGGCGGCCGGGGCGGGGCTGTGGTCGACGGACCGGCTGGAGGAGTTCCTGGCGGACGAGGAGGGTGAGGATCCCGCGGACGCGGGCGCGGCCGCCGGCGTCCTGCTGGTGCCCCTCGGTGACGACGGGGACTTCCTGGCCTGGCTGCGCACGGAGCGCCCGCAGCCCCGGGAATGGGCGGCGGACCCGTCGCGGCCCGTGATCGTGGGTGCGCAGGGAGAGCGCCTGACGCCGCGTGGCTCGGGTGCCGTGTTCCGGTCCCTGATCAAGGGGCGCAGCCAGCCGTGGAGCCGGCATGCCGAGGCCGCCGCGGCCGAGATCCGGCGGATGCTGACGGGGTTGGTGCTGCGGCACGTCGACGAGTTGAGCGTGCTCAACGAAGAACTGCGGATGATCAATCTGGACCTGGATTCGTTCGCCCATGTCACGGCCCATGACCTGAAGGAACCGCTGCGGGGCATCGCCAACGCCGCGACGTTCACGCTGGAGGACGCCGCCGACCGGCTGGACGCGGTCAGTGTGCGCCGGCTGCGGACGGTGCGCAGGCTCGCGACCCGGATGGACGATCTGCTCAACTCGCTTCTCCACTATGCCCGCACGGGCCGCGGCGGGCTGCGCCGCGAGGAGACACCGCTGCGGGGAATCGTCGACTCCGCTCTGGAGGTGGCGGGCCCCCGCCTGGAGGAGGAGGGCGTCCGCGTCCTGCTGCCGTCGCGTCTGCCGCTGGTCGACGCCGATCCGGAGAGCGTCTACGAGATCCTGGTGAACCTGCTGGTGAACGCGGCCAAGTACGCGGCCGACCGGCCGGACCGCACGGTGGAGATCGCCGTGGAGGAGCGGGTGCCGCCGGGTGCGTCCGTGCCGGAGCCCGCCGTGGTGGTCCGGGACAACGGCATCGGCATCGCGGCGGACCGGCAGGAGGAGGTGTTCGGCCTCTTCCGTCGGCTGCACGCGCCCAGCGAGCGCGGCGGCGGCACCGGCGTCGGCCTGGCCATCGTCAAGCGCATCGTGGAACGCCACGGCGGTCGGCTGTGGCTCACCAGCGCGCCGGGAGAGGGAACGGCGTTCTACTTCACGCTCGGCCCCGGCAGTCTCCCGCCGGGCGGCTGACGCCGGGACTGCTGCCAGTAGTCGACGGCGCCCTTGAGGACCGTCCGGAACAGCTCGAAGTTGAGTGGCTTGTAGATGTAGCTGTCGGCGCCCGCCGCGTAGCACGCCTCGACCTCGGCGGGTGCGGTGGACGAGGTGAACACCACCACCGTCACCTCCGCCAGCTCCGGCTGTGCCCTGATCGCCTTCAGCAGCGCGTACCCGCCTATGCCGGGCATGTTGAGGTCGAGGAGGATGATCGCGGGTACCTCGGCCGCGGCCAGCAGCCGGTCGAGGAGTTCCTCCCCGTTGGTGACGAACTCCAGCTTGAGCTGCGGATGGGTCTGGGACAGGGCCCGCTGTACGGCCTCGGCGTCCTCCTGCGAGTCCTCGACGACCAGCAGCCGGCCGGCGTCGAGGCGCTTGCCGGGCGGGTGTTCCTGCATCA
This sequence comes from Streptomyces sp. NPDC048002, assembly GCF_040653275.1. Taxonomy (NCBI): domain Bacteria; kingdom Bacillati; phylum Actinomycetota; class Actinomycetes; order Kitasatosporales; family Streptomycetaceae; genus Streptomyces; species Streptomyces sp. NPDC048002. Next base: position 115,666 of record NZ_JBEZNL010000005.1, on the reverse strand, counting down.
GTTCGGTCCTCTCACCTTCGCCACCAGCACAGCGGTGTCGTCGTCACCTTGGGCTCGGAAGCCGGCCGCCGCCGCTACCAGTTCCGCCGCGGCCCGCTCTCCGGATGCGGCGAATTTGGCCACTTCGTCGAAGAGATGGACCTCGAAGTGAGTGCCGTCCAGCGACCGTGCCTCGGTCAGCCCGTCGGTGAACAGGACCAGCGCGTCCCCTTCCTCCAGGCGGAGGCGCACGGAACGGTAGTCGGTCTCCGGAATCACTCCGAGCAGCGCGCCCCGGGCCGGGACCTCCGTCACCTGCCCGCCCGCACCGCGCAGCAGTGGCCACGGGTGCCCGGCCCCCGCGATCTCGGCCGTCCAACCCCCGGCCTCCGGGGTGAGCACGGCCACCAGCGCGGTCAGGAACCGTGACGCGCTCTCGGCGGTCAGAGCCTGGTTGAGCCGGGACAGCGCGTGCCCTGGAGGCGTCCCGTCCTCCAGGAGCGTGCGCAGGGTGTACCGGGCCAGCGCCGTGGCGGCCGCGGCTTCCGCGCCGCGTCCGCACACGTCGCCGATGACGAGGGCGACCCGCTCACCGGAGCGGACGACGTCGTAGAAGTCGCCTCCGACGTCCAGGCTGGCGTCGCCCACGTGGTAGGCGGCGCTCAGTTCCAGTCCCTCGGTCTTCGGCAACGCGCGCGGGAGAAGGTGCTGTTGCAGCAGGTGGACGTGTTGCCGCCGCTGCTCGTACAGGGTGGTCGTGTCGATGGCGAGGGCCGCGCGGGTGGCGAGGTCGTCGAGCATGCGCAGGTCCGTGACACCAGCGCTCTCCCGCTCGTACCAGAACGTCAGCGTCCCGAGGACGCGTCCGCGGGCCCGCAAGGGACTGACGCTGACCGCGCCCACCGCCGCCCCGAATCCGCTGTCCACGTGGCCCCCGAAGGGACCGCCGGCCAGGTCGGCCCCCCGGAGCAGCAGGCCCTCCCGGCCCATCGCGCCGCGCTCCAGGACCGTCCGCAGCCATGGGTCGCCGCTCACCGCGTCGGCCAGCCACTCCTGTGCGCGGGCCGAGACGTGGGCGACTGCGACGGGTTCGAGCGAGCCGTTCGTTCTGAGCAGGTGCACGGCACACCCCTCGGCCACCGCGGGCACCGCGAGCCGGGCCACCCGGTGCAGGGTCTCCCGTGCGTCGAGGCTGGTGTCCAGCTGGAGCGAGGCCTCCGCGAGGAACGCGTCGCGGGCGTTGCGGCGTTCGTTCTCCCGGACCTCCAGAATGCGCTGGTTTCCGGTCCGGAGAACGTCCGCGACCTGCGTCAGCTGCTCCCCGAAGCGGTCGGCTTCAGGCTCGCGGGGCTGTTCGGCGAGGCCCAGCCAGAGCCCGGCCGAGTCCCGGTCTGCGAGCGGGAACACGCATTCCACGGCCCACCGCGCCCCCGCCGCGCGCAGGACCGTGCCAGGGAGGTCCCCCTGTGGTCCGGAGGCGTCGAGGTCGAGCAGCAGGGCCCGGGGCGCCGCGCTCCCCGCGATGACGGGTGGGCACACCGGGGCGCCCGGCCAGTCGTCCGAGGAGGCGAGCCAGGTCACCGCCTCCTCCTGTCCCGGGCACATCCGCCGCATGTACAGCGGGCCGCTGTCGTCCCACCGCGCTCCGGCCACCGCGACCACGCCCGGCAGCCGGACGAGCGTGCGGTACACCGTCTCGGCGACCCCTGTGACGTCCCGCACTTCCGCGGTGGCCTCACACCACAGCAGGTGGAGCGCCCTCCACCACCAGTCCGGCGCATCGCAGGTCAGGCCTTCGTCAGCACTCACCCGTCAGACTCCATGCACAGATGGTACGGGCCCGTCCCGCATCCTCTCCAAGGTCATTCATGGCCTTGTAATCGCAGTTCATGCATGGGATGCCGCATGCGTTCGGCAGGCTCGACGGTGCCACGGCCCGGCGATGGAATGGGACGGAACCTTCGCGGGCAACGGAGCGTTCACAGGGAGAGATCACTCAGTTTCGAGCACCGAGGTGGCATCGATGGCACTGTTCGACCGGCTCAAGGAGCAGGCCAAGAGCTTGCAGCAGCAGGCTCAGGGCGGGCAGGGTGCCCGCGGCGGGCACAGCGCTGCGCCGCACGGCAGCTCCCCCTACGGCGGCGCCCCGCACGGCGGCTCCGGGCACGGTGGCTCTCGCAGCGGTGGCTCCCGCGCGCAGTTGGTGGGTCTGCTGAAGAACCAGCTCGGTTCGATCAAGACGGAGCTGAAGAGCGGTGCGTACCGGGACGCGAGCATGGCGATGTGCGCGCTGGTCGCGGCGGCCGACGGCCAGGTGGACGCGAGCGAGATCCAGCAGATGGAGTCGATGATCCTCGGCAACGAGGTGCTCCAGAACTTCCCGCCGGAGCAGCTGCGCCAGCGTTTCCACAAGCACGTCGACCAGCTCACGCGGAACTTCGCCCACGGCAAGGCCGAGGCCCTCCAGGACATCGCCAAGGCCGCCAAGAAGCCGACCGAGGCGCGGGCGGTCGTGCAGACCGGCATGGTCATCGCCGGCGCCGACGGGCACTTCTCGCAGGCCGAGGTGATGGTCCTGCACGAGGCGTGCGCGGCCCTGGGCTTGTCCCCGGCGGAGTTCCAGCTCTGACGCGAGCGCGCTGACACTGCCGGGAGACCGGCCGCGCCCAGGGGGCGCCATCCGCGGATCGGCCGCGGATGGCGCCCCTTTGCGCAAAGGTGCGGGTAGCGCCGTTCCGGGCTGCTCTGCGCGACAGGCACCGCCGGGTACGTCAGACTCTAAGGAAGGCAGACCGCCGGCCAACCGCACGCAGAGGGGCTCGGCCGTGCATGATGTGCCGCTGTGGCTGTGGATCGTGTTCATCGGCCTTGTGCTGGTGTCCTTGCTCATCGATCTGCTGGCGCATCGACAGGCCCATGTGATCGGCTTCCGCGAGGCAGCCGCCTGGAGCTGCGTCTGGGTCGGACTCGCGATCGTCTTCGGTCTCGTGGTGTTCCTGGTCGTCGGAACGACCGCCGGCGTCGAGTACACGACCGCCTGGCTGCTGGAGAAGAGCCTCTCGGTCGACAACCTCTTCGTCTTCGCCCTGATCTTCGGCTACTTCAAGGTGCCCCGCGCCTACCAGCACCGCGTGCTGTTCCTGGGCGTCATGGGTGCGCTGGTGTTCCGCGGCATCTTCCTGGCCGCCGGTGTGGCGGTGGTCAGCCGTTTCACCGCCGTGCTGTTCGCCTTCGCCGCCATCCTCTTCTACAGCGCGTACAAGATCCTCAAGGAGGAGGACGACAGCTTCGACCCCGGCAAGAGCATCGCCGTCAAGCTGCTGCGCAAGGTCATTCCCGTACGGGACGAGTACGCGGGCACCCACTTCTTCGTCAGGGAGGCCGGCCGGCTCGTCGCCACCCCGCTGCTGGCCGTCGTCGCCGCCATCGAGGCCGCCGACCTGGTGTTCGCCGTCGACAGCGTCCCCGCCGTGCTCGCCGTCAGCAACGACACCTTCATCGTCTACACCAGCAACGCCTTCGCCATTCTGGGTCTGCGCGCGCTGTACTTCATGCTTGCGGGCTTGCTCGACCGCTTCCACTACCTCAGCAAGGGCCTGGCGCTGATCCTCGCCTTCATCGGGGTCAAACTCGTCCTCCAGGCGGCTCACGAGACCATCAGCACGTCCGTCCCCGAGATCCCCTCGCTCGTCAGCCTGGCCGTCATCTCGACGATCCTCGCCGCATCGGTCGCGCTCAGCCTGTTGCGCCCACCGCCCGACCACGGCAAGGGCGTCGCGGCCGACTCGGGCGAGGCCGACCCCGCGCAACCGGACGACCCGCACGGAACCACTGGGTCCACATAGCGGGGCAAGCTGAAGCGGAAAGAGGCATTCAAAAACGGGCAAAGCGGGCGTAAAGTTCTGTTATGAGCAGCGAGCAGAAAACTCAGGCACCCCCGCCCGCGTCCACGACCACGACCTCCGGATACACCTGCCGCTCATGCGGGCAGCAGGTGGACGCCGTAGTGGAACGGCACAAGACCATGGGCGTCTACGTACCCCGCTGGACCGCGGGGCCCTGCCACAATCCGCGGTGCAACGAATGCGTGCCGGAACAGGTCCCCATCACATCGATCCGCAGCAGCGTCTGGGAGCAGGCCACCGGCTGGACCCGCCGCTGAACCAGGGACGCCCGCCACCAGCCGCCGCCAGTGTGCATCCGCCGGCGCAGGACAGCAGGAACAGGCACCGACGGGTCCTGCAACGAGGACCCGCGTCCGGTCTGCCGCTGCGGAGGCTCTCATGATGGAAGTCGAGAGAACGATAGTCCTGAACCATGGGCTCACCGAGGTGGTCGACTTCCTCGCGGACTTCTCGAATGCCGAACTCTGGGATCCCGGGACCGTGAGCTGCCGCCCGCTCGGCCACGGCGGCGAACCGGCCGTCGGATCGGAGTGGCTCAACGTCTCGGAGTTCCGCGGGCGGCGCACCCAGCTGCGGTACCGGCTGATCAGGCGCGACCGCCGCCGCCTGATCTTCGAGGGCCGCAACAGAACAGCCACGACCACGGACGACATGCGCTTCGAGGAGAGTCCGACCGGCACCGTGCTGAGCTACCGGGCACGCCTCACCTTCCACGGCCTGGCCCGCCTGGTCGCTCCCCTCCTCCGCCGCGAATTCCAGCGGCTCGCCGACGAGGTCGCGGCCAGCCTGCCTGACGCGCTCGACCGCGCCCTCACGCGCCCAGAGCCCGGCGAAGGCGGGGCGTGACGACCGGGGCCACGCGACCAGCGACGGCAGCGCCGACCCCGATTTGTGGACAATGCGGTCACGCCTCGCGAAGGGAACCGACCGGCGGGTCCGGCTCCCGCTCATACAGCTTCTTGACAATCATGCGTGCTCCCGGGGATCCGGCGTCAGCCGCGCAAAGGGCAGGGAGTCACTTCCAGGGCTGAAGCGCCTCGGTCATTACAGAGACTTCGCCGCATCAAGGTCGCCCGGATGCTCGTATCGACAGAAAAAGCAACAATGCACCCTCGCTGCGATCTTGATCCCGTCCCAGGGAAGCCGGAATGAGCCCCGGAGAAGTCAGACAGGCCCCAGGACCGCGTAGGCGGCCCGCGCCACACGGGCGGCCGCGGCATCGCCCTCCGACGACGGCAACAGCATGTGGCTCAGAGTGAGACGGACGGCGACATCCGCGGCCTCCGCTCGCCGCGCGCTCGGGCACTCCTCGGCCACGACGTCGAGCCAGGCGGTGACCAGGCTTCGCGCCTGGGAGAAGACCGGCTCCGGGCGGCTCGTGAGGAAGGGCAGGAGTGCGTCGGTGCCGCCACGGGCCGCCGTGACGACCGCGCCGATGAAGGGATTCGTCCTCGCCTCGCCCAGCGTGTGAGCGACCGCCGCATGCAGCCCCGCCGCCACGTCGCCGCCGTTACCCTCCAGGACGCCGCCGACACCCGCGAGGAACCTGTCGGTCTCCCTGAGGACCAAGGCCCGGCCGACGCCGGCCCGGTCGCCGAACTCCGCGTAGATGGAGGGCCGCGACACTTCGGCGCGCCGCGCGAGGTCGGCCACCCGGACCGCGTCCCAGCCCGACAGCGAAGCGAGCAGCCATGCCTCGTCCAGTACGCGCGCCCGCATCTGCCTGCGCCAGGCGACACGCGGCGGGTCCGGCGGACCGGCAGGCACCGGCTCAGTGTTCACACGCCCCCTCCCGAGGTTGACGTGACGATCAGTCAGAACGTTTACACAGCGCCGCCTTTGTCAGCAACCCCGCGTGGTGCCACGCTCGTTGCCGCGCCGGCGCCCGCCATCGAACCGGCGCCGCTCCCGGACGAGTCAGGAGAATGCCGTGCCCGGAACACCCCCTCAAGCCCTGGCCCCATGGCGGGACAGGAGGCGGCACCTGTGGCCGCTCGCCCTGGCCGTCCCCACGCTCCCCTTCCAGTCGGGCCTGCTCGTGGAACTGACGGACCTCGCGGTCTTCTGGTGGTGGGGGCCGTTCTTCGCGTTCGTCCTGCTGCCCACTCTCGACCAGTTGCTCGGTCCGGACGCCTCGAACCCACCCGACGAAGCCATGAAGGGCCTCGAAGCGGACCGCTACTACCGGTGGTGCACCTTCCTCTATCTACCGCTGCAATACGGCGCGTTGGCCTGGGCCTGCGCCAAGTGGGCCGACGGCGGCCTGACCGCCGCCGAGGCACTGGGGCTGGCCGCCGGCACCGGGGTGGTGGCCGGGGTCGCGATCAACACGGCGCACGAACTGGGCCACAAGCGCGAGACCCTGGAGCGGCAGCTCAGCCGGATCGCACTCGCGCAATCCGGGTACGGCCACTTCTACGTGGAGCACAATCACGGCCACCACATCCGGGTGGCCACCCCCGACGACCCGGCGAGTTCACGTATGGGCGAGGGCTTCTGGCGCTTCCTGCCCCGCGCCGTCCTGGGAAGTCTCCGCTCGGCCTGGCACCTGGAGAAGCGCCGGCTGAATCGCCGGAACCGGCCCGTGTGGGGACGGCACAACGACGTCCTGACCGGCTGGGCGATGACCGTGGTCCTGTTCAGCGCGTTGACCGCCGCATTCGGCTGGGTCGTGCTGCCCTACCTGCTCCTGCAAGCCGTCCTCGGCATCTGCCTGCTGGAGACGGTCAACTACCTCGAACACTACGGGCTGTTGAGGCAACGGCGACCGGACGGGCGGTACGAACGCGTCAGGCCGTCCCACAGTTGGAACAGCAACAACACGCTCAGCAATCTCTTCCTCTTCCAGCTCCAGCGTCACTCCGATCACCACGCGAACCCGCTGCGCCGGTACCAGACGCTCCGGCACTTCGACGAGGCTCCGCAACTGCCCGCCGGGTACGCGACCATGATCGTGCTCGCCTGGGTTCCGCCCCTGTGGCGCAGGGTGATGGACCCACGGCTCCTCAAGCACTACGGCGGCGACAGCGGCCTGGTCAACCCGCGTATCGCGGGGCGCGCCCGCAACGTACGGGCTCGATGACGGCCCTGGCCGCCAGGTCCCGCGCGATCGTGTCGCCGTAGGGGCCCCGCGATGCCACCATGAAGAGGGGCCGGAAACCGAGGTGGGCGATGAGGGCTCCTTCCAGAAACCGCGCCTCGCATGGCACAGGGCTGTTCAGCGGCCGGGACCGGGCCGTCATCACGGCTGCGGCGCTGTCCATGCTGCTCGTGCAGATGGACTGGTTCGCCCTCAACCTCACGCTTCCGGTGATCGCTCGGGACTTCGGCGAGCCGACCACCGATCTCCAGTGGCTGGTCAGCGGCTACATGCTCACCCTGGGCGCCTTCATGATCACCGGAGGGCGGGTGGCCGACGTCCATGGCCGTCGGCGGACGCTCGTCTGCGGTCTGGTCGGCTTCGGAGCCGTCTCGGTGTTCTGCGGCCTGGCACCGTCCACCGGGTGGCTCGTCGCGGGACGCGTCGTCCAGGGCGTGACCGCGGCCTTCATCTTCCCCGTCGCCGTAGCGGTCGTCACAGGCTACTTCCGGGACGACCGGCAGGGCAGAGCCGTCGGCACCGTGCTGGCCTTCAGCGCCGTGGGCACGGCCCTGGGTCCGTTCGTGGGCGGGACGCTCGCCGAACACGTCAGCTGGCGGGCCGTGTTCTACCTCAACGTGCCGATCTGCGCGGCCGCCGCGTTCCTGATGCTCCGTCATGTCCCGGAGACCCGCGACACCGAGGCATCGGGACGCCTCGACCTTCCCGGCGCGGCCTCGATCGCCGGCGGCCTGACGCTGATCATGCTCGGCGTGGACCAGGGCGGCAGTTGGGGCTGGTCCTCCCCCGCCACACTGGTCTGCTTCCTCGCCGGAGTCGCCTTGCTGGCCCTCTTCGCCCGGATCGAACGGCGCAGCGCGGAACCGCTGCTCGACCTCGGTCTGTTGCGCAACGGCCCGTTCGTGACCATCACTCTCGCCGGTTCCCTGTCCAACGTCGTCTACTGCCTGGTCGCCGTCTTCTCGGCGCTCTACCTCCAGCAGGCGCGGGGCCTGTCGCCCTTCACCGCCGGGCTGATCTTCCTCGCGCTCTCCGTCGGTGCGGGGACCGCCAGTTACGCCTCCGGGCACCTGGCTCACCGGTGGCGGCCCGAAGTGCTGATGGCCCTCGCCATGTTCCTCAGCAGCACCGCACTGCTCGTACTCACCTGGTCCACGCCGCTCGGTCTGTACGTGGTGGTCTTCGCGGTGGTCGGTGCCGGTCTGGGCCTCGGCTGGGCCCTGACGAACGTCGCCACCCAGTCCTACGTACCCGAGACGCGTCTCGCCGCCGCGTCGGGGTTCGTCCTCACCTCCCTCGTCCTGCTCGGTGCGCTGGCCGTCGCGGTCGCGTCGACCGTGCTGGAGGCGCTCAGCGGTTCGGCGTCCCGCGCGGCCTCCGACGGCTCGGCCATCGAGATGGTGCTGCGCGTCGCGGCTCTCCTCGCCCTGCTCGGGGGCGCTCTGTTGCTCCGCCTGGTCCGTGGGCAACCCGGAAACCCCGTGGGAGACTGACCAGTTCGGGAGGCTTCCAGGCAAGTACCGGTGTGCGGGCGCGTCTTGAAGACCTCCGCCCGCCCGAGGGCTGTCCACCGCCGACTCCGCTTGACAGCTCGTAGCCGGTACGGTTCACCGACCCCCCACCCGGAAGGAGAAGGCCCAACGCTGCGGGCTCGGCCCTACGGGCGCAGACTGGGAAGGTGAGTGACACACACATCGGGCGTGGTGACACCACGCCCGCGCCTCGTTCGGCGCATCAGCAGACGCTGGCACTCGCGGCCATGATGTTCGCGGTCGCGATGACGTTCATCGATCAGACCATCGTCTCCATCGCCGCCCCGGACATCGTGCGGGAACTGGGCCTGACATCCTCCGGAATGCAGTGGGTGATCAACGCCTATCTGCTGGCCCTGGCCGCGTTCTTCGCCGTGGGCGGGCGCTTGGCGGACCTGTACGGCCCGCGCCGGATCGTCGTCGTCGGCACCCTAGTCTTCGTCATCTCCTCGGTGATGTGCGGCTGTGTCCCCAAGGGTGACGCGGCGCAGGGCTGGCTCATCGGGTTCCGGGCCGTCCAGGGCATCGGCGCGGCGCTGCTGTTCCCCGCCGCGCTGGCGGTGGTCGTGGCGGTGTTCCCGCCCGAGCGGCGCGGACGTGCGCTGGCCCTGTTCTTCGGGCTGTCCGGTGCCCTGACCGCCGTCGGCCCGCTGCTCGGCGGCTGGCTCACGGCGGCATGGACGTGGCGCGCGGTGTTCTGGGTCAACGTGCCGGTCGCCGTGGTGGCACTGGTACTGACCGCGATGGCGCACATCACCGACCGCAAACGGACCGGCACCCTCGACTTCGTCGGCGCCGCCCTGATGGCCGTCGGCATGGGCCTGAGCGTGCTCGGCTTCCAGCAGGCGTACACCTGGGGTTGGGACAGCCCCGCCACCTGGCTCTGCATCGTCGGCGGCCTCGCGGTCCTCGCCTACTTCGTCCATTACGAGCGCGGCGTGCGCCACCCCTTGGTCGACCTGCGGGTCTTCAAGGACAAGGGTTTCGCGGTGGATGCCGCGGTGCTGTTCTTCGCGATGCTCGCGTTCGTCCCGCTGTTCTTCTTCGCCTCCGTGTACGCCCAGGTCTCCCTCAGCGCCTCCCCCAACCAGGCCGCGCTGTTCCTGCTGTACGTCTTCGCAGGTTTCGCCCTCGCCTCGCAGTGGGGCGGGCGGATCCTCGACAACCGGGGCGCCCGTCCGGCACTGAAGATGGGCGGCATCGTGGGCTGCGTCGGATTCGCCCTGTGGGCGGGCGAGCTGACCAACCTGTCCATGCACGACCAGTGGCTGTACGCGGCCCTGGCCGGGGCGGGCATCGGCTTCATCCTGGCCCCGGCCTCCACGGACGCCGTCAACCGGGCGATCGGCCCGTCCTACGGCGAGGTCACGGGCATCACGCAGACCGTACGCAACTACGCGGCGAGTGTGGGCATGGCCGTCTTCGGCACGATGCTCACGCACGTCACGCGGTCGAACGTGACCAGCACGCTGGAGTCGCGGGGCATGTCGGCCGAGCAGGCCCTGGACACCGCCCACAGCGTCAGCAGCTCCATCACGGGCAGTGGCGACGCCAGCCCGCCCTCGGGCACCGGGCCGGCCGCGGACCAGATGCGGGAGATCGTCAGCGCGGTCCGCATGGACTTCGCCGAGGCGAACCAGTGGGTGTTCTACGGCATGGCCGTCGCCCTGGGCATCGCGTTCCTGTTCGCGCTGCTCCACCCGGGTGGCACGCCGGCGTCCTCCGCCGAGGAGCGGCAGGAGCAGGCCTCCACGCCGAGCGGCTGACGATTCGCCACCGCCGTCCGCAGCACGCACGCCTCCACACCGAGCGCCGGCCGTCGCCACCGCCGCCCGTCCGCCCGTCCGCCCGTCCGCCCGTCCGCCCGTGTCAGGAAGGCCGACCCGAGTCGCTCCCGCCAGGAGCACCACGAGCGCCAGCAGCGCCAGCAGCGCCAGCAGCGCCAGCAGCGCCAGCAGCGCCAGCAGCATCCGATACCGCCCCAGCTCGGGAGATCCGCGTCAGATCGGCTGCGAGGGACTCCAGCCACTCGACCACGGCGTAGTACCGCCGGGGCGCGCCCGCCGGTTCGGCGTTGAACTCGTCGGAGACCGGATCGATCCGCGGGACGGTCAGGGACGGGGTGTCCCCGCCCGGGTCCAGGGCCGCGGAGACCAGCAGCATCCGCCCGGCCATGCGTTCACCGAGCGCGTCGACCGCACGGGCCGTCGCCGTGGGCAGCGCGGTGACGGGCGGTGCCAGCAGCCGTTCGGAGCCCCACAGCGTGTGGTGGCCGGCGATGAGCGTCGCCTGCCAGTCCACCGCGGCCCGAGCGCCCCGCCGGGCGCCGGTGAGGAGGGCGGGTTCGCTCTGGAACTGCGCGTACGCCGACTCGGCCAGGACGATGGCGTGGTGCAGTGACCGCTGCCCGGGTGCCGCCGCCGGGATGGTGGCGGCCGCGCCGCCCGCCACCGAGGATGTCGTCGCCACGACGACCTCCGCGGCCGTGCGCAGCAGCTCCGCGGCCGCGCGGCGCATCTCCTCGTGGGCCCCGCGCGGCCAGGCCAGCAGGCCGAACACCGCGCCGATGGTGCTGCCGATCAGTACGTCGAGCATGCGCACCTCGGCCAGCTGCCAGGTGGACGGCGCCAGCTGGGCGAAGACCAGGGCCACCAGCACGGTGAACAGTCCCTGGGCCCAGCCGATCCCCCGCACCGGGCCGACTGTGAAGGCGAACAGCATCCACAGGGGCAGCAGCACGGCGTAGACGTTCGTGTGGGTGCCGACCAGGGTCAGGGTCGCGGCGGTCAGGAGCGCTCCGGCGAGCGTGCCGGTGAGCGCGAGCCGGATGGTGTGCCGGGTCGCCTCCAGGGTGGTCCTGGTGAGGCTGAGCGTGGCCAGCATGGCCCAGAAGCCGTGCGGCAGGGTGTCGATGCCCGCGACGAGCCGCGCCGCCGTAAGGGCCAGCGCGATGCGTACCGCGTTCTGGAAGAACACCGAGCGGCGTCCCGCGTGGCCGCGCAGGCGGTGCCACCAGAGCATGGGGGCGCCGATGGTGGAGTACCAGAACCGGTCCTGCGGCACCTCCACCGCGGACCGGCGCCCGCGCAGGGCTCGGTCGGCCGCCGCCCCCGTCGCCAGTGCGGCATCGGAGATCTCCAGCAGGGCCGCGTGCCGACGCAGCACGGTCGGCGAGAAGCGGGGCGCGTCGGTGGGCGTCTCTGCGGACAGGGCCGACAGCGCGGCCCGCGCCGCGGACAGCGCCTGGTGCGCCCGCACCGGCGAAGGCCCACCCCGCAGACACGTCGCCGACGCCGTGGCGAGGTCCGCCACGGCGCGCAGTACGGCCGCCCCCTCCGGTTCGGGCGTCCCCGTCGGGGCGGGCAGTTGGGCGAGGCGGCTGAGGAGGGTGCGGACGGCCAGGCCGGTGTGGGCGAGGGCCCGCTCCCGCACTCCGGGCCCGGCCGGGCGCTCCGCCTCGGGCACCATCAGCGACCGCAGCCCCCGGCCGGTCTCCTCGGCCGTACTCCGGTCCGCGGCGCCGAGGGCGTACGGCGGGACGGCCAGGGCCCGTGCGCAGTGCGCCGCGATGTCCGCGGCACGGGCCGTCCGCTCCCGGTAGGGCGTCGGGGCGGGCTCGGGGAAGATGAGCGCCTCGGCCGCGATCAGCAGCACCAGACCGGTCGTCGTGCCGAGGAGCCGCTCGCCGAGCGAGCCGGGATCGTAGGGCGGGAACGACGGCAGGATGTACAGCAGTTGCAGCCCCGGTGCCACGCCCGCCGGACGGGGTCCGCCCACCGCGGAGAAGGCCAGCATGAAGCCGACGACCAGCATCCCGGCGACCGCGCTCCAGGTGCGCACCGACAGGTACGTGCCGACGACGACCAGGGCCCAGCAGACGGGCAGCACGCGCAGGATGGTCGCGGCTCGTTGCCGTCCAGTGCCGGGGATGCGCGACAGGCCGCCGAGGGACACCGCGCCGAACAGCGCGTAGGTGGCGGCCACGGGGTCGTCCAGACCGTAGCGGAAGAGGTAGAAGCCGATCGCGGCGGCGAGGGCCACGCGCACGGCACGGCGGCCGGAAGCGGCGTAGGCCGCCGGAAGCCACTCGGCTGGGACACCCCTCACCACTTCAGGATCACCCAGACCCCCAGGGCACGCCCCTCGGCTCTCGCCAGACCTGTGATCACCCCCTCATTGTGGCAATGATTTTCATCTGCATATGATGTCGATCATCGGCGGCCGACCCACCGGCCCGGAACGACAGAACGAGGACCATGCCACTCCCCCGCCTCCGGCCGGCCGCCGGCCTGCTGCTCATACCCCTGCTCGCCGGATGCTTCGCCTCCTCCGGCGACAGCTCCGCCTCGGGATCCTCCGGCTCCGGTGACGGCGGGCGCCTGCGGGTCGCCCTGGCCTTCCAGCCGACCGAGAACTACTCCCCGTACGGCGCGGACGCCTACGCCCTGTCCCGCCTCGGAGTCGCCGAGGGCCTCACCCGGCTCGACGCGAACGGCGCCGCCGCACCCGCCCTCGCCGCATCCTGGACCAGCGAGGAGGACGGCACGGCATGGGTGTTCACCCTGCGTGAGGCCAAGTTCCAGGACGGCACGGACGTCACCGCCGAGGCCGTCGCCGAGGCGCTGACCCGGGCCACGCAGGCCGAACCCGCTCCCTCGGTCCTCACCGGAGTGAAGCTGACCGCCAAGGCCGTCTCCGACGATCAGGTCCAGGTGACCACCGGCGCCGCCGATCCGGTCCTCCCTCTCCGGCTGACCAATCCGAGCTTGTCGGTGTTCTCCCCCAAGGCCTACGGCGACGACGGAAAGGTCAGCCCCGTCGGCACCGCCACCGGCCCCTTCGAACTGACCGGGACCACCGGCGACACCGCGGCCACGCTCGACCGGTTCGACGACTACTGGGGCGGACGCGCCCAGGCGTCCGGCATCGACGCCAAGTTCGTCTCCGACGGCACCGCCCGCGCCAACGCCCTGCGCACCGGTGACGTGGACATCGCCGAGTCGATCCCCGTGGCCCAGGTCGCCTCCCTGGACGAGGGGACCGCCCACGAGGTGAACACCGTCCGCAACACCAGCCTGCACCTCAACACCCAGTCCGGGGTTTTCAAGGACGCTCGACTGCGGGCCGCCGCACGTGAGGCGATCGACGCCTCCGCCGTCGCCGAGGGCGTCTACGAGGGGTACGCCGAGCCCGCCGAGGGCCTCTACGGTTCCGCTCTCTCCTGGGCGTCGGGCAAGCGCGTCGCACCGACCGGCAGGGCGAAGGCGGGCGACACCGTCGGCAAGAGCATCACCCTCGCCACCTACAGCGACCGGGCCGAGCTGCCGGAAGCCGCCCAGGTGCTCCAACAGCAGCTGGAGAAGGCCGGGTTCGACGTCGAACTGGAGGTGCGCACCTACGCCCGCCTCGAAAGCGACCTGCTGGCCAAGGAGTTCGACGCCGCGGTCGTCTCCCGCAACATGCTGCTCGACACCGGCGACCCGGTCACCGTTCTGGCCAGCGACTACGCCTGCGACGGCTCCTACAACCTGTCGTTCCTGTGCGACAGGACCGTGGACAAGCTGATCGACACCGCCGAGGCGCAGGCCGACCCCGCCAAGCGGCAGGACGCCGCGATGAAGGCGGAGGCAGCCGTCCTCGGCACGGACGCGGTCATCCCCCTCGTCCACCTGAAGGTCGTCACGGGCACCGGGACGGCCGTCAAGGGCACCGCGCTCGACCCGTACGAGCGCACGCTGGTCTCCACCGGGACCCGGCGCTGAACACTTCGGCCCGAATCGCCGCCGCCCTGCGCGCCCTCGCGCGGGGCGGCGGCCCCACGTTGCTGTGGCGGACGCTGCTGACCTCCGCCCTGATCTGCGCGATCGGCCTGCTTCCCTGGCTGTCGCACACCGACCCGGCACTCACCGTGCTCAAGGCCCGCTCGGCGGAGCGCACCCCGACACCGGAGACGCTCGCCGCCATCCGCGACGAACTCGGCCTGGCGGACGGACCGTCGGCCCTCCTCGTCCGCTGGCTCGGCGGGCTGCTGCACGGGGACGCCGGACGCTCCTGGGTGTCGGACACCGAAGTGCTGCCCGCCGTGCTCCAGGCCATCGGCGTATCCCTGCTACTGATGGCGGGAGCCGTCGTCGTCGCGCTGGCCACGGTCGCGGCCGTGTGTGCCCGTACGCTGCGGCTCGGCTCACGACGTCGCCTCGGCGACGACCGTCCGGGCGGCACCGGGTCGGCCGTGCTGGCCTCACTGCCCGAGTTCCTGATCGCCACGGTGCTGGCCGCGGTCGTGGGCGTACAACTGGGCTGGCTGCCCGCCCTCGGCTGGTACGGCCCGCAGTGGATGATCCTGCCGTCCCTCGCCCTCGGCCTGTCCGCCGGGGCCGTGCTGGGACGCATGCTCGACGACCTGCTGCCCGCGGCGTTCGCCGAGCCCTGGGCGCTGGCCGCCGCCGCGCGCGGCACACCACCACGTTCGGTGGCCCGGCAGGCGCTGCGCCGCTGCGCACCCGGACTGCTGCCCAACCTGGGCCTGTTCCTGGTGGGTCTGACCGGCGGCGCGGTCACTGTCGAGCAGATCTTCGACATCCCCGGGCTCGGCCGGCTCACCCTGAGCGCCGCCCTCGCCCAGGACCTGCCCGTCCTCCAGACCGGCACCCTCGTACTCGTCGCGCTCGCCGCTGCCGCCGCCGTACTCACCAAGGTGGGGGTGCGGTGGCTGATCGGGCCCGCGCTGCGCGACGGCGCCCTGCAATCCCTGCACCGGCCGACAAGGCCCGCACCACGGCTCGTCCCGCTCGGCTACGCGCTGGCGCTCGCCGCCGTCATCGGCCTCGGGCTGCCCCGCGACCCGCTTACCCTGGACACGGCGGCGAAGCTCCAACCTCCCTCGGCCGCCCACCCCTTCGGCACCGACGCCCTCGGGCGTGACCTTCTCGCCCGCGTCGCGCACGGAGCACTCGAAACCCTCGGCACCGCCCTCGCCGTGAGCGCGGTCGCCCTGGTGATCGGAGTACTGCTCGGCCTGCTGCCCCGGCTGTCCGGGCCCCTGGTCGACACGGTCAACGCGGTTCCGCCCGTGCTGGCCGCGCTGCTCGTCACCGGGGTCGCGGGCAGCGGCAGGTGGACGCCCGCATGGGCGGTCGTCGTGGTCGCCTGGGCGCCGCTGGCCACCCACACAGCGTCCCTCCTGCGCCAGGAACGAGCCACGCTCCATCTGACGGCGACCAAGGCCCTCGGCGCCGGTCGCGGGTATCTGCTGCGGCACGAACTGCTCCCCGCCGTGGTGCCGCCCGTCGTGCGCCACGCCCTGCTCCGGCTGCCCGCCGTCGCGCTGAGCCTCGCCGCCCTCGGCTTCCTCGGCCTGGGCGCCCAGCCGCCGTCCCCCGAGTGGGGGCTGCTGCTGTCCGAGAACCAGCCCTACGTGGAGCGCGCGCCCTGGGCCGTGCTGGCCCCCGCCGCGGTCCTCGCCCTGCTCGGCGCCCTCGCGGTGACGGCCTCGGCAGGAATGCGGCTGCCGCGGTTCGGGCGCCGGAGCGGGCGGAACGCCCCGTCACCCTCCGACTCCCCACGAGCGCGACCCGCCGACACGCAACAGCCCACCGCTCCCGCACCCCTCCACACCCCTGACAGGCCCAGTCTTCGATGACCGCCCTCTTCTCCCGCTTCACGCCGAGTCGCGCCACCAAACGGTCCGAGCCCACCCGGCCCGAGCCGGCCCCCTCCAAGCCCACCCGCTCCAAGCCGGCCCCCGCCAGGCCCGCCCGCGAACGCACCTGGAGACACCTCTCACCGCTCCTCAAACTGCTGATCCTCACCCAACTCGCCTTCAACATCGGCTTCTTCGCCGTCCTGCCGTTCCTCGCCGAGCACCTCGGCACGGCGATCGGCATGGCGGGCTGGCTGGTCGGCTTCGTCCTGGGCCTGCGCACCTTCAGCCAGCAGGGGCTGTTCGTCGTGGGCGGCTGGCTGGTCGACCGGTTCGGCGTACGGCCGGTCGTCCTGGCGGGCTGCGCGCTGCGGATCGCGGGCTTCGCGTGGCTCGGCCACGCCCGCGCCACCTGGGCAGTGATCGCCGCGGTGCTGCTGATCGGTTTCGCGGCAGCGCTGTTCTCCCCGGCGGTCGAATCGGAGGTGGCGCGGCAGGCAGTGGCGTGGGAGGAGGAAGGACACGGCTCACGCACCCGCGTCCTGGCCCTGCTCTCCGCCGCGGGCCAGGCCGGCGCCTTCATCGGGCCGCTGCTCGGCGCGCTCCTGCTCACCGTGGACTTCCGCACGGCATGCCTCGCCGGCGCCGGGGTGTTCGTGCTCGTCCTGGCCGGACACGCGCGCCTGATGCCCCAGCACATACCCGGCCGGGTACGGGTGCGCAGCCGTGGCGGTGCCCTCCTCCTGCTGCGCAACCGCGGCTTCCTCGCCCTGTGCTGCGCCTACGGCGGCTACCTGCTCGCCTACAACCAGCTCTATCTGGCCCTGCCCGAAGAGGTGGAGCGTGCGACGGGCTCGCAGTCCGCTCTGTCGTGGCTGTTCGCCCTGTCGTCCTTGTTGGTGGTCTGCGGGCAACTGCCGGTCACCCGCTGGGCCGGGCAACGGTTCGACCTGCGGCGGTCGATGATCGGCGGGCTGCTGCTGATCGCCGCGGGATTCACCGTGGTGGCGGTCGCACTCCCCGCGGGCTGGACCGGCACCGCGGGGCTGCTGCCGGCCGCCGGGTACGTCGTCCTGCTCACCCTCGGCCAGATGCTGCTCGTGCCCGCGGCGCGGGCCTGGGTTCCCGATCTGGCCGAGGAAGGCAGGATCGGCCTCTACACGGGTGCGCTGTCCTCCGTCTCCGGTCTGATCGTCCTCATCGGCAGCTCGGTCACCGGCGCGCTCCTCGACGCGGGGCTCCCCACGCCCGTACCGTGGCTGGTCCTCGCCGGTGTGACCGTTCTGACGGTGTGGCTGGTTCCGGACCGGCCGGACGACGGCGGTACGGAACGAACGGCGTGAGCGAACGCCCTCCGCCGAATCGGCGGTGCCCTCTGGCAGGCTGATCGTCATGGCAGTGCGCAGAGCGGTGACAGCAGCCGAGTTCCAGCACATCACCAGGCCCGGCGAGATGCCCCCGGCGCTCAGGGAGGACCTGGTCCGCTGCTGGGTGGCGGTGACCGACGCCGGTGGGGCCGTCATTCCGCACGGGGTCGGGCTGCCGCCGGTGGACCCGCAGGCGGTCGCTACGGCGTTCGACCGGATTGTCGAGGCTCTCGATCCTCAGCGGAGCAGGGTCCTCGTGGCCACCGTCGACGGCTCACCGGCGGGATGGCTGCTCCTGCGCCGGGACCCGCATCCACTCGTCGCCCACTGCGGTGTGGTCAACCATCTGCAGACCGCCGTACGGTTCCGCGGTCTGGGTATCGGCGCCGCTCTGATGCGTCTCGTGCCGGCCGTCGCCCGCGAGGAGATGGGCCTTGAACGACTGGGACTCAGCGCGCGTTCCGGGCTCGGCCTGGAGGACTTCTACCGCCGGCTGGGGTGGGTGGAGGTCGGCAGATGGCCGGGGGCCCTGCGGATCGCGCCCGGTGACGACCGCGACGAGATCCTGATGAGCCTGGTCCTGTGACGGGCGCGCACCGGGCCCGACCGCCGTGCGCCAGGCTCCGCCGGGTGTCCCGGCAGTCGGCAGCGGTCAGTCCTTGACCGCCACCAGCACCTGACTGGCGCCGAACTGCCAGACGGAGGTGACATGACGGAATCCCGCCTCCCGGAGCAGTTCCACGTGGCGGGCCGCGGTCAGGTCCTCGCCGGCACTGCCGGTGCCCAGGGCGGCTCGGCGCCGCTCCCGCTGGGCGAACAGATCGGTGAGTTCCGGGTCACGGGCCGCCTCCGTCCACCACGCCTCCCAGTCCTCGTGGGTGTGGGCGCGGGACCGTTCGGCTCTGCGGCTGCCCACGTGGGCGGTGAGTTCGGACAGCGGCGAGCCGGGCTGGGAGAAGTGATCGCCGTTGACCAGAGCGCCGCCGGGGCGCAGGAGTTCGGCGAGGCGGCGGTAGGTACGCAGGAGGGCCGGCTCGGCCAGATAGTGCAGGGCCGTCGTGGAGACGGCCACATCCAGCGGCCGGTTCAGGCCGAGGGCCGTGGTCCAGTTCTCGTCGTCGATCACGGCATCGACGTAGCGTGCGGCGTCCGCGTGGTGGGTGCGGCCGAGTTCCAGCAGGACGGGGTCCATGTCCACCGCGACGATCTCAGCGCCGGGGAGGCGACCGGCGATCCGCGCGGCCAGCGATCCCGGTCCGCACCCCAGGTCGAGCAGGAGCGGGCGTTCGCACCCGAGGGTCACGTGCTCCACCACGTCGGCGATCACGGTGAACCGCTCCTCGCGGTCGACGGCGTACCGCTGCTGCTGCCGCTCCCAGCGCTCCAGCCACATTCCGGCCGTAGCCGTGCTCACGCTCATCCGGCGGCGCACCTCTTCCGTCTCTCACTCGTGGTGGTCGCCCCCGAATCTACAGGTGGAAACGGTTTTCGGTTCCATCGGCCCCTCAATCGAGTGATGTCAGGACGGCCAGCAGGCGTTCGACCTCGTCCTCGGTGTTGTAGACGTGGAGGCTGACCCGCACCGAACCGTCGCGCTTCTCGTCGGCCCCGGCCTGACAGAGGTTGTCGGCCCGCACCATGAATCCCTCACTGAACAGGATGAAGCCCAGGTCGTCGGAGGGGATGTCGCGATGGCGGAAGCTGACGATGCCGTGGCGCCGCTGCTGAAGGGGCTGCCCCGAGCCGGCCGCCAGGCTGGCCTGGCAGCCCAGGATCTCGTACGAGGCCGACCCGCGGAGCCGGTCGGTGAGCCGTGTGGCGAGGGCGACCGTCCATCGCGCGATGCGCTCGACGCCGGCCGCGTCCAGCCAGTCGAGTGCCGCTTCCAGCGAGGCGATGCCCACGGTGTTGGGCGTGCCCTGCCAGCCGCCGGGCTCGAAGATCGGTCCCCGGGCGTTGCGCGCCCAGAGGACTCCGGTGCCGGGAAGGGCCAGCGCCTTGTGTCCCGAGAAGACCACGAAGTCGACGTCGAGCGCCGACGGTGCCACGGACAGCGGCAGATGACCGACACTCTGGGCCGCGTCCAGACAGATCGGCACGTCCGGGCCGACCGCGGCGCGGATGCGGTGCACGTTCATGTCGCCGCCGTACACATGGTGCAGGTGTGTGGCGGCGACGAAGCGGGTGCGGAGGCCGACGACCCGCTCCAGTTCCCGGTGGTCGTAGTCGCCGGACACCGCCTGATAGGGCAGTGCCCGGATCCGCACGTCGGTGCCCTGGTCTGCCAGCAGCCTCTGCGCTTCCAGCCAGGGGTCCAGATTGGCCTGGTGGTCGGCGAAGGGGACGAGGATCTCGTCGCCTTCGCGGAGGAAGGAGGTGAGCCAGTCGCGGGCCACGGCTCGCAGCCCCTCGGTGGTACCACCGGTGAAGTGGACCGTGGATCGCTGGGGGTCGGGGTCGCCCAGGAACTCCTTGACGCGGTGCCGGGTGCGCTCCACCAGCTGCGTGGTCCGGTTGGCCCACGGATAGGTGCCCCGCCCCGCGTTGGCGTTGGAGGTCGTCAGGTACGACTGCACGGCCTCCAGTACGGACCGGGGCTTCTGCGCGGTGGCCGCACTGTCGAAGTACACGAGATCGGGATGAGCGGTGATGATGGGGAACTGTTCACGCAACCCCCGCTGCCAGTCCGTCAGCCGCGCCGCCTCGGAATCGGGTCGCGTGGCGTTCATGGGTACTCCCCTCCCTCGATGGTCAATCCCGGACCAGCGGAGCGCCTGCGTCCCGCCAGGCGATGATGCCGCCTGCCAGACTGCGGACCTCCGGGTGGCCCATCCGGGTCAGCAGCGCGGCGTACCTCGCGGACTTCTCGCCGACCGGGCAGGCCAGCAGGACGGGCCTGCGCTTGCTGAAGGGCAGCCCGTCGCGCACGAGTTCCTCGAAGAGTTCGTCGACGATGTTGATGGAACCGTCGATGTGGAGTGCCGCGTACGCGCGCGGGCCTCTCAGGTCGACGACGAGGGGGCGTGGTTCCGCTCCGGTCGTCCACCGCAGGGCGGCGTCCACGTCCACGCTCCGGCCCTCGGCCCGTATCTCGGCCTCGGTGAGGGCCGAGGCATGGTGGCCGCGGCGGGGCGCGCCGAGCAGTTCTGGTCTGCGTTGCCGTACGTAGCTCAGGTAGCTCTCGGCCCGGTCGCACACGATGAAGACCGCGGTCCGCCGCCGCTCCTGGTCGGGGAAGTCGGCTTCGGCCGCGCGCAGATGCCGCACCGCGCCCTGGTAGGCGGCGCCGCCGGTGGGGCCGGAGAGCAGTCCGCAGCGGCGGATGAGCGTGAGCATGCCGTCGATGGCCTCCTGGGAGGTCACCGGCTCGATGGTGTCGTACGTGGCCGGGTCGAAGAGGCCGACCTGGTGCACCTCGTCGATGGTGCGGATTCCTGGAATGAAGTCCGACTTGTCCGCGACCAGTCCGAGGACCCGTACCTCCGGGTCGTGTTCGCGCAGGACCCGTGCCACTCCGCTGGACGAACCCGCCGTGCCCACACAGGCGATGAACCAGTCCGGGGCCCGGCCGTCGAGGTCCTTGACGATCTCCGGGCCGGTGCCGGCGGCGTGCGCCTCGGTGTTGTGCGGGTTGAAGTACTGGTCGGTGTGCAGGTAGGTACTGCCCGGCTCGGCGAGCGCCTGGTGGAAGCGGGTGAGCGGATCGTCCGTGTCGGTGGGGTCGAGGCATTCGCTCTGGCCGGGCAGTTCCTCGATCTCGGCGCCCAGCAGCAGGAGCAGTTCCTTGATCTCCGGTACCCGCATCCGGTTGGTGACGCTCTTGAAGCGCAGTCCGTGCAGGCCGGCCAGGAGGGCGAGTGCCTTGGCGGTGTTGCCGCTGGAGAGTTCCACGATCGTCTCGCCGCGGTCGGCCGCCGACTCCAGGTGGGGGCGGGCCATGTTCCAGGCCGGCCTGTCCTTCACCGAGCCGAAGGGGTTGAGCATCTCCAGCTTCGCGTACAGGTCGAAATGGTGCAGGCCGTGCACGGCCGGATCGATGCGCAGCAGCGGAGTGTTGCCTATGGCCTCGGTGATGCTGTCGTACCTCATGCGAACTCTCCCCCGGAGTGTGGGATCGGCCAGTAGTCCTCGTCCAGGCACCAGCGCCAGGCGCCTCCCTCCTCGACGGCGGCCACCGTGCGTGCGAGCGGCTGACGCTGCGCGTGGTGGGCGTGGAAGTCCATGGCGTATCCGGCGGTGTTGGCGAAGGCGAGCAGATCACCGGGGCGCGGCAGCCGGGGCAGGAAGACCTTGCGGCGGGTGATCAGATCGGCCTCCAGACAGAGGTTTCCCACGAGGTAGACGCCCACCGGGCCGGTGCCGCCGCCCTCTTCGGCTCCGTCGCGCGGCAGGAGTACGGGGTCGACGAGTACGCCGTGCTCCTCCAGGCTCATGTCCCCCGCGTTGAGCCCCAGCCGCACCAGATGGTCCCCCTCCCCCGTACGCCGGACGTCGAGGACCCTCGCCAGCGACAGTCCGCACTGGTCGACCAGGGCCCGGCCCGGTTCGGCGCACAGGTCGTACATGTGCTCCAGCAGCAGGTCCGCGGCGGGACGGCCCAGCGCGGGCGCGGGAGTTGTGAGCAGTTCGGCCAGGTAGTCGGGCCCGGCGATCGCGCGGTACGCCGGGTAGAGGGCCGCGTTCCCGCGGACGGTGCCGCCCTCGTTGCGCAGTCCGTAGCCGTGTCCCCGCCAGGTCAGCGCCGGACGGGTCCCGAGTACGGCCTCGGTCAGCGCGGAGAGGTAGTGCTCCCACTCCGCGGCGTCGGCGAGATAGCCGGTGCCGAAGCCGCCGCCGATGTCGACGACGCGCGGCGCGAGGCCCCGGGCACGGCACTCGTCCATCACCAGCACACAGCGTTCCAGCGCACGGACCTTCTCCGCGACGCCGGTGGTGTCCAAGTGATAGGCGGTGCCGGTGAGTTCGATCGCGTCACGGTGGCGTTCCACCGTCGTCAGCAGCTCGTCGACCTCTCCGACGGACGAACCGAAACGGCTGCGCCGGGAACGCAGCCGGACACCCGGTTCCTCCCGGTCCGCCGCCTCGAATCCGGAGAGGCGCAGCAGTACGTCGACACGGGGAAGGCCGTACTTGCGGACCAGCGCCGCCAGTTGCTCCAGTTCGTGGCGTGAATCCAGGTTCACCGTCACACCTGTGCGAGCCGCCAGCCACAGGAACTCCGGGTCCTTGGGGCCGGTGGCCATGATCCGGTCCGGTGTGAATCCGCTGCCCAGCGCGTGGCGCAGTTCCCCCAGCGACGCCACGTCGACACCGACGGCAGCCGGATCCTCCGCCGCCAGGCGTCTCAGCAGCGCACTGGACTGGTTCGCCTTGTGGGCGAAGTGGACGCGTCCGGCGAGGTGGTGGGCGCGATAGACGGAACGGAAGCGTCGGGCGTTCTCGGCGGCCTGCTCCGGCAGCAGCACGTTGAGCGGTGATCCGAGGGCGTCCACGAGCGCGTGGAGGAACGAGCCGGCTTGCACCAGGGAGGCGAGCGGCGGTTCGAGCCGGGGACGCAGACGAAGCGGCTCATCCACGGCAGGTCCTCCCGCTCGGCATGCGCGATCACGACTCCGACAGCCGTTCGGGCGTAATCATTTCCGGCTACATACACCTTTAAGCCCGTTCGAGACGCGGGGCACATTGCAGGGCTCCCGCATCCGCTCCCCACCGGTCACCCGCGGGCACACGACACGGGCGTCCAGGCCCGGGACGGCACACATGCAGGAATTGCAATATGCTGATGTCGGCATGCCGGGGTCGCACGGCTCCCGGTTCAGGCCCGCCACCGGACCATCCCAGGAGGACACCATGGGCACCGCGACCGAGCACCGCACCCACGACGACCACACGCACACCCACCGCGAGGGCTGCGGACACGTCGCCGTCCCGCACGGCGATCACACCGACTTCGTCCACGACGGCCACCTCCACAAGGCCCATGACGGCCACGTCGACGAATGCGTGAGCGCCGGACACACGGCCCACGAGGGCCACGACCACCAGCACGGCACGGACTGCGGCCACGTGGCCGTTCCGCACGACGACCACGTCGACTACGTTCACAACGGCCACCGCCACGCCGCGCACGAGGGTCACTGGGACGACCACTGAGACGCATCCGCACCCGCTCGGGCGCGGCCGCACACAGGCAACAGTTGCTAACGTGCGCATGTGACAATGAATTCCGATTCCCCGGCGGTCCCGGCGGACGGGCCGATACAGTCGCTCCAGGCGGCCAGCGACCTGCTGAGAGCGCTGGCCTCGCCCGTCCGCCTGGGTATCGTGCGTGAACTCTCCGAGGGCGGAAAGTACGTACACGAACTGGTCGACGCCCTGGGCGTGAGTCAACCCCTGGTCTCCCAGCACCTGCGCGTCCTGCGCACCTCCCGCATCGTCCGCGGACGACGCCAGGCCCGCGAGATCAAGTACGAGCTCACCGACGAGCACATCTCCCACATCGTCCTGGACGCCATCCGACACGCGCAGGAGTAGGCCAGGACCCGCACGAACGACAGAGACGGACGGCGCACCGGGCCTCCGCCCGGACCGCCTCAGTTGAGAGTCGCCGTCCGCCGTGGAGAGGGAGCAGCTCGCAGCCGCTCCGGCAGCGTGCCGTCGTCCGGCATCCCCGACCTGAGCCACGCCTCGACCACCTCGGCGTCCTCCACGGTCAACAGGGGCCCGAGACGCACCACGGCGCCCGCGGGCGTGCGGTCCACCGCACAAGGCTGAACGGCGGCGGACAGTCCGCGCCCGCCCCGGCAGTGCAGCACACTCCCCAGGCAGCCCGTGGACACCATCACCCCGTGAGAACAGGTCCGGACCGCACGGCGCAGCCCGTCCCGGACCTCCTCGCGCCCAGCCGGACAGGCTCCGCACACGACCAGGGTGAACGGTCGACCACCGGAGCCGCCCGCGACCTCGTCCCCACCCGCGTCACCTTCCGCGTTCCGCACGTTTTCCCCTTCCTTGCGCCGCCTGCCCGCCAACTCGCCTCCGATACAGGCCAGTTGGCATGCCCGCGATTTGACACCGCCGACCGCAGTCACCAGCCTATGCTTATGACATCCATTTCCAATAGGAGCGACTAGATGCGTGTTGCCTTCGTGGGCAAGGGGGGCAGCGGTAAGACCACACTGTCCGCGCTCTTCGCCCGTCACCTGGCTCGCTCGGGCGCGCCGGTCGTCGCGATCGACGGCGACATCAACCAGCATCTGGCCTACGCGCTCGGCATGGACGAGGACGAGTTCTTCGCGGCGCCGCCCCTCAGCGCCCGCACGGCCGAGATCAAGGACCACCTGCGGGGCAGCAACCCGCTGATTCCGACCCGCGAGGCCATGGTCAAGACGACCCCGCCCGGCCGGGGTTCGCAACTGCTGCGCCTGCTGGGCGAGGACGAGGTCCACTCCCACCACGTACAGGAGGTCTCCGGTGTCCCCCTGATGGTCACCGGCGCCTTCGACGAGCGGGATCTCGGCGTGGCCTGCTACCACTCCAAGCTGGGCGCGGTCGAGCTGTACCTGAACCATCTGGTCGACGGTCCGGGTGAGTACGTCGTCGTCGACATGACGGCGGGCGCGGACGCCTTCGCCTCCGGCCTGTTCACCAGGTTCGACATGACCTTCCTGGTCGCGGAGCCCACCCGCAAGAGTGTCTCCGTCTACCGCCAGTACCGCGACCACGCGGCCGAGTTCGGCATTCCCGTCGCCGTGGTCGGCAACAAGGTCACCTGCGAGGACGACCTGGGATTCCTCCAGGAGCACGTGGGCTCCGACCTGCTCGCCCACTGCGTGCAGTCCTCCTACGTCCGGGCCCAGGAACAGGGCCGCGGGCAGGGGGAACTGGAGCCGCACAACCTCCGCACACTGGAGCGACTGCGGGCCGCCGTGGACGCGCGCACCAAGGACTGGGCCGCCTTCCAGCAGCACGCCGTCGACTTCCATCTGCGCAACGCCACCGCCTGGGCCAACGACGCAACCGGCCGGGATCTCGCGACCCAGGTGGACCCCGGGTTCCGGCACGGACCCGAGGCGCTGGCCGCCCTCACCTGATCACCCGTCAAGTACAGCGCCACGGAACAACAGAACAGAACAGGACAGACCTTCATGTCGCTCGACGTCTCCCCGCACCTGCTCGCCGAAGCCGAGAACGGGCCCGTACGGGAGGAGGACTTCGTGGACACGGTCCGCACGTCCCTCCCCTACGCCTACGATCTCGTCGCCCGCCTGGTCGGCGAACTGCGGGACAGTGGATCCGAGTTCGCCGACAACCAGACCCCGCCTCCTTCGGAGACGGAGCGCGGCCAACTACTGCGCGCTCTGTCCAGTGACGCCATCCGCGGCAGCCTGGAACGCCACTTCGGCGTCGCCCTCGCCTTCCAGAACTGCCACCGCGTCGCCGTCTTCCACCCCGAGGCGCGCGGCGGTGAGACCCACACCCGCTTCACCTCCCTGCGGGCGCAGATCCTGAACCAGTCGCCGGAGTTCCGCGACTGCTGAGCCCGACAGTCGGGCGCCCGCCTCCAGCGGGGGCGCCCACCGCACGGAGGTCCACGCTGCCCGGGGGCGCGCCCCGCGCGAAAGCCCTGGCACAGACCTCCCTGATCCCCGGCCGCTTCAGCACACCCCTCAGGGGCGGCCGGGGAGCCGCGCGCCGGCGAGCACCCGCGGCTGCACCTGCGCCTGCTGACCCGGCGGGCACCCGGGTGGCGCGACCGCCGCCCACGGCTGCCGCACGGAAGCCCGCACGAGTTACGTAATGACATCCATTTTCATGTATGGTCTGTCGTGCTCACCGATCGCACCTGGAGGTCCCCATGGCCGTACCCAAACGCAAGATGTCGCGCAGCAACACCCGGCACCGTCGCGCGCAGTGGAAGGCCATTACACCTCAGCTGGTGACGGTCACCGTGGACGGTGTGCCCTACCTCGTGCCGCAGCGCCTGGCGAAGGCCTACGAGCGCGGTCTGCTGCGCCCCGAAGGCTGACCCGACATGATCGACGCCC
The DNA here is from genome assembly GCF_040653275.1 of Streptomyces sp. NPDC048002. Lineage (NCBI taxonomy): Bacteria > Bacillati > Actinomycetota > Actinomycetes > Kitasatosporales > Streptomycetaceae > Streptomyces > Streptomyces sp. NPDC048002. Next base: position 89,094 of record NZ_JBEZNL010000005.1, on the reverse strand, counting down.
TCTCGCCGCGCCTCCCCGTCACCGTCCTTTCGGGGTTCCTCGGAGCCGGTAAGACCACCCTCCTCAACCATGTCCTCGCCAACCGCGAGGGCCTGCGGGTCGCTGTCATCGTCAACGACATGAGCGAGGTCAACATCGACGCCGCGCTGGTGCGCGGCGGCGAGGCCGCTCTGTCCCGCACCGAGGAACGCCTCGTCGAGCTGACCAACGGCTGCATCTGCTGCACGCTGCGCGACGACCTGCTGGAGGAAGTGGACCGGCTGGCGCGCGAGGGGCGTTTCGACTACCTCCTGATCGAGTCCTCCGGCATCTCCGAGCCCATGCCGGTGGCCGCCACCTTCGCCTTCGCCCGCGACGACGGCGCCACCCTCGGCGACCTGGCCCGGCTGGACACGATGGTCACGGTGGTGGACGCCGCCAACTTCCTCCCCGAGCTGGCAGGCGGCGACGAGCTGACCGCTCGGGGCCTGGACCAGTACGAGGACGACGAACGCACGGTCAGCGACCTGCTGATGGACCAGATCGAGTTCGCCGACGTCATCGTCCTCAACAAGCTCGACCTCGTGGACGCCCCGGCCGCCGACCGCCTGCGGGCCACCCTGGCCCGGCTCAACCCCGCCGCCCGCGTCGTGCCGGCCGTACGGGGCCGCGTACCGGTCGGCGAAGTACTGGGCACGTCCAGCTTCGACCTGGAGCGGGCCCAGCAGGCGCCGGGCTGGGTACGGGAGCTGAACGGCGACCACGTTCCCGAGACCGAGGAGTACGGCATCTCCTCGACCGTGTTCCGCTCCGCCACGCCCTTCCACCCCCAGCGTCTGTGGACCTTCGTGACCGAGGGACTCGACAGCGGCGCCTACGGGGAGATCCTCCGGTCCAAGGGCTTCTTCACCCTCTCCAGCCGCCCCCACGTGACCGGACTGTGGTCGCAGGCCGGCTCGGTGGCACGCTTCGAGCCCTCCTCCGCGCGCGACACCGACAGCCCGCACGCCCAGGAACTGGTCTTCATCGGAACCCACTTGGACGCGGAGCCCCTCCACGCGGCCCTGTCCGGCTGTCTGGTGCGGGACGACGAGAGCCCGCCCGCCACGGACCCCTTCCCCGCGTGGGACACCTACGGATTCGACGAGACCTGCGAGCACGAGCACGACCCCCTCACCACCGTGACGGGGCTCTGAGACTCCGGGCCGGACGGTGGTCGCAGCCACGGCACCGTCCGGCCCGGTACACACCTGTGTCAGGGAGACCGCTCATGGACCGGAACAAGCCGCGCCTGGGGACCGTGCAGGAGACACTCCTCATCCCCCTGTACGCCCGCGCCGTCGAGAACCGCAAGGGAGACCCTCTCCTGCGCGACGCCCGCGCCGAGGAGATCGTCGCCTCGATCGACTACGACTTCGGACGCTTCGACGGCCTCCCCAGCCTCACCGGCGCACTGCTGCGCACCCGACTGTTCGACCAGTGGGTTGCGGACTTCCTCGCCGCCCATCCCGACGCCACCGTGGTCGAGATCGGCACCGGCCTCAACACGCGCTACGAACGCGTCGACAACGGCCGTGCCCGCTGGTTCGAACTGGACCTGCCCGATGTGATCGAGCTGCGCGGGAAGTTCTTCACGGACACCCCCCGGCGGACGACGCTCGCCGCCTCGGTCACGGACGAACGGTGGACCGCCGAGGTGGCCGCACATGCCGAGGGCCCCTGCCTGTTCGTCGCGGAAGCGGTCCTGCCCTATCTGCCCGAACCCGATGTGCGCCGGGTCGTCGATCTCCTCGCCGACCGCTTTCCGGGTTCGCTCCTGGCCCTCGACACCGCCGGTCCCGGCTTCTTCGACACCCAGGAAACGCATGACGCCCTCAGCAAGGTCGACGCCCGTATGCAGTGGTACTGCCCCGACCCCGCCCAGTTGGCCGACTGGCGGCCCGGGACGAGAGTGGTGGCCTCGCACACCCTGACCAGCCTTCCCGCGCCCCTGCTGGCCCAACTACCTCTCCCCTACCAGCAGATGGTGGCAGCAATCGCAGCCCAGCGACTGCCCCAGGCCGAGGGATACCGCCTGAACCTGCTGAGCCTGCCCTGACATTCCGAGCCCATGACCTGGGGCCGTGACTCCGCCGAGTCACGGCCCCAGGTTCGTCTCATGTCACGCACTACCAGGAGGACTTGGTGACCCCGGGAAGGAAGCCGGCGTGCGCCTGCTCGCGCATGCGGACCCGGGACAGGCCGAACTTGCGGAGGTGGCCGCGCGGCCTGCCGTCCACGCTGTCGCGGTTGCGCACGCGGGTGGCGCTGGCGTTGCGGGGCTGACGGCGCAACTCCTCGACCGCGGACTGGCGTTCGGCGTCCGTGGAGGACGGCCGGCGGATGATCTCCTTCAGTTCGGCGCGCCGGGCCGCGTACCGCTCGACCGTCGCCTTGCGCTTCTCGTTCTGCGCGATCTTGCTCTTCTTGGCCATCAGACCTTCCCCCCTCGGGCGCGGATGCGGGCCACGGCGGCCTCGATGCCGATGGTGTCGATGGTCTTGATCGCCCTGGCGCTGAGCGTCAGCCGGACGTACCTTCCCTCGCTCGGCAGCCAGTAGCGCTTGCTCTGGATGTTGGGGTCGAAACGGCGCGAGGTGCGCCGGTGCGAGTGAGAGATCTTGTTGCCGAAGCCCGGCTGGGCGCCGGTCAGTTGGCAGTGGGCGGACAAGGACGTACCTACCTCTCTTCGGGCGGCCCCATTTTGGTAATGGAAACCATTCCCATATAGTACCCCTCATGGCACGCAACGAGGTACGCCCGATCATCAAGCTCCGCTCCACCGCGGGAACCGGCTACACGTACGTCACCCGTAAGAACCGCCGCAACAACCCTGACCGGCTGGTTCTGCGCAAGTACGACCCCCTGGCCCGGCGCCACGTCGACTTCCGCGAGGAACGCTGACCTCCCTCTCTCCACCCCTGCCGACCACCACCTCAAGGACACCGCCGTGAAGCAAGGAATCCACCCCTCGTACGGTCCCGTCGTCTTCCGTGACCGGGCCGCCAACTACGCGTTCCTCACCCGGTCCACCATGACCAGCGACAAGACCATCGACTGGGAGGACGGCAACACCTACCCCGTCGTCGACGTCGAGATCTCCAACGTCAGCCACCCCTTCTACACGGGCACCGCCCGTGTGCTCGACACCGCCGGACGCGTCGAGCGGTTCGAGCGTCGCTACGGCCGCCCCGGAGCCAACTGATGCACGACCAGGCCCGCCTGCCGGTCGTCATCGTCGGCGGGCTCCACGCCGAGGCCCGCCGAACGGTCGTCGACCGTCTTCTGCACACCGTCCCCGGCAGCGTCGCGCTCCACCACGACCTGGCCACCGCGACCGAGGGGACCGTGTTGCGCCAGGTGCGCGACGCGTCCGGGGAGCTCTCCCGCGGTGAGGCACCCCTGGTCAACGACTGCGCGTGCTGCGCGCTGCGCGAGGACCTCGTGCCGGAGCTGGAGCGGCTGGCGGACAGCGGCCTGACCCGGCTCGCGGTCGTCGAACTGTGGGACTCGGTGGAGCCCAAGGCCATGGCCGAGGTCGTCGTCGCCCACGGCGCCGACAAGGTCCGGCTCACCAACGTGATCACCGCGGTCGATCCGGCTCTCGTGCTGGCGTGCCTCGGCAACGGGGACGACCTGGCCGAGGCGGGTCTCGCGGCGGCCCCGGGCGACCAGCGCACCGTCGGGGACACCTGGGCCCGGCAACTGGAGTACGCGCCGGTGCTCGCCGTCGTGGAGAGCGAGGCGGCCGACGACGAGGACCGCGCGCTCCTCGCCCAGCTCCACCCCACCGCCCTCCAGGTCGAGGCCGAATCCGGCGAACTCGCCCGAGTGGCGTTCGTCGGATTCGACGTGGAGGCGGCTGCCGCCGCCCAGCACCCGGCGTGCGCCCTGCTTCCCCAGGAGGCCGACGAGGCGGGGGTCACCACACTCGTCTGGCGGCGCCACCGCCCCTTCCACCCCGAGCGCCTCTACGACGCCCTGGAGGACCTCTGCTGTGCCGCGGCCCGCAGCCGCGGACGGTTCTGGCTCGCCGACCGGCCCGACACCCTGCTCGCCTGGGACGCCGCGGGCGGCGCCCTCTGCGTGGAGAGCGCCGGCCCGTGGCTCGCCTCGCTGCCGGACGCCGCCTGGGACATGGTTCCGCCCGTTCGCCGAGCCGCCGCCGCGCTGGACTGGCACCCCGAGCACGGCGACCGCTGCCAGCACCTCGTGTTCACCTCACCGGGTCTGGACCGGGACGGTCTGGTACGCGTGCTGGAGTCGTGCCTGCTGACCGACTCCGAGTTCGCTGCCGGACCCGAGGCGTGGAAGGACCTCCCGGCCGCGTTCGACTCGCTCCTCGACCCCGTCGCCTGACCCCCGCTCAACCACTTCTGAAACAAGGACCACCCATGCCCTCGCGCCAGACGAACCGCAAGCCCGTCAAGGCCCGCCCCAACCCGCTCGACGTGGCCGGGATCACCTACATCGACTACAAGGACACCGACCTGCTGCGGAAGTTCATCTCCGACCGCGGCAAGATCCGCAGCCGCCGCGTCACCCGTATCACCGCCCAGCAGCAGCGGCAGATCGCCGCGGCGATCAAGAACGCTCGCGAGATGGCGCTCCTGCCCTACTCCAGCCGGTAGGCGGTGACCGCTCCTTGCCCGACCGATCCATCGCTTCATGAACACGTGAGCAGTGGCGCATGCACTCCCGGAGCACCGGGGGTGCGTGCGCGCTTCTCGTCTGAGGGAGGACACCGTGCCCGAAGGGGTGCTCAGTGTGGTGACGGGCAACACGCCGGCCGTCCGGGGCGCGACAGTGGACCGGCTGCGGCGTCTGAACCGGGACGCCCCGGTCCTCGCGGTGTCGGTCGAGGACGGCGACGGCCGGTACCCGATGGTCCACCGCCATCTGTCGGGAGACGGGGCAGGGGCGCGACACGACTCCGTCCAGGCGGGATCCGGTGATCCCGCGGTGATCCTCCGGCAGGACCTGATGGCCCTGCGCGGGGCGACCTCCGTACCGAATGTCATCCTCGTCCTCCCCGGCGACCTATATCTCCCGCCGTTCCTGGCGGACCTGTGGCGTCCCCGCCTCGGCGGCGGCGCGCTGGGTGAACGGTTCGACCAGGGGCCGGTGGTGGTCGGCCTCGACGCCGCCTCGTTCCTCGCGGACATCGGCTGCGTCCACCGCACGGTGCGGCTCTGGAACGGGAGCGAGCGCGGGGAGCCGCTGACGGCCGCCGAGGCCGCGGCACGGCAGGTGGAGGCGGCGGACGCGGTGGTGGTGCCCGCTGCGACCGGCGGGGACCGGCGCACCCTCGGGGTCGCGGCGCTCGCGGGGCATCTCAACGCCCACGCGCTGGTGTGGAGTCCGGCGAGTGACACCGCGGCGGTCCCGGAGCTGCCGCAGCGGCTCCTGTGCCCGGGGAGCGCCCCCTGGGGCGGACGCGAGGAGTGGCTCAGCCGGCTTGAGCCGGTGAGTGCGCCCCGGGTTCGGCGCGGCCGGCACGAGGGCGTCGAATCGGTTCTGTGGCGATCCCGCAGACCCTTGCACCCCCAGCGGCTGGCGGACGCGCTCGCCACGGTGATGTTCGGCGTCGTGCGCAGCCGCGGGCATCTGTGGCTCTCCAGCCGTCCCGACGCCGTCGTCGCCTGGCGTTCGGCGGGGGCGCATCTGACCCTCCAGGAGAACGGCGACTGGCTGTCGGACCAGGAACCGCACACCTGGGCGGCCGTCTCGGCGCAACGGCGCACGCTCGCCTCCTGGTTCTGGCACGACTACTACGGTGAACGCCGCAACGAGATCGTCTTCACCGGCGTCGACCTCGACGCACAGCGGGTCCGCGCGGCCCTGGACGAGGCCCTGCTCACCGACGCCGAACTGGCACGGGGACGGGAGGGCTGGGTCGAGTTCCCCGACCCCTTGCTGCGCACCGACGACACGGCGTGATCGTCCACGTCCCACCCACGCGACAGTACATCGATTCCTGAATCCACGATTTCCTGGATTCAGGAATCGATGTACTGTCGTGCTGTGCTGACTGTTGCCTCCGACATCGAGGTGCTGGCCAGGTTCGGCCGCGCGCTCGCCGACCCGATCCGCTGCCGCATCCTGCTGATCCTGCGGGACGCTCCCTCGTACCCCGCCTCCCTCGCCGACACGCTCGGCATCTCCCGGACCCGGCTCTCGAACCACCTCGCCTGTCTGCGCGACTGCGGTCTCGTCGTCGCCGTCCCGGACGGACGCCGGACCCGGTACGAGATCGCCGACGAGCGCCTCGGCCACGCGCTCGACGACCTGCGCACCGCGGTCGTCGCCGTCGAGACGGACCGGACCTGCCCGAACAGCGACGCCGAGGGGTGCTGCTGATCATGGCAACCGGCATATCCGTGTCCCTCGCCCCCTCCCCCGCCCGACGGGAGGCGCTGTCCCGCCGCATCCGGCTCCTGGTCGCCGCGACCATCACGTACAACGTCGTCGAAGCCGTCGTCGCGATCACCGCGGGAACCCTCGCCTCCTCGACCGCCCTGATCGGCTTCGGCCTCGACTCGGTGATCGAGGTGTCCTCGGCCGCCGCTGTCGCCTGGCAGTTCTCCGCATCCGACCACGCCGTCCGCGAAGCCCGCGAGCAGCGCACCCTGCGCATCATCGCGGTCTCCTTCTTCGCCCTCGCCGCCTACGTCACCTTCGACGCGGTCCGCGCCCTGACCGGCACCGGGGAAGCCGAACGTTCCGTGCCCGGCATCGTCATCGCCGCCCTCTCCCTCGCGGTGATGCCGTTCCTGTCCGCCGCGCAGCGCCGCGCGGGCCGGGAACTGGGCTCCGCCTCGGCCGTGGCGGACTCCAAGCAGACCCTGCTGTGCACCTACCTGTCCGCCGTGCTGCTGGTCGGCCTGGTCCTCAACGCCACCCTCGGCTGGTCCTGGGCCGATCCCTTCGCCGCCCTCGTCATCGCCGGCATCGCCGTACGGGAGGGCATCGACGCCTGGCAGGGCAAGGGCTGTTGCGCGCCGACGGCGCACTCCGCCGGTGCCGAGGTGCGCTCCGCCGACGCCGGGGCGCACGACGGCTGCGGCACCTGCGCGCCCGGGTGCGGCTGCTGCAACTGAGCGGCGCCGCGCCGCCACCGGGGCCAGGTCCGTCAGCAGCAGTCCTCGGCCTCGGCGGCCCCGCAGGCGCGGTCGCTCTCCACCGCCACGACCGCGGTACGCAGATCGTCCAGAGCGTGTCCGAGACGCTCGTCGGCGATCTCGTACCGCGTTCGGCGTCCGTCCGGCACCGCGACGACGAGGCCGCAGTCACGCAGGCACGTCAGATGGTTCGACAGCCGGGTCCTGGAGACTCCCAGGGCGCCGGCCAACTCGGCGGGGTAGGCGGGCGCGTCCCGCAGGATCAGCAGGACACGGCAGCGGATCGGATCGGCGAGCGCGCGGCCGAACCTGGCCAGTACCTCGACATCGGTTGCGACGGTCAGCACACCGTGAGCGTACACATCGTCCTGGCACACGGCTTCTCCCGTACTTGTCCGCCGGCGACCGGGTGACCGCCGGGCCGGGCGCCAGAGGCTCCGGCGGCACCTCGGGCTTCACTCGTCGCCGAACCGCAGATACGGGGCGACGCTGCGGAGCTTCTCGCAGGTCTCCTCGATCTCGCGCTCCGGACTGGACTGGGCGGTCACTCCGGCGCCCGCACGCAGCCACGTCCTCTCGCCCTGGCCGATGAGGGTCCGCAGGACGAGCGCCGCGTCCAGCGCCCCCGTCGTGCTGCCCCGGAAGACCGCCCCGCCGTACAGGCCCCTCGCACCGTCCTCGTGACGGGCCAGGGCGCGCAGGGCGGCGCCCTTGGGGACCCCGGTGGCGGTGATCGCGGGAAAGAGAGAGGCGAAGGCGTCCCACGGTCCGGCACCCCGGCGGAGCACTCCGGTGACCCGCGACGCCAGGTGCTGCACCGAGCCGCGCGGCCGGACGGCCATGAACTCCTCGACCACCACCGTGCCGGGCCGGCACACCGCCGTCATCTCGTCCCAGGCCAGCCGCACGGAGACCGCGTGCTCGTGGATCTCCTTGGGATCGGCGAGCAGTTCGGCGCGGCTCCGGTCGTTCTCCGCCCGGTCGGCTCCGCGGGCCCGGGTGCCCGCGAGCGGCTGGGTGCTCACCCGGCCGTTGTCCCCGACCTCCAGGACGGTCTCCGGGCTGAACCCGGCGGCCCGGTAGCCGCCGAGGTCCAGGAGGTAGGAGCGGGCCGGGGTGTTGGACCGGCGGCCCGTGAGGTAGGTGGCGGGAAAGTCCACCGGCGGCCCCGCGGGCAGGGGGACCTTCCGGGAGAGCACGGCCTTCTCCAGGAGTCCCGCACGGATGTCCTCGACCGTGCGGGCCACCGCGCCGCCGTACGCGGCGGTGCCGTCGGAGAGGATGCGCTCGGCCGCCTCGAGCGTCGTCGCTCCGGAGGCCGGCAGTCGGTCCGACGGCTCCGCGAAGAGGTCGGCCACCTTGCGGACCCACGCCTCGTCGACGGCGCGGACCACGGTGCCCTCGCCCGTGAGGGTCACCTCGACCGACGGGACGAGCGCGTGCAGGAGGGGCCCGTCCCCGGCGGTCGCCGGATCGGCGTGCAGCACATGAGCGAGTTCGAAGGCCCCCCAGCCGTAGAAGTGCCGTACGCGGCCCTCCGTGCCCTGTGCCCTCGCCAGCGCGTCGAGCGCGGCCGCGAACGTCTCCAGCGGCCTGCCGTCGGTGCGCGAGGTCCAGGTCCGGCCCGCGGCGCGTGCCGTCATGACGTCCGCGTGGGCGGTGAGACTGACGGCGGAGCCCGCGGCGAAGTGCCAGGCGCCGTCGTCCCCCTCGTACACGACGTACTGGTCGGCGAGACCGGCCGTCGCGAGGCCGGTGGCGGTGGCCGCGAGGTCCTGGCCGGGCTCCAGGTCGATCGCACAGGCCAGCGGGGGGACGGAACCCGCCCACGCGTCCCAGGGCGTGCGAGGGTCGGTGCTCATCGGGTCGTACCTTCCCTCTGGCGTCGGCGCCGGGTCGAGTGGTTCGCGGTCGGGTGGTGCGTTGTCGTCACCGTGCTGCCTCCAGCCGCCAGCCGTGGGCGCGGGCCCGCTGCTGCCAGAAGGCCGCGTAGGTGCCACCCGCGGCGAGCAGGTCGTCGTGCGTTCCGCGCTCGGTGATCTCGCCTTCCTCAAGGACCAGGATCTGGTCGGCGTCGACGACGGTGCTCAGCCGGTGCGCGATGACCAGCAGGGTTCGACGGTCGGCGAGCTGGCGCACGGCCTCGGCGAACAGTGCCTCGTTCTCCTGGTCGAGCGCGGCCGTGGCCTCGTCCAGGACGAGGATCGGGGCTTCCTTCAGCAGGGCGCGGGCGATGGACACCCGCTGGCGCTGCCCGCCCGACAGCCGGGTACCGCCCTCCCCCACCCTGCTGTTCCAGCCGTCGGGCAGTACGTCGATCACCCGGTCGAGACCGGACAGCCGTGCTGCCTCGGCCAGTTGCGCGGCGTCCGCGTCCGGGGCGGCGATCCTGACGTTCTCCTCGATGGTGCCGTCGAAGAGGTAGACGTCCTGGAAGACGAGGGAGACCTGTGCGGCCAGTTCGTCGGCGGCGATGTCGCGCACGTCGACGCCTCCGATGCGCACGGTGCCCTCCGTGGTGTCACGGAAGCGTGCGACGAGTCCGGCGATCGTGGTCTTGCCCGCACCGGACGGGCCCACCAGGGCGGTCATGCCGCGCTCGGGCAGGCGGAAGGTGACTCCCTTGAGGACCGGGCGGGCGGCGGCCTCGTAGCCGAAGGTGACGCCGTCGAACTCCACGCCGAAGTGGCGGGGTGTGCGCGGTTCGGCGGGCTCCGGGAAGGGCTGCTCGTCCAGGACCGCTCCGAGCCGCTCCAGGGTGTTGCGGGCGATACGCATGCCCGCTCCGGCCTCGGCGGCCGAGGACACGCTGTCGATGAGGCGGACCAGCAGCACCAGGAGGGCCAGCAGGGTGGGCACCGTCAGCGAGCCGTCCAGTTGCCAGAACACCCCAAGCGCGAGCAGCAGGGCGAAGACGAGCCGGGTGGCGAAGCTGAAGGAGACCAGTCCCGGCAGTCCGCGCACGATGAGCCGCCGGTCGGCGCGCGACTCGGCCGCCAGCGCGTCGTCCAGGGCGCCGTAGCCCTCCGCAGTGCGGCCGAAGGCGCGCAGGACCGCCTGGTTGCGGGTGTACTCCAGGACCCGGTCGGCGGACTCACCGATGGCGGCGTCGCGTCCGAGGTCCAGGCGGCGCATCAGGGAGGTGCTCGCCTGCTGGACGGCGAACAGCACGGGTGCGCAGACCAGGAGGACCAGCGCGGTGCGGACGTCGAAGAAGAAGGTGGCGACGACGAGTGTCGCGGGGGTGAGGAAGGAGCTGAGGAAGGGGCGGAGCAGATGGGCCGGGGTGCTCATCACCTGGATGACGTTCTGTCCGGCCAGTCTGCTGAACTCGGCCGTGCGGGCGGCGGTGAACCAGCCGAGGGGCAGTCGCAGGGCCTGGTCGGCCATCCGGCGGTGCAGGACCCGGGAGAGCTGTGAGCCGACGGTGAACCCGCCGCTCAGGGCCGCGCCCTGGAGGACCGCGTAGGCGAGGACGCAGCCGGTGAAGCCCGCCAGCCAGGGCCAGGCGTCGTCGGGGTCCGTACCGAGCAGGGCCTCCAGGACGGGCACCAGGAGGGCGAAGGCGACGCCCTGGAGGACGGCGGCTCCGGCGTGGAGGGCGATGAGCCGGTTGAGCGGGCGGGAGCCCTCCGGTCCCAGTACGCGGTAGAGCTGACGGATCATCGGGTGCTTCCCTCTCGGATGTCGTCGGCCGCACGGCCGCTGCCGACGGCGGCGGACCTCTGACGCGGTGCGCCGCCGTTCTCGTCCGGGCCCTGTCCGCGCTGGGCCTCCCACAGGGCGGCGTAGCGGCCCCCGGCGGTCAACAGGTCTTCGTGGCGGCCCTGTTCGGTGACGCGTCCGTCCTCCAGCACCACGATCCGGTCGGCGGAGCGGACCGTCGCCAGGCGGTGGGCGATCACCAGCAGGGTGCGGCCGGCCGCGAGGGCGGACAGGGCGTCCTGGATCAGCGCCTCGGAGTGCGGATCGGCGTACGCGGTCGCCTCGTCGAGCACGAGGACGGGCGCGTCGGCGAGCAGGGCCCGTGCGATGGAGAGGCGTTGTGCCTCGCCGCCGGAGAGGGTGACCGCCGTGCCGAGTTCGGTGGCGTAGCCGTCCGGCAGTTCCATGATCCGGTCGTGGAGGCGGGCGGCTCGGGCGCAGCGCTCGACCTCGGCGGTGGTGGCGTCGGGGCGGCCCAGACGGATGTTGTCGGCCACGCTCGCCCGCAGCAGCCGTACGTCCTGGAGGACGAAGCCGACCCGGCGGTACAGCTCGGTGGCGGGGATGTCCCTGAGGTCGGCGCCGCCCAGGGTGACGGTGCCGGCCGTGACGTCGTGGAAGCGCGGGAGCAGCGAGGCCAGGGTCGACTTGCCCGAGCCGGACGGGCCGACGAGGGCGGTGACGGTGCCGGGTGCGAGGTCGAGGTCCACACCGCTGAGGACCTCGGTGTCTCCGTCGTAGGAGAACGACACCCCGCGCAGCGCGATGTGGTGCCCTTCAGGCAGGGCGGGTTCGGTCGGTTCGGGCAGGGTGGGGGCGTCCAGCAGTTGGACGATGCGTACGGCGGCGGCCTGGCCCGCGCGGATCTGCTGGATCCTGGGTCCCACGACTCCCATGGGGGCCGTGACGGCCGGACCGAGCAGGAGGAAGGGGACGAGTTCGGCGCCCGTCATCACGTCCTGGGTGACGAGGACCGCGCCCAGCAGGGACAGCAGGAGCAGCACCACGGCCGGGGAGACGACGAGGATCGCGGCGGTGGAGCTGACCAGGGTGGAGCGGACCCAGCCGGAGAAGAAGTCGGCGAAGCCCTCCGTGGCGCGGACGAAGCGCTCGTGGGCCTTGCCCCCGCGGCCGAAGCTCTTGAACACGGCGATACCGGACGCGAACTCCACCGCGGCGGCGGAGATGCGGCCCAGAGCGGCACCGAACTCGGCCATCTGACCCGCCGCACCCGCCATGGCGCGGCTGAACAGGAACACCCCCAGGAGCAGGGGCACGACGCTGATCAGGGCCAGGCGCCAGTCGACGGTGAACAGATACGCCAGGGCCAGGACGGGGGCGGTCAGCACGGCGACGACGTCGAGCAGGGTGTGGGCGAACAGCGTGTGCAGCGCGCCGACATCCTCCTGGACGGCCTGTTTGACCTCGCCGGTGCCGCGGTCGGTGAGCCGGCCGAGGGGCAGTCGGCCGATGTGCCGGGCCAGGCGACGGCGCAGGGCGAGCTGGAGGTCGTTGTCGGCCAGGTGGGCGAGGGCGCCGGCGGCCGTGCCGCACGCCAGGGCCAGCAGACCCGCCACGCAGGCGACCGTGACCCACGGCCACAGGGCGTCCCCGTCGGCCGGCGAGCCGTCCGTGAGGCGCTCCGCCAGCCGGGAGACCGCGATGAACGGGACCACTCCGGCGAGGGCGGCGAGGGCCTGGAGGGCGACGGCCACCGCCAGTCGCCCTCGGACGGGCTCGGCGAGCGCACGCAGCGGGGGCGGGGCGGCGAGGGTGCCCGGGTCGGCGGTGGCGGCGTCTGCGGCCCGGCCGGGCTCGGGCGGTTGTGACTTCACTTGACGAGTACTCCGATTTCGGGGATGGGCCTGCCGCCCGCCTCGGTGATGCGACGGCTGGTCATGCCGGCCTCGCGGGCCAGCCGGGCGACGTCGAAGGTGTGCCAGTCGTAGGTGTCGGCGACCTCGCGGACGGTGCGACCGTCGCGCAGGACCTTCCAGGTGGTCGTGAACCGCATGGCGTCGCCCTCGGTGGGCTCGCCGCCGATCCACCACTCGTAGGTCTGGCGGCCGATGGTCTCCCGCAGCGACATCACGGGTGGGATGACGCGGGGTGAGGAGACCCCCATCAGCTCCACCACGATGGGCGCGCCCTCGGGGAGGCGGTCGGCCAGCCGCTTCCACAGCGCCACGCGTTCGGTGACGGTGAGGTGACCGGCCACGCCGAAGATGACGACGGCACAGAGCCGTTCGGGCAGGACGAGGTCCTGGGCGGCCCGGTCCAGCACGGTCACGCGCCGGCGCAGCTCCGGGTCGCGGGCGACGCGGGAGGTGAGCATGGCGCGCATGGGGGCCGACGGTTCGGCCGCGAGGATCTCCGCCTCGGGCAGGGCCGCGGCGATGACCTCGGTCACCCGTCCGGTTCCCGCGCCGATCTCCAGGACGGGGCCGTGGGACACGTCGAGGCCGGCGAGCACGCGGGCCAGTGGAGGGCCGCTGCTCTCCGTGTGCCGGGTGGCGACCAGTTCGTAGAACTCGGCCGAGGTCGCGTAGTAGTCGATCACGACGGTCTCCGGGTCGGGGCGGGCACGGCGGGTTGCGCGAGGGCGTCGGAGCGGGCGGTCACGGGGTGCGCGCCGGCCGCGGGGGCGCCGCTCACGGGGTGCTCGGCCAGGTGTGCGCGCCGCCCGTGGCCAGCGACGGGTCGAGCCGGCGCAGTACGGTGGCGACGACCTCGCGGCGTCGTGGGGTGAGGTAGAAGTGGTCGCCGGGGAAGACGCGTACCTCGGTGCGTGCGGTGGTGAGGTCGGCCCAGCCGCCCGCTGCCTCGCGCACGCGTTCCTCGCCGAGTTCGGGGTCCGTGCTGCCGGTCAGCACGTGCACGGGGCAGGACAGCGGCGGCCGGTCGGCCGGCCGGTAGGTCTCGATGATCCGGTAGTCGTGGCGCACGGCGGCAAGGACCAGGGAGCGCAGCCCGGGGTCGGCGAGGACCTCACGGCTCGTGCCGCCCAGCCGGGCGAGTTCGGCGCCCAGCACGTCGTCGCCCTGGCGGTGCAGTTGCCCGGTCACGGCCATGCCGGGGGCGGCCCGGCCCGAGGCGAACAGGCGGCGCGGGCGGGGGACTTCTCGGCGGCTGAGTTCATGGGCGAGTTCCCAGGCCACGGCGGAGCCCATGCTGTGTCCGAAGAGGGCGTACGGGCGGTCGAGCAGCGGCGCGACCGCGTCCGCCACGGCTGAGACCAGTCCGTGCATGTCGGCCGCTCCGGGATCCTCCAAGCGGTCCTCACGGACGGGGTACTGGACGGCGAGGAGTTCGACCTCCGACGGCATCAACGCTGCCCAGGGCCGGTAGAAGCCGGCGCTGCCGCCCGCGTGCGGGAGACAGATCAGCGTGAAGCGGGGAGTGCTGCCGCCGCTCCACCGTCTGATCCACGAGCTGTCGGAGCGGGCGGCGGACCGGTCGGACCCGGGTGAGGAGAACTTCGGCGGGAAGGACGGGGTCACCAGGTCACCCTCAGCGCTTCGAGGCCGAACGTGGCCGAGTCGTGCTTGACCACGACGTCGTCGGGGCCCCCGGCGAGGCGGAGGGTGGGGACACGGCGGACGAGGGTCTCCAGGGCGACCTCCAGTTCGAGCCGGGCCAGGTGCTGCCCGACACACTGGTGGACGCCGTAGCCGAAGGCGACATGGTGGTTGTCGGTGCGGTGGAAGTCGACTCGTCCCGGATCGGCGAACTGTTCGGGGTCGTGGTTGGCTCCGGCGAGCAGGGCGATGACGCCGTCGTCGGCGGGGATGGTCCGCCCGGACAGGTCGATGTCCTCGGCGGCCACGCGCAGCGGTATGGAGTCCGCGACGGACAGGACCCGCAGGAGTTCGTCGACGGCGGCCGGCATCAGGGACGGGTCACCGCGCAGCTCCTCCATCAGCTCGGGCTGCTCCAGCAGGAGCAGCGTGCTCAGCGCGATCATGCTGGTGGTGGTCTCCCGGCCGGCGTTGATGGTGATGCCGAGGGTGGAGAGCAGCTGTTCCACGGTCACGTTGCCGGTGACGAGGTGGTCGGTGACCAGCTTGGAGATCAGGTCCTCGCGGGGTTCCTCGCGCCGTTCGGCGACGAGTCCGGCGAGGAGCCGGAACAGGCCGCCCAACGCCTCGGACACCTGGTCGGCGGTGCTGTGGCGGGAGCCGGAGATCCGGGTGACGTCCCGGAAGAACTCCAGGTTCTCGCGGGGGATGCCGAGCAGTTCGCAAATCACCGAGGTGGAGACGGCGTTGGCGTAGGCGGAGACGAACTCCACGGGACCGCCGTCGGCGAGCACGCCGTCGAGGATCTCGTCGACCCGGGCCTGCACGGCGGGGCGCATCTCCCGGACCCGGCGCACGGTGAACACCGGCAGGAGCATGCGCCGGTACTTGGTGTGCTCGGGGGCGTCGGTGCGGATGAACGGACGGAACTTCGCGCCGGCCTCCTGTTCTCCCTCGCCCAGGGCCGGGAAGTTGGGGCGGCGGATGTCGGCGCTGACACGGGGGTCGGAGAGGAGTTCGCGCACGTCGTCGTAGCGGGTGACCACCCAGGCCTCCCGCTTGGTCGGCAGGGTCACGCGGGCGACCGGCTCGTGGGTGCGCAGGGTGTCGTACTCGGCGGGCGCGGCGAAGGGGCAGCCGCGCTGGATCGGGAAGTCCCTGGGCGCCGAGGAGGGGGCCGCGCCGGTTTCCGTCCCGGACAGTTCGGGGGCGGTTGACGCGGTGGGCGTCTCGGAGGTCGTCATGGCGTGTCCTAGCCGTCGGTGGAGGAGGAGATGAGCGGAGCGACCTCGCGCGAGGCGGCGGTGTCCGGGGGTGCGGTCCGTGCGCGGGGCAGGTGCGCGCCGGGGGTGGTGCCGGGCGCCGCGGAGGCTCGGGTGAGTACGGCCAGCGGGGGTGCTCCGGGGCGCGTGGGCAGGGCGCGGGCGGTCAGCCCGGACTCGGTCTCGACGTCCTTCAGGCCGAAGGGCGACCACTCGTAGGAGTCGTGCACCTCGCGTTCGGCGGTCGTGGAGCCGTCCAGGTAGACCCGCCAGGTGGAGTGCAGGCGCATCACGCCCTCCTCCGTCCCGCCCGTCGGGGTGCCGGAGAACGTCCACTCGTATCGGTGGCGTCCGGCGGTGGCGGTGGCCAGTCGGGTTGCGGGAAGACTCAAGGGCCGCTCGAACTGCATGAGTTCGACGATCACGAGCCCGCCGGGGGCCAGTCGCGCGAGGAGCCGCCGCCACAGTTCGGCACGGTCCGCGGCGTCGAGGTGGCCGAGGACCCCGCAGAGCAGGACGGCGCTGATCCGGTCGGGCAGATCGAGAGCGGGAGCGGCGTCCGCGGTGACCGTCACCCGACGGCGCAGGTCCTCGTCGCTGAAGACCCGGCTGGTGAGCACGGCGCGCATGCCGACCGCGGGTTCACAGGCGATGATCTCCACGTCCGGACGGGCCCGCGCGACGGCCTCGGTCACCAGTCCGGTGCCGGCGCCGATGTCCACCACCGGCCCGGCGCCGAGGTCGGCCTCCGCGAGGAGCGCCGCGATGGCGGGGGCACTCGCGGTGGCGGTGTGCCCGGCGGCAACGAGGTCGAAGAACTCGGCCGACGGTGAGTAGGAGGAGGTGTCCGCCGGCCGTACCTCGGCCGTCCCCGGCGTGCCGGGTGCGGGAACCGCCGTGCGGGTACGCGGTGGGGCCGGCTCGGAGTGCGGAAGCGGTTCGGGCAGGGGGAAGACATCACTGACCGCCATCGGCCGGGGCGTGGCCGGGCGGACGATCTCGGGCGGCCCCAGCCGGGCCGCCAGGTCGCTCCAGATGCGGCACACGGCCAGGTCGTACTGGCCGGCGCGCAACGCGTCCGCGTCCTCGACCACGGCCGCACGGAGCCCGTCCAGGGCGCTTCCGATCGCCTCGGGCCACAGGTCGGAGAAGACCGTACGGAAGCTGACCGGGTTGCCGACCACCGCGGTGGTCCCGAGCCCGAGTCCGCCGGTGCCCGGACCGTCGAGGACGAAGCGCCGGTCCGCATCACGGCCGATGTGCAGGCGGGGGCTCCACAGCACGGGGCCGTGGGTGTCGGCGAGGGTGAGCACTCCGCCCTCGGTGCCCAGGGCGATCCGGTGCCAGTGCAGGGCGTGGTTGTCGCGGTCGGAGGGGTCGAGCTGGTGGTGCACCCGGAGGGTCAGGGGCACGCCGGCGAACACGCCGTGCAGGGAGCGGAACGGCTGCGGCCCGATGCCGTCCGGCAGCGGCGCCGGGTCGGCGAACCGCCAGGGCCGCAGGGTGCCCATGGCCCGGCCGAGGATGTCCACCAGCGGGTGCATCAGATGGACCGGGGTGGCCGCGTCCAGGAAGAGCGGCCGTTGCCGTGCGACGAGTCGTCGGGCCGCCTCGACGAAGGAGCGGACCGGCGCGACGTGCGGGTAGTGGGTGTTGAGGCGGTACTGCACTCCCCGGCTGCGGGCGTGCTTGAGATTCTCCGTCAACTCGGTGAGATGGACGGGGTGTTCCTGGAGGACATGGATGCCCCGGTCCATCAGGGCACGGGCCAGTTCGGTGCCCTTGCCGCCCGATATGGACGAACTCACCGCCACGCAGGCGGCGTCGATTCCGGCGGGGAGTTCGCGGGCGTCGGTGTGGAAGGGAACGCCCAGGCTCTCGGCGTAGGCGCGGGAGGCCGCGGATCCCCGGCTCAGAATGCCGGCCAGGGCGAATCCCGGGCGCCTGCGTAGCGCCTCGGCGTAGAAGCGGCCGAAGTTGGTACCGCAGACCAGCACGCGCAGCGGTTTGGGCGCGCTCACAGGGCACCCTCCTCGACCTGCTCGACACCGGCCGCGGCACCGGTGAGCCTGAGGTCCGCGGCGCCGTGGGACCGCAGATGGCCGACCACGGTGTCCGGGTCCAGGACGTCGCAGGCGAAGTGCACCCCGGCCGGGACGTCTCCCCGCAGCACGGCGTCGACCGCGAGGGCGCCGACGGCTGCGGTGAGGCGGTAGCTGCTGGCCGCGCGGAGGGTCAGTGCCGCCGTCGTGGGTGCGCCGGACGCGGCGCCGGTCAGGGTGAAGTCCATGACGTAGAAGGGCTTGCGTCCGGCCAGGTCGAGGTCGGCCGCGCGGATCAGCCGCTTCGCGAGGCCGTCCGGGTCGTCCCCGGCCGCGAGACGGCCCGGCAGGAGGTTGAGCACCGCGCGTACGGCGGCGCCGGGGTGGACGTTGTACCAGTCGAGCCGGTCGAGGCCGAGGAGAGCGGCGAGGCGTTCGCTCTCTCCGCTGAGGTAGGGCTGCACGGCGACGCGGCCGGGGAACGCCTCGTGTGCGGTGTCCTCGTCCGCGCGCAGGACGCGGGGCACGCGCCTGCCGCCCCGCACGGCCGCCAGTGCCTCACCGTAGGCCGCGCCGTCGGCGCCTCCCGCGCTGAGGGAGAGCATGAGGTCGTGCGCCACCGTCGGTGAGCACGTCTCCAGGCCGCCGCAGTAGGCGGTCAGCGCGGTGGCCCGGTCCAGCCCCTGCCGGGCCAGCCAGCGGGGCAGGAGGCTGGACAGGCCCGGAAGGGCCCCCGCCGACAGGACGGCGGAGCGGCCGTCGCGGGCCGGGTCCGCCGGGCCGCTAAGGTCCTCCGCGGCCGGGTCGTCCCCGGCCACGTCCACACAGTGCGCACCGGCGGCCAGGGCCGCGAGAGCCACGGTGGCGCGCAGCCGGTACGTGGGGCCGACGCAGTTGAGGACGATGTCGCAGCCCTCGGTGAAGGCTCGCAGTCCGTCCGGGGCCGTGGCGTCGGCCCAGACCGTCTCGTCGCGCCCTGCGGGACCCTCCTCGGCGACCGCGCACAGGGCGGACGTGGTCCGTCCGCCCAGGCGCAGGCCGGTGTGGCCCAGAAGGCGCAGTTCCCGCACCGCGGCCCTGCCGACCGCTCCGGAGGCGCCGAGGACTCCGATCACAGGCCTGGTCATCGGGTGATCGCCCCCTGCGTCAGCTCGGCGAGGGTCTTCAGGACACCGGGCGCGTGCTCGACCGACAGGCAGCTGTAGTGGTCGCCTCCGATGTCGACGATGTCCAGGTCGCCCAGGGTCAGTTCCTCCCAGTAGGTGGTGACGGCGTCCTTGCTGCCGGGGAAGGGGTAGGCCCCGTCGTGGCGCAGGAAGGTGATGTCGCCTGCGTAGGGCTCGGCCTGGTAGCGGGTGATGGCGAAGACGCTCTGCCGGAAGGCGAGGAACAGCCGTGTCATGTGGTCGGGTTCGTAGGTGCCGGCGGACGCGGGCACCGCCTCGCACATCCGCGCGATGCGGGTGGCTCGGGGGATGTCCGCCAGGTGCCGGAAGCGTTCCGCCACGTCCGCGAACCGCTCGGGCAGCGCCGCGAGCCCGCCGTCCGGCAGCACGCCGGGGCTGGCGGCCAGGACCGCGTCGGCGGCGGCCGCCACCCGGTACTGGTCGTCCGGGAAGCCGAGGTCGGCCGGGTCGATCCCCATCATGACGGCGAAGGAGTACTCGGCGAGCAGTTCGTCGTCGAGCCGGAAGCGAGGGCTGTGGCTGCTGATGACGGTGAGGCTCTCCACCTGCGCGCCGGACTCCGCCAGGTTGCGGGCCACTTCGGTGGCGATGAGGCCGCCCAGGCAGTAGCCGACGATGTGGAAGCGGCTGCGGCCGTCCGCCGTGAGGGCCCGCGCGTAGTCGGCGGCCATCTGCTCGATGAGTCCCTGCGGCGGGGCGCCCAGGAACTGGTTCAGGTCGGGTACCTCCACCCCCACGACCTCGGCGAGGCCCGGCGAGCGGCGCCTGATCTCGGTGATCAGCGCCCGGTACGGCATGATCGTCGCGGTCCCGGCGTGCACCAGCACGGTGGTCGGTTCGTCGTCGGAGCGGGTGCCGTGCAGGGGGATCACCGGGTCCGTGCGCACGGCGCCGGCGGACGGGCCGTCCTCGGGTCCGGACAGACCGCGCAGGAACGCGGCGAGTCCGGCGACCGTGGGGCGGCGCAGCATGTGGCGCAGCACCACCTCCCACTCCAGGTCCGCGGCCCGCGGCACGCGTTCGCGCAGCATTCCCACCATGCGTGCCACGAGGAGGGAGTCGCCGCCGAGGTCGAAGAAGTCGTCGTTGCGGGTGACGCCTTCGACCGCGAGGAGCTCCGACCACAGCTCGGCGAGGCTGGTCTCCAGCTCGTCCTTCGGCAGTTCGGGCACGACGGTCGGCGCGCTCTCGCGGGGCAGCCAGGACTGCAGACGGGCGCGGTCGGTCTTGCCGTTGGCGGTGCGGGGCAGGGTGTCGACGACCTGCCACACCGCGGGAACCATGTACTCGGGCAGCCTGGTGGCGGCCGTGCGGGCCAGTTCGCCCACGGGCACGTGGTGGCGGTCGTCCTTGAGCGTGGCGATGAAGAGTTCCTGGCCGGTGAGGGCCAGGGGGTCCTGTGCGTCGGGCAGGGAGACGACGTCGCAGGCCGCGTGGGCGTGCAGGAGCTCGCGCCACTGGGCGTGGGTGAGGAAGGACTGCCCGGTGTGCTCCCGCAGGTCGGTCCAGGTCCGTCCGGCCACTTCCAGGAACTCCATGGAGACCAGCAGGGGGAGGTTCTCGTCCCGGGTGTTCTCCACGAACACGAGCTGTCCGCCGGGGACGAGGAGTTCCCGCAGCCTGCCCACGGCGGCGTCCGCGTCGGCGGCGGCGTGCAGGGTGTTGGCGCAGATCACCACGTCGAAGGTGTTGGGCAGCAGGCCTTGGGCGCGCGGGTCCTCGTCCACGTCGAAGCGCCGGCATCGGAACCAGGCGTGGTCGGCGAACCGCTCACGGGCCTCGTTCAGGAAGAACGCGGAGGCGTCCGTGAACAGGTAGTCGACGCCGAACTCGGCGAGGACGGGGATGAGTTCGCCGGTGGTGCCGCCGACTCCGCCGCCCACTTCGAGGACGCGCATCCGCTCCTCACCGGTGTGGGCCGCCGCCGTCTCGCGCAGTGCGGCGACCACGGCACGGTTGAGGTGGCGGATGGCGAGGTTGTCGCGGTAGGCGGCGTCCGCGGCCTCCGTCGACGCCCCCGGGAACAGCAGTTCCCGGATGCCGGTGGCGCCGGAGACCAGCTCCGGCAGTCGTTCGGCACAGGTGCGCATGACGGTGAGCAGCTCGCTGCTCCACCCGATCCGCTGCTCCAGCTCCGTGGCCCGCCGCCAGCCGCGCTCCGCCTCGTCGTCGGAGACGGGCACGAGTCCGGTGTAGGTGTCGTCCGACGCGCTGTGGGTGAGCCGGTTCCGGGCGGCCAGGGCCCCCAGCCAGCGGCGCACGATGTGCCGGTGACGGGGCGTCGCGCCCAGCGCTGTGCCCACCTCGTCGGCGGTGCGCGGGGCGCCTCCGCCGAGGGTTCCGGAGCCGGCGAGGACGCGGGTCATCTCGGCGAGCGCCACCTCGTCGAGGGCCGCCAGGAACTCCGTGAGTCGTGCGGCGTCCACGGCCGACGAGGCTTCTCGTACGGCTTCCGCGGCTGCCGCGCGTGCCTGGGACCGGCCCGCACGCGGGCCGCCGGCGTCCGGCTCCGTACCGTCCTTGCGGGCGGTCTCCACGAACGCCGCGAGGCGACGCCCGCCCGCCGCCGAGTCGTCGACGACCACCGCGCCCGCGGCGACATCGGGATGGGCCTGTACGGCGGCCTCGACCTCGGCGAGTTCGACCCGGTAGCCGCGGATCTTGACCTGGGCGTCCTCCCGGCCCAGGAACTCGATGGTCCCGTCGGGCAGGTACCGCCCGAGGTCGCCGGTGCGGTAGACGCGCTCACCGGTCACGGGGTCGGTGAGGAACCGCTCGGCCGTGCGCCGCTCGTCGCCGAAGTAGCCCAGGGCGACGCCGGCGCCTCCGATGTACAGCTCCCCCGGCACCCACTCGGGCCGCGGCCGCAGCTGCCGGTCGAGGACGGCGAACGTCTGGTTGGTGAGGGGCAGTCCGTAGGGGATGCTCGGGCGGGTGGTGTCGACCTCGCCGACCGGGTGGGCGATGGACCAGATGGAACCCTCGGTGGCACCGCCCAGGGAGATGACCTCCAGGCCGGGCAGGAGCGCCCGCGCCTGGTCCGGCAGGGCGACCGGTATCCAGTCCCCGGATATCAGCGCGAGCCGCAGGGAGGGGTCGTCGGCGGGGGGCTCCGAGCGCAGCCAGTCGCAGAGCATGTGGAGCTGGCCCGGGACCGAGTTCCAGACGGTGACCCCGAAGCCACGGACCAGTTCGGCCCAGTGGGAGGGGTCGCCGCGCCGTTCGGCCTGGGGCAGGACGAGGGTCGCGCCCACCGCGAGAGGACCGAACAGGTCGTAGACGGACAGGTCGAAGCCGAGTCCCGCGATCCCGAGGACGCGGTCGCGGCCGGTCACGGCGTAGCGGCGGTTGATGTCCTCGACGGTGTTCAGGGCGGCCCGGTGACTGATCATCACGCCCTTCGGCGTGCCGGTGGAGCCCGAGGTGTAGATGACGTAGGCGAGGTCGTCCGGATCGCGCCGGGGCACCGGCGTGCCGGGCGCGGTCGCCGTGTCTTCGGGAAGGAGGTCCACGGGGACGGCCGTGACCCCCTCGGGGAGGTCGTCGAGTTCGGCGAGCCAGGACTGGGTGAGGACCGTGCGGACACCGGCGTCCGAGAGGATCGTGTCCCGGCGGGCGGGCGGCTGGGCCGTGTCGACGGGCAGGTACGCGCCGCCCGCCATGAGGGTGCCGAAGACCGCGACCACCTGCTCCCAGCCCTTGTCCGCCCAGATGGCCACGGGTTCCCCGGGACGCAGTCCGGACGCCGTGAGCGCCTCTGCGAGCACGCTCGCCCGGGTGACGAGCTGCCGGTAGGTCAGGGTGAGTTCGGGTGTGCGGAGCGCGACGGCGTCCGGTGTCACGGCGGCCTGGGTGAGGACGGGTTCGTGGAGGAGCGCGTCCGGCACGGGGCCCTCGGTGGCGTTGACCAGGTTCCGGCGCACCGCCTGCTCCTCCGGCAGCGGGATCACGGCGGGTGCGTCCCAGGCGGCCTCACCGGCCTCGCCCTCGGCGGACAGCGTCCGGACGAGGGCCGTGTACGCCGCGAACATGGCGTCGGCCACTCCGTGGCTGAGCGCGCCCTCACGGATGTCCCAGGACAGGCTGAGCGTGTCACCGCGGTGCATGACCTGGCAGTCGAGCCACACCTGCGGCGTCCTGGTCACGGCGTACGTCACCTCGGGAGGCACTCCCTCGGCCGTGGCGCCACCGCCCAGGGCGCTGGTGAAGACGACCGGCATCAGGACCGGGGAGCCGGCCCGGCGGGAGAGTTCGGCGAGCACGTCCGAACCGGTGAACAGGGGATGCGCGAGGTCCTCCAGCAGCTGCTCCCCCGTGCTCCGCGTCCGCTGCGCGAACGAGGCCGGGGTGTCCAGGTCCACGGCCAGCAGTTCGAGCGAGGTGAAGTCGCCGACCAGGCGGCCGACGTCCGCGTGCAGGTCGAGCCGGTCCACCGTCGGCACGTTGAGGGTGAAGCGGCCGGTGCGCGACCAGTGCCCGACCGTCTCGGCGTACGCGGTGAGCAGAGCCGTGGAGAGGGTCAGTCCGCGCCGCGCGGCCCGCTCGGTGAGGCGGTCCCGGTCAGCGGCGGGAAGCAGCACCTCCAACCTGCGGAACACGACCGGGCCGTCGGGGTCCGCGGCGCCTCCCCGCTCGCACACCGCCGCCTCCCACTCCTCGGCGAGGGGCAGTTCGGGGGCGGGCGGCAGGGCGTCGAGCCGCTCGGTCCAGTGGGCGCGGTCGCGGGCGCAGGCGTCGGTGTCGGCGAGGGCACGGCGGGCCAGGACGTAGTCGCGGAAGGTGATCTCCGGCGGAGCGGCGAGGGTGTCACCGGCGTAGCTCCGCTGGAACTCCGCGAGCAGGAGGCGCAGACTCGCGTGGTCGACGACGAGCATGTCGAAGGCGAGGTGGAGGACGGCGCGCCCGGCGGTGCGGCTCACATGGATGTCGAACAGCGGCCACTGGTCCGTGGGCGCCTCGCGCGTGGCCAGCCGTTCGCGGGTGCGTTCCACCGCCGCGTCGGCCGTGGCCTGCGGGAGGGCCGTGAGATCGTCGGCTCCGATGGCCAGGTCGGGCACGTCGGCCAGCACCTGCTGGTAGCCGTCGTGGTGGATGACGGCGCGGAGCATGTCGTGGCGCCGGACGAGTTCCCGCCACACGGCGGTAACGCGCTCGACGTCGAGGTCGGGGTATTCCAGTTCGACGTAGGCGTGGCAGCCGACGCCGCCGTAGGCGTAGGCGTCGGTGCGGCCGATGAGGTAGGCGGCCTGGATGTCGGTGAGCGGGAAGGGCTCGTGGCGGGCGTCCGGGTCGGCGCGCAGGACCGGCTCCTGCGCCTGGAGGTGGCGCAGGATGGCTTCCTTGTGGGTCCGCAGTTCGTCCCGGTGCGTGTCGGTGAGACGGCCCTGGGGGGCGCGGAAGCGCAGTTGCCCGTCCTGGGCCCACAGCACCACACCGTCGTCGGCGTAACGGGCCAGCAGTTCAGCGATGTTCACAGCTCTCCGGTCTCGTAGGCGGTCCCGTGGGCCGCGAGCGTGCGCGTGAGGTCCGCGGCGAGCGCGGCCACGGTCGGGGTGGCGAAGAAGCGGCGGACGGGCACGGTGGCCCCGAAGCGGCGCTCGATCGCGGTGAGCAGGCGCAGTGCGGTGAGGCTGTCGCCGCCCGCGGTGAAGAAGTTGGCGTTGCGGTCCGGCGTCCAGTGCGGCAGGTACTCGCCCCACAGCCCGGCCAGTGCCGCTTCGGTGTCGCCCTGTGGCGGTTCGGCCCGGCCGGTCACGGTCTCCGGGCCGGCGAGGTCCGCCAGGGCTCCCCGGTCGACCTTGCCGTTCGCGGTGAGCGGGAGGGCGGGCAGCGGTCGGATGCGGGAGGGGACGGCGTGGGCGGGCACCCGTTCGGCGAGCAGCGCGAACAGATCCTCTATCAGTGGGGTGGACGCGGGGGGTTGTTCCGCTGCCGCGCCGTTCGCCGCTTCGAGGGGTACGACGAAGGCGGCCAGGCGCTTGGCGGTACGCTCCCCCACCGCCACGACGGCGGCCCGTGCGACACCGGGGTGGGACTCCAGCGCGGCCTCGATCTCGCCGGCCTCGATCCGGTGCCCGGCGATCTTCAGCTGGCTGTCGAGCCGGCCGAGGAACTCCAGCAGTCCGTCCTCCCGGAAGCGCCCCAGGTCACCGGTCCGGTACCAGCGCAGCCCGTCCTGTTCGACGAACTTCTCCGCGGTGCGGACCGGATCGGCCAGGTAGCCGCGGGCCAGTCCCTCTCCGCCGATCCACAGTTCGCCCGGCGTCCAGTCGGGGCAGTCCCGCCCGTCACGGTCGACCACGCGGTAGCGCTGCCCGGTCAGTGGACGCCCGTAGGGGATGGAGACCCAACCGGGGTCGAGTTCCTCGACGGTGAGCGTGTTGGACCAGATGGCGGCCTCGGTCGCGCCGCCCATGGCGACGAAGGCGCAGGGCAGCGCGGTGCGGGCGGCCAGCCGGGCGGGCAGGTCGAGCCCGATCCAGTCGCCGGAGACGAACGCGATCCGCAGTCTCGTGACGCGGCCGGTCTCCGGGTCCTGTTGTTCGCAGGCGTCGAGGAGGAGGTCGAGCAGGGCCGGGACGGTGTTCCAGACGGTCACCCGGTGGCGGTCCAGCAGGGCGGGCCAACGGGCCGGTTCGCGTCGCTGGTCCTCGGTGGGAAGGAGCAGGGAGCCGCCCGCGGCGAGCAGCCCGAAGACGTCGTACACCGACAGGTCGAAGTCGAGTGCCGAGAGCGCGAAGACGCGGTCGTCCCAGGAGATGCCGTGCCGGGCGTTGATGTCCGCGACCGTGTTCCAGGCCGCGGCGTGGGTGATCTCCACGCCCTTGGGTTCACCCGTGGACCCCGAGGTGAAGATCACGTAGGCGAGGGTGCGGGGGTCCCGGTCCCGCGGTGCGGGCAGCGGCTCGTGGCGCTGCGTGTCGGTGAAGGAGAGGGACCGGGGGCCGCCCTCGCCGGTACTGGGCCAACCGCCGAGGACCACGCGGAAGGCGGCGGTGCAATGCACCCGGTCCAGGCGGGCGGCGGGCTGTTCGAGACCGAGCGGCACATAGGCGGCTCCCGCCGCGAGGACGCCGAGGACCGCCGCGATCTGCTCCGGGCCCTTGGGCAGCGTGACCGCGACGAGGTCGCCCGCGCGTACGCCGGCCGCTTCGAGGGCGGCGGCCGTGCGCAGCGCCTGGTCGGCGAGGGCTCCGTAGGTCACCTCATGCCCCGAGGTCGTCACGAGGGCGGTGCGGTCGGGTGTGGTCCCGGCCCGGGTGAAGAACGCCTCGTGCAGCAGGCGCGGGACGACCGGTTCCAGGGCGGCCTCCCGTGCGGCGGACTCCCGCCGCGCGTACTGGGAGGCGGGCAGCAGGTCCGGCAGCGGGGCGTCCCAGTCGGCGGACACGGCGTGCCGGAGCAGCCGTTCGTAGGCGGCGAACATCGCGTCCAGGACACCTTCGGCGAAGAGTTCCTCGACCGCGTCCCAGGTGATGACCAGGTTCCCGGACTCCTCGGTGACCTGGTTGTCCAGGCACACCTGAGGGGACTGCGAGATGCCCCAGACCTTCTCCGGAAATCCTGTGCCCGGACCTGCCAGCGTCGCGTCGCCGACGCCGATGGCGCTGGTGAACACCACGGGCGCGGCGGCGTCCACGGTTCCCGTGCGTCGGCCGAACTCCCGTAGCAGCCAGTCGATCGGAACGTCCGCGTGGTCGAAGTCCTCCGCCTGACGGTGCTGAAGGGCGACGGCCGCGGCGAGCCAGGAGGCCCCATCGCGCCGGTGAGCCGCCAGGGACAGCGAGGTGAAGTCGCCGAGGACCCGGTGGATGTGGGGGTGTACGTCCCGCCGGTTGAAAAGCGTGAGCGTCACGGTGAGTGCGTCCGTTCCGCTCCACGCCTCCAGCACCTCCGCGTAGAGGGCCAGCAGGACGGTCGAGGGGGTGAGGCCGCGCGCGGCCGCCGCGCGCTTGACGGACCGCCAGTCCTGGGCGGGCAGGGTCGTCCTGCGCCGGGTGAAGGCGGGCGCCTCGACGCCGGCCGGGTCCCGGTCGAGGGGCAGGGCGGGCGGCGGCGGCAGTTCGGCCAGCCGTGCCCGCCAGTGGGCGCGGGCCCGTTCAGCCGGTTCCGGGTCCCGCGGCAGTCCGGTCAGGTAGTCCCGGAACGACACGTCGACGGGCGGCAGTTCGTGCTCAGGGTCGGCGTAGAGCGTGGTGAGTTCGGCGTAGAGCGTGGTGATGGAGAGGGCGTCGAGGACGAGGTAGTCGAGTCCGACGCCGACGCGGGTCCGTATCTCCGACTCCCCCGCTCCGACGCGGTAGCGCACCGCCTCGACCGCGAAGAGCGGCCACCGGGAGGGATCGCGGACCTGCTGCGACAGGCCGGCGCGCAGCCCGGCGAGGGCTTCGGTGGCGCCGTCGACGGGAACGTCCCGCACCGGGATGGTCAGGGGCGGTACGTCGGGCAGGACACGCTGGTGGCGGTCCTCCACGACCGCCCGGAGCATCCCGTGCCGTCGGACGAGGGTGTTCCATGCCTGTTCCAGGCGGCCGAGGTCGACGTCCGGGCCGTCGAACTCCGTGTAGTGCCAGGTGCCGACACCGCCGAGCGTGAAGCGCGGGTCGCGTCCGGTGTGGTAGGCGGCCTGGACGTCGGTGAGCGGGAAGGGGTCGTACGCCCGCTCGGGGTCGGGCACGATCCCGAGTGCCGCGGCCGGGACCGGTGCCGCTTCGGCGGCCGCCGCGGGGTGCAGTGTCTCGCAGAAGTGCTGGAGGACGGGGCGGGCGAAGAGGTCGGCCACGCGGGCGCCGGGGAACCCGGCGGCACGCAGCCGGCCGATGAGGCGGGTCGCGACGAGCGAGTCCCCGCCCAGCAGGAAGAAGCTGCTCTCCCGGCCCACTTCGGCCACGTCGAGCAGATCGGCCCACTCGGCGGCCACCAGGGTCTCCACCGGGCCGGAGGGCGGCGAGACACGCGGGCCGCCCCGGCCCGCCGCCTCGGTCAGGGCGGCTTTGACGGCCGCCCGGTCCAGCTTCCCGTTGGCGGTCAGCGGCAGTTCGGGCAGGACGAGCACCCGCTCCGGGACCATGTACGCGGGCAGCCGCTCCGCCGCCCGGACCCGGACCTGTTCCGGATCGGGTGCCCGCACCGGGGCTGACACGGCCGCGGCGAGGTGCCGTACGGGCGCGTCGAGCACGGCGGCGACCGCGTGCCGCACGGCGGGATCGTCCTCCAGCGCGGACTCGACCTCGCCGAGCTCGATCCGGTGGCCGCCGATCTTCACCTGGTGGTCGGCGCGGCCGAGGAACTCCAGCACCCCGTCGGTCCGGTAGCGCGCCAGGTCACCGCTGCGGTACCAGCGCTCGCCGTCGTACTCGACGAACCGTTCCGCCGTGCGCGCCGGGTCGCCGCGGTAGCCGCCGGCGACACCGGGGCCGCCGACCCACAGCTCTCCGGGTACGAGGTCAGGGCAGTCGCGCCCCCGGCCGTCCACCACACGGGCGCGCATGTTGCGCAGCGGAACCCCGTAGGGGACGGACTTCCAGGCCGGGTCCGTGTCCGTCACCTCGAACACCGTCGAGTGCACGGCGGCCTCGGTCATACCGCCGAGCGCCACGAAGCGGCAGTCCGGCACCAGGGCCCGCAGCCTGCGGGGCTGGCCGAGCCCGACCCAGTCCCCGCCGAGCAGCACCATCCGCAGCCGGTCGCCGAGGCCCTCCTCCTGCGCGGCGGCCATCAGCAGGTCCAGCAGGGCGGGTACGCACTGCACGAGGGTCACGCCGTGGGTACGCACCAGGTGCGCCCAGTGGTGGGCGTCCCTGCGGTGCTCCTGCCCCACGGTGACCACCTGTCCGCCCAGGGACAGCGGGGTGAAGATGTCCCAGGCGGCGAGGTCGAAGTCGAGGGCGGACAGGGCGAGCGTGCGGTCGTCGGGACCCAGGCCGAACTGTTCCTCCATCGCCTCGATGGTGTTGACGACCGCGCGATGCGGCACTTCGACGCCCTTGGGCACACCGGTGGAGCCCGAGGTGAACAGCACGTAGGCGGGCAGGGCGAGGTCCGGGTGGGCGACGGGTGACGGGCGCAGCGCCGCCGCGTCCTCCAGGAACAGCACCGGAGCCGGTGAGACGTCCCCGCAGAGGTGGGCGTGGTCGCGGTCGGTGAGGACGGCGGAGGCGGCGGCGACGGAGTGGATGCGTGCGCGGCGTACGGCGGGCTGTTCGACGCCGACGGGGGCGTAGGCGGCGCCGGCGGCGAGGATGCCCAGGACCGCGGCGATCTGGTCGGCGCCCTTGGGCAGCGTCACGGCCACGGTGTCGCCCTCGCGTACTCCGTGGTCGCGCAGCAGGGTGGCGATCCGCCGTGCGGTGCGGCCGAGTTCGCCGTAGGTGAGGGTGTCCCCGTCGGCGCCGACGACCGCGGCGCGGTCCGGCTCGGTCGCGGCGAGCCGGAAGAACCGGGTGTGCAGGGCACGGTCCGGGAGGGGCGTCGGCGGCAGTGCGGCCACCGCGCGCCGGGGCAGGACGTCGGGGGCGAGGAGGCCGTCCACGGGCCGGTCCCAGGCGCCGGGGTCCGCGATCAGCCGGGTGATAAGACCGCGGTAGGCGTCGAACGCGGCGTCCGGCACGCCGGCTTCGAACACGCCGTCGCGGACGTCCCAGTTGAGGAGGAGCCCGTCGTCGAGTTCGGTGACCTGGGCGTCCAGGTAGACCTGGGGGCCCTGCGAGATGATCCACGAGGGGCGGCCGAAGCTCTTCTGGACGTCCTGCTCGAAGATCTCGCCGAGCCCGATGGCACTGGTGTAGACGACCGGGGCCAGGACCGGAGACCCTTCGGCCCGCGCGAGGTCCCGGAGCACTTCGACGCCGCCGTAGGCTCCGTGGGAGATGCCCTGCTGAAGGCGTTCCTGGAGTCCTCGGGCCTGACGCGCGAACGGCAGCGGCTCGCTCAGATCGGCGTCCAGCAGGACCGAGCTGCTGAAGTCACCGACCAGGCCGGCCACGTCCGGGGTGAACGTCTCCCGGTCGAACAGCGGGAGGTTGAGCAGGAAGCGCCGGCTGTCGCTCCAGGCCGCGATGACCTCGGCGAAGGCGGTCGCAAGGGCGGCCGCGGGGGTGAGGCCGTGCCGTCGGGCGGCACTGATCAGGGCCGCTTTCTCGGCGGGACACAGCCAGTGGTGCAGGCGGCGTGAGTGGGTGAGCGCCGTGTCGTCCGCGCTGACCGGGGTGAGCGGGTCGACGGTCGTCGGCAGACGTGGGGCGCGCGGCAGGTCCGGCAGGCGTTCCCGCCACCAGGCGGCGTGCTCCTCGCGTTCCGACTTGCGGCGCGCCGCGTGTTCCACGAGGTAGCGGCGGTAGTCGAGGGTGAGCTCGCGGGGCGGGTCGTCGGGATACTCGTAGAAGCGGCGCAGGTCGGACAGCAGGACACGCAGACTGAGCGCGTCCCCTGCCATCATGTCCAGGTCGATCTGGAGCCGGGTGCGACGGTCGGGGAGCAGGCACAGGCTCACGCGGAAGACTTCTCCCGCGGTGACATCGGGGCGTGCGTGGGTGTTGCGTTCGCGCAGTTCCTCCAGTTCGGCCGCGGCCTCCTCGGGGGTGTGCGCCCTCAGATCGTGGAGGGTGAGCGGCGTACGGGGCGTCCCGAAGCGCTGCCGCCCCTCGTCGTCGAAGACGGCCCTGAGCATGCCGTGCCGCTGCACGAGCGCCCGCAGGGCGGTGTCCAGCCGGTCCGGGTCGACCTCGTGGCCGTCGAGTTCGACGTAGAAGTGGGCGGCGACGCCGCCGAGCGGGTGGCCGTCCTGGCGTCCGATCCAGTACGCGTGCTGCATCGTGGCCGGGGCGAACCACTCCGTGCGGTCCTCGGAGTCCGCCGGGGCGGGCTGGGCGGGGCGAGCGTCCGGAGATGTCCCGGAGTGTTGTGTCTGCCGGAGCAGGTCCGTCCAGGCGGACAGGGTCGGGGTTCGCGTCAGGTCCTGGAAGGTGACCGTGCTGCCTGCCCGCCGCCAGGCGCCGACCAGGGACATCAACATCAGCGAGTCGAGGCCGAGTTCGAAGAGGTCCCGGTCGTCGTCCAGCTCCTGTGGCGCCATGTCGAGGGCACGGGCCACCGCCTCCCGTACCTCGGTCGCCGAGTGAGGGTCGCTGTCACGTTCCGGTGTCCGCTTCTGGACGACTGCTTCATCGCTCACCGATGGGCCCTTCCGGTCGGATGGGGTGGGGAGTTGGCCGCGGGCCGCCGTCGTCGCTGTCGGCGTCCGATCTGCCTCGCGGGGCACCCGAGCCACTCTAGATAGAAATGATTATCATTTCTATAGTTCACATCGTAGCCACACAACGAGCCGCGGCGCCAGAGCCAAAGGCTCCGCACGAGAGGCAGAACTCCCATGACCGAGACCCAACAGACCTGGTCCGAGGCGGAGTCGGACCACTACCGAGCCGCCGGGCACTGGGAGGGGGTGACGTTCGGCGCCCGCCTGCGCCGGGCCGCGGCCGACCACGGAGACCGCGTCGCCCTGGTCGACGGAGACCGTCGGTGGACCTACGCGGAACTCGACTGCGAAGCCGACCGCGTCGCGAACGGACTGCGCCGGCACGGCATCGGACGAGGTGACCGGGTGGTGGTCCAACTTCCGAACCGCGCGGAGTTCGTCCTCGTCTGGTTCGGGCTCCAACGCCTCGGAGCGGTCCCCGTGCACGCCATGCCCGGCCACCGGCGCCGCGAGATCGGT
Organism: Streptomyces sp. NPDC048002; assembly: GCF_040653275.1. Lineage (NCBI taxonomy): Bacteria > Bacillati > Actinomycetota > Actinomycetes > Kitasatosporales > Streptomycetaceae > Streptomyces > Streptomyces sp. NPDC048002. Next base: position 57,529 of record NZ_JBEZNL010000005.1, on the reverse strand, counting down.
CATCTGGTGCGCGTCTCCCAGGCGGTGGCCTGCGTGGTCCCCGACCGGCACGCCCGGTTCGACCACCGGGAGCTGATGCGAACGGTGCAGGCCGAACACGGTCCCGGCCGCTCGCCGCGGACCGTCGTCGTGGTGGGCGACCCCGGCCGGGAGAGCGGCTTCGTCTCCTTCGAGGAGCTGCGGGCGGCTGAGCCCACCCCGCTGCCAGCACCCGCCGCGCCCGGTTCCGACGACGGCGGCGCCGAACCCGGGGACCTCGCCCTGCTGCTGCTGTCGGGCGGCACCACCGGCCTGCCCAAGCTCATCCCCAGGACGCACGACGACTACGCCTACAACGCCCGCGCCTGCGCGGAGGTCTGCGCCCTCGACGAGAGCACGGTGTACCTGGCGGTGCTCCCGATCGGGTTCAACTTCACCTTCGCCTGTCCGGGCGTCCTCGGCACCCTGATGGCCGGCGGAACCGTCGTCGTCGCACCTGACCCCAGTCCGCAGACGGCCTTCGCACTGGTGGAGCGAGAGGGCGTGACCCTCACCTCGCTCACCCCTCCGCTCGTCCCCCACTGGGTGGACGAGGCCGCGTCCGGCGACTGGGACCTCGGCAGTCTCGCGGTCGTCCAGGTCGGCGGGGCACGCCTGCCGGAGGAGCAGGCCCGCAAGCTCGGCCCGGCGCTGGGAGCCACCGTGCAGCAGGTCTTCGGCATGGCGGAGGGGCTGATCAACCTCACCCGCCTCGACGACACGGAGGACCTCGTCTGCGCCACCCAGGGACGGCCCGTCTCCCCGGACGACGAGATCCTGGTGGTGGACGGCGAGGGCAGGCCCGTCCCGGACGGCGCGGCGGGGGAACTGCTGACCCGGGGGCCGTACACCCTGCGTGGCTACTACCGTGCCGAGGACCACAACCGGACCGCGTTCACCCCGGACGGCCACTACCGGACCGGTGACCTCGTGCGGCGGCTGCCGACCGGGCATCTCGTGGTGGTGGGCCGGATCAAGGACCAGATCAACCGCGGAGGCGAGAAGATCGCCGCGGTCGAGGTGGAGGAGCAGTTGCTCACCCATCCGCTGATCACCGCGGCGGCGCTCGTCGGGGTCCCGGACGAACGCCGCGGGGAGCGGACCATCGCCTTTCTGGTCTGCTCCGGGCAGGCTCCCGGCATACGGGAGGTGGCCGCCCACCTCGAACGACGGGGACTGGCGGCCTACAAGACCCCGGACGAGATCGTCCAGGTGGCCGCTCTCCCGCTCACCGCGGTGGGCAAGGTCGACAAGGCGGCACTCGCACAGCAGGTGCGGCAGCCGTAGCACGTCGGGCGGAGGGGCGCCGGGCGGGCGGGGCGCCCCTCCACGGAGCCGGTTCGGCCGGTCCCTCCGCCTCCGTAACAGCCCCTTCACCGAGGCCGCTCCGACCCCGTGAGGGCGTGGCCGGCCGCACGGGCGAGCAGTTCCCGGGTGACCGGGTGTTCGGGATGCTCCAGCACCCGGTCGGCCGGACCCGCCTCGGCCACCCGGCCCTCGTCCAGGACGACCACCTGGTCGGCCCGGGTCGCCGCGGTGCTCAGATCGTGCGTCACCATCACCACCGTCAGACCTTGCGTGCGCCTCAGCGAGTCCAGCAGATCGAGGATTCCGCTCGCCGTCTCCCCGTCGAGCGCGGAGGTGACCTCGTCGCAGACCACGGCGCGCGGCTCGGCCGCCAGCGTCCTGGCCAGCGCCACGCGCTGGCGCTGGCCCCCGGACAACTCCCCCGGTCTGCGGCTCAGTACGTCCGCCTCCAGGCCCACCAGGCCGAGCAGCCGCACGGATTCATCCCAGGTCTCTCGGACCGTTCGGCCGCGTGTCCCTCGAAGCGGTCGTGCGAGCGCGTCGGCCACTCGCTCGCGCGGGTTGAGGGCGCCGCGCGCATCCTGCGCGACGAGTTGCACCGGCGACCCGCGACGCCGCGGAGTACCGCTGTCGCGCCACTCGACACTTCCCCCTGCCACGGGGTGCAGCCCCACCAGGCATCGGGCCAGGGTGGACTTCCCCGAGCCCGACACGCCCAGCACAGCGGTGCAGGAGCCCTGCGGAACCGTGAGGGAGACGTCGTGCAGCACGCCGACCGGCCCGTGCGCAGCGTGCAGGCCCCGCACGAAGAGACCCTCCGAGGCGCCGGTGCGGGGAGCCTCCGGGCCACGGTCCTCGCGCGACGGGCTCCGCGAGGGCCGAACGGCCGGGAAGGGCGCCTCGGGGCCTTGCGGGACGATGCGGCCCTGTTCCAGACGGATCACGTCGTCCGCCACCGACCCCAGCCACACCGGATCGTGACTGACCAGCAGTGCGGCACGGTCTCCCCCGGACAGGACGTCGGCCAGCAGGGTCCGCATCCCGTCCGCCAGGACCGGGTCCAGTCCGCTTGTGGGCTCGTCGAGGACCAGCATGCTCGGTCCGCCGGACAGGGCCAGGGCGAGGGCCACCCGCTGGGCCTGACCTCCCGACACCTGCCGGGGCAGCCGCCGCAGGAACGCCCGGTCGGCAGGCAGCCGCACGGACACAAGCAACTCCCGCACCAGCGCCTGGACTTCGTCACGGCGCGCCCCGGGTGTGCGGAGCCTTACGGCCTCGGCGAGCTGTGTCCCGATCCGGAGCGCGGGGTTGAGCGACGAGGCGGGTTCCTGTCCCAGGAACGACACCACACGGCCGCGCAGCCGACGGGCCTCCGCCTTGCCGAAGGGGTCGAGTCCGGCCACCCGGACGGTGCCGGCCCGTACCCGCAGACCGGGGCGGACGTGGCCGAGCAGGCTGTACGCCAGACTGCTCTTGCCCGATCCCGATCTGCCGACGACGCCCAGCACCTGTCCGCGAGCCACCGCGAGGGAGGCATCGCTCAGCACGGGCGGCCCTCCGTCCACCGGGCCCACCGTCAGCCCCCTCGTCTCGGCGAGCGGACCACCGGCGTCCGGCCCCTGAGGTGTGTCACGTCCCGTCATCCGGCACCCCGCCCCACGGCGTCCGCCAACTGCCCGGCCAGGAGGCCGACACACACCGACAGCAGCACCAGCAGCAGCGCGGGAGCGAGAAACGGCGCGGCGGCGAGCGTCGCGCCGGGGACGTTCTCGCTCACCATGCGCCCCCAGTCCGGTGCCGCCCCGCCCGCACCGAGACCCAGGAACCCGGCGGTGGCCGTGAGGTGGAGGGAAGCCACCAGGCGCAGCGCGGTGTCCATCAGGGCCGGTCCGGCGATGTTGGGCAGGACGTCGTGGCGCAGCACGGCCCACCGGGAGTCGCCCCGGGACCGCGCGGCCTCGACGTATCCGCTGCTGAGAACCGTGTCGGCCGCCGCGCGCAGGACGCGCGTGGAGAACGGAGCGGTGGCCAGGGTGACCGCCGCGACGAGGGCGATGTGGCTGCCGGGGAACCCCGCGGCCAGGACGAGGACGAGGAGGAGTGCGGGGAACACGGCCAGCGCGTCGACGCAGCGCAACAGCAGATCACCCAGTCGGCGCGACATCATGGCGGCCAGAACCCCGGCCGTGAGCCCGACGGCTCCGGCCCCCGCCGTGCCCGCCAGCGCGGTGAGCACGATGGTGCGACCGCCGCCGAGTACCCGGCTCGTCACGTCCCGGCCCAGCACGTCGGTTCCGAGGAGGAAGCGGCCGTCGGGCTGCTGGAAGGGCGCCGCGAGCTGGGCGGTGGGACTGTGCGGGGCGAGAAGCGGTCCCAGCAGAGCGAGCAGGAGGACGAGCAGGGCGCCGGTCGCGGTGAGGAGCGGCAGCCGTCGGCGTCGTGACGCCTCGGGTCGCGATCGGGTCCGCCGGCTCGGCGAGGTGAGGACCGTCGTCATCGTTCGTGGCCTTTCCCGGCGCCCAGTATCCGCCCGCAGATGTCGCCCGCCAGCAGCACCAGGAGCATCACCCCGGCCAGGGCGGTGGCGATGCCCTGCACCATCGGTATGTCCCTTGCCACGACGGCCAGTTGCAGTTCGCGGCCGATGCCCGGGTAGTCGAAGACGTTCTCCACGACCACCGCCGAGCCGACCAGGGCGCCGGTGGTGAGGGTGAGCGCCTGCACGGCGGGGCCGGCGGCGTTGGGCAGGATGTGCCGGACCGCGAGCCGGACCCCGCGCACGCCGTTGAGCCGCGCGGCCTCGCAGTAGGGGGTGGCGGCCGCGTCCGCCACGGAGACCCGCAGCAGCCTCGTCGCCACCGCGACACCGACCGCGCTGAGCGTCAGCACGGGCAGGATCAGCGCGTGCGGGACGTCGAGCGGTGTTCCGCCCAGGGGGATCACGGAGACCCGCGGGAGCAGTTCCAGCCACACCGAGAGCACCGCGACGAGCAGCGCCGCGATGACGAACTCCGGTACTGCGGCCAGGACTTGGGCCGCCGTGGAGACGAAGCGGTCGGCGCCGCCCCGACGCAGTCCGGTCCACAGGCCCAGCAGCGTGGCGAGCGGCGCGGTGACGGCGAGTGTCAGCCCGGCGAGGAACAGGCTGTTCGGCAGCCGGGTCGCCAGCACCTCGCCGACCGGCCGGTCCCCCACGAAGCCGCGGCCCAGATCGCCCCGGACCGCTCCCGCCACCCAGTCCGCGTACCGCTCGGCCGCCGGCCGATCGAGCCCGAGTTCGGCGCGCACGGCGGCACGCTGCGCCTCGGGGGCGTCCGGCCCGGCGACCGCGCTGACCGCGTCCCCCGGAAGCACCGCCGTGGCCGCGAAGATCACGGCCGACAGCAGCACGAGCAGGACGGCCGCCGCCATGAGGCGCCGGCCGACGAAGGCGATCGGGCTCACCCCAGTGATGCCTGCGAGAAGCCGGGGAACTGCTCGAAGAGGTCCTCCCGTATCCCGGTCACTCCCTTGGTCCGGGCGTTGAGGTTGGGCTTGAAGACCGGCAGTACCTGGTTGCCGTCCTCCCAGCGCGTGCGCTGCGCCTGGGTGCCCAGCTCCTTCGCCTCGGCCGGGTCGCTCGCGGCACGGGCCCTGGCGACCAGAGTGTCGGTCGCGGTCTCCTTCCAGCCGAAGGCGGACGGCGAACCGCCCGCCGTGCTCATCTGGTAGGTGGACAGCGCGGGGATGGGCATCTGGTACGAGCCGGCCAGCGGCAGGGCCGCGTACGCCGGGAAGTCCGCGTAGAGCTGACCCGCGGGCAGTTCCCGGACCGACGCCCGGACACCGACCTTCTTCAGGTCCTCCACGAAGAGTGTCGCCATCTCCACCATGCCCGGGGTCTCCGGTCCGGTCGTCAACGTCACCTTCATCCCGTCGGCGCCGGCCTTCTTCAGCAGGGCGCGGGCCCGCTCCGGGTCGTGCGCCCGCTGCGGAACCCCCTCCGCGTAGTCGGGGAAGCCGATGGCAGGCAGGTCGTTGCCGACCTCGGCATTGCCGTAGAAGACGGTCTCCACCATGGCCTTCCGGTCGACCGCGAGCTTGAACGCCTCCCGCACGCGGGGGTCGTCGAAGGGCTTGGCGCTCATGTTCATCTGGAAGGAGAGCCCGACCAGGTAGGGGCTCTCGGTCGGGACCAGTTCGACCTTTCCGTTGTCGTCGAGGGTGCGCGCGGTGACGGGTGAGAGGTCGTGGGCGAAGTCGATCTCGCCGCTGGTGAGGGCTCCGGCCCGCGCGGTCGAGTCCGCGATCGAGCGCAGTTCCAGGCCGTCCAGGAGCGGCACGTGACCGTAGTGGTCGTCGTACCGCTCGAAGGCAGCGCCCTGTCCGGCGGTGAACTCGGTCAGCCGGAACGGGCCGCAGCTGGGCATGCCCTTGCGGAAGCTCTTCGTGCCGTCCTTGACGACGAGGAAGTTGCCCTGACAGAGGATCATGCGGCCGTCGGCGATGGGCCGGAGCGTGGGCAGGGTGACCTTGAGGTCACCGTCCGCCTTGGCCCGGGAGAGGTCGAAGTTCGCGGCGGCGAGCCGGTAGACGGGCAGCTTGCTGTTGGCCGCGAGGGCGCTGAGCGAGTGCAGGATGTCGACGGAGGTGAGCCGGGAGCCGTCGGTGAAGCGGACTCCGGGCCGCACGTGCAGGGTGTACGTGGAGAGGTCGTCGGAGATGTCGATGCCCTTGAGCACCCCGTAGCGCACGCCGTCCGCGCCACTGGGGTCGAGGTTGCCCAGGGTTCCGTGCCAGGCGCGGGCCCGGACCAGGTCCAGGGCCGAGGGTCCGTTGAAGAAGTCGAGGGACTCGGAAGCGCCGCCTCCGACGAACGCGGCACGCAGCGTTCCGCCCGAGCGGGACGAGGAACCGGAACCCGCCTTCGAGTCGGCGACCGGCTCATCGGTGGAGCACGCCGCCAGGAGGCCCGGTCCCAACGCCGCGGCCGCGGCCCCTGTCGCGCTCCGGCGCAGGAAGACACGGCGATCTATCAGTCTGGACATGCTTCTCCTTGACGTTCTACGGGCTGTTCGAGGCGCCGGAATGGGTCCACGGCAGGTGGAGCGGTGAGGAGAGGGAAGGGATCGGGGCGGACGTTCGCGGCGGGTCCGCCGCACGCGGCCCGCGCCAGGTACAGGCGGCTAGCGCAGCGTGATGGCGCCGGAGGGGCAGGCCCGTACGGCGTCCCGCACGGCGTCCGCCTCGGCGGCCTGCGGGGTGCGGTCCAGGACGACCACGAGTCCGTCCTGGTCGTCCTGGTCGAAGACGGCGGGTGCGGCCAGCACGCACTGCCCCGCCCCGACGCATCTGTCCCGCTCGACGTCGAGCTTCCCCGCTCCGGACGTCCGGTCCGTGAAAGTCATGAGGGCCCCCTCCCCTGACGCCGCGTGCGCGGCCGCCTCGTGACAGAGCCGACAGTAGTCCGTAATGACATCCATATTCAATAACTAGGGAGTGCGACAGGCCGATCCCTGCCGCCGCGCCAGAGTGACACCTTGCCTCCATTATGGAAATGATTACCATGAGCACAGCCTCTGGAGGTGGGCAGCCTGCGCGAGACACCAGCAACCCGGCCGATGACGCCGCTGCGCACGACGCGGCAGCGCACCGCGGTGATGCACGCCCTGCACCAGGCGTCCGGCTTCGCCTCGGCCCAGGAGTTGCACGAGGCGCTCGAAGCGGACGGCGTCGCGATCGGCCTGACCACGGTGTACCGGGCCCTTCACGCCCTTGACCGGTCCGGTCAGGTCGACGTCATAAGAGACAGGGCGGGGGAACGGCTCTACCGCCCCCGACCCGCCGAGGGGCACCGCCACTATCTGCTCTGCCGTGTCTGCGGTGTCAGTACGGTCGTCGAGGCCGAAGCCGTGGAGGAGTGGGCGGAGAGCGTGGCCGCGTCCACGCGGTTCGCCGAGGTCGAGCACACCGTGGAGCTGACCGGGGTCTGCGACCGGTGCCACCTTCCCGCCATCCCGCCGGACCCCGGCGACGGGACCACCTGAGCGCCACCCCCTCCCCCTCGGGTTCTCCACGCCGGGCTCATGCGGCCGCAAAGAGATGGAAATGATTTCCACATCAATCACTTCTGGCGAGCTTCATGACATTCATGTTCACCTAGCGTGGCGGAGGTCAGAGCGAGAACTCGCACTTCCTGCACGTCCCGGAGGACCCTCATGCCCCTCTCCCCGTCCCTGCGCGTGGCGCTGATCACCGGTGCCGGCCTGGCCCTGCTGACGGGATGCGGCGACTCGTCGTCCGACTCCGGCAAGAACGCGGACGGCACCGCTTCGGCCTCCGTGATCACGGTGGTCGCCTCCACCGACGTCTACGGCGACATAGCGCGGCAGATAGGCGGCGACAGCGTCGACGTCACCTCGATCATCAGCGACCCCGACCAGGACCCGCACTCCTACGAGGCCAACACCCAGAACCAACTGGCGCTCTCCAAGGCAAGGGTCGTCATCGAGAACGGCGGCGGCTACGACGGCTTCGTCGACCGCATGCTCAAGACCAGCGGCAACTCCTCCGCGGAACTCATCAACGCCGTCGAGGTGTCCGGCCGGACCGCGCCCGCCGGGGGCGAGCTCAACGAGCACGTCTGGTACGACTTCCCCACCGTGTCCAAGCTCGTCGACCGCATCGCCGCAGCCCTCGGCACCGCCGATCCCTCCGACGCCGCCGCCTTCACCAAGAACGCGGATTCCTTCAAGGAGAAGCTCGGCGGACTTGAGGCGAAGGAAGCGGACATCAAGAAGGCACACGGCGGCGAGGCCGTCGGGATCTCCGAGCCCGTGCCGCTCTACCTCACCGAGGCGAGCGGCCTGGTGAACAAGACGCCCGAGGAGTTCAGCGAGGCGATCGAGGAGGGCGACGACGTGTCCCCGAAGATCCTCCAGGAGACCCTGGGCCTCTACAGCGACAAGCAGATCGACGTCCTCGTCTACAACGAGCAGACTTCCGGCCCGCAGACCGAGAAGGTCAAGAGCGCCGCCGAGGCGGCCGGTGTCCCCGTCGTTCCCGTCACCGAGACCCTGCCCGAGGGCCAGGACTACCTCGCCTGGATGGGCGGCAACGTCGACGCGCTCGCGTCCGCCCTGGCCAAGTGAGCCCGCCCGGCATGACCTCCGTACCTCCCGCACGACGCGGCGCCTCCGACGACCGGGGCGGGGCCGGCGCACCGGTCATCGCGCTGCGCGCCGCCTCCCTCTCCTACGGGCCACGCACGGTGTGGCAGGGCCTGGATCTCGATGTGCGGCCGGGCGAATTCCTGGCCGTGCTCGGGCCCAACGGCTCGGGCAAGAGCAGCCTCGTCCGGGCCCTGCTGGGCCTGCGGTCCTTGTCCGCCGGCACGCTGACCGTCCTCGGCCGCTCCCCGCGCGAGGCGGCCCGGCACATCGGCTACATCCCCCAGCAGGCCGAACTGTCCGCCCAGGCGCTGCTGCGCGCCCGCGACCTGGTGCGCTTCGGCATCGACGGACACCGGTTCGGCCCGGTCCGACGCCGGGCCGCCGTCCGCCGCCAGGTGAACGACGTCCTGGCAGCGGTGGGTGCCTCCGCCTACGCCGACGTCCCGCTGGGCATGCTCTCCGGGGGCGAACGCCAACGCGTCCGTATAGCGCAGGCGTTGGCCACCGACCCGCGCGTCCTGCTGTGCGACGAACCGCTGGCCTCGCTCGACCTGCACCACCAGCGGGCGGTCACCGAACTCGTCGACGCGCGCCGCCGCTCCCACGACACAGCGGTCGTCTTCGTGACCCACGAGATCAATCCCGTACTCGATCTCGTCGACCGCGTTCTCTATCTGGCACCCGGCGGCCATCGCGTCGGGACACCGGAGGAGGTTCTCACCTCCGACTCCCTGTCCCGGCTGTACCGGACCCAGGTCGACGTCGTCCGGGTCCGCGGACGCGTCGTGGTCGTCGGAACACCCGACGACCCGGCCGGCCCCGCCCACCGCACCGAAACGAAAGCAGAAGTACGCCCATGACGTTCGCCGACGGTATAGGGCAGCAGATCTTCAACTTCGACCACTACGGCGAACTGCTGGTCCTGGTCCGCAACTCCCTCGTCGCCGGTGCCGCGCTCGGGCTCATCGGCGGCCTGGCCGGCATCTTCGTCGTCCTGCGCGATCTTCCCTTCGCGGTGCACGGCATCAGCGAGCTCTCCTTCGCCGGCGCCTCGGCGGCACTGCTCCTGGGCACGAACATCGTGGTGGGGTCCATCGTCGGCTCGCTGCTCGCCGCCGCGGTGATCGCGGCGCTGGGCACCCGGGCCCGCGACCGGAACTCGGCCATCGGCATCCTGATGCCGTTCGGGCTCGGCCTCGGCGTCCTGTTCCTCGCCCTCTACAAGGGCCGGGCGGCCAACAAGTTCGGTCTGCTGACCGGCCAGATCGTCGCGGTGGACACGCCTCGGACGGCCTGGCTGCTCGGCACCTCGGCGGTCGTCCTCGCCGCGCTGATCGTCATGTGGCGGCCGCTCACGTTCGCCAGTGCCGACCCCGACGTGGCCGCGGCGCGAGGAGTGCCGGTACGCGGGCTCTCCTTCGCCTTCATGATGGTGCTCGGGCTGGCCGTCGCCCTCTCCGTACAGGTCGTGGGCGCCCTGCTGGTGCTCACCCTGGTCGTCACCCCCGCCGCCGCGGCGTCCCGGGTCACCGCCTCGCCGGTCCTGCTCCCGCTGCTGAGCGTGGTCTTCGCCGTGGCCTCGATCGAGGGCGGCATTCTGCTGGCCCTGGGCAGTTCCCTCCCCATCAGCCCCTACGTGACCACGATCTCGTTCGGTCTGTACGTGGTCTGCCGATTCGTCGGGACCCAGCGGGCCCGGCGGTGGGGCAGCCGGGCCACGTCACCGCGGCCCGCCTGAGCCCTCCGCCGGACGGGGCCCCAGGTCGTGTCTGACAATTCCCGTCGTCGCCCGGAGGGCGGCTCCGCGGGGTCGTGGGGGTACCTCCCGGTCGAGCGCAGCCGAGACTGGGGGAGCGTGCTCTCGGCGTGCCGGGCGCGGGCCCTCGGACTGGTTGTCCGTGGGTCTGTGCCCGGTGCGGCGAGTGGGGGTGCCCCCTCTGGGGGAGCGTGCATGGCACCGCGGAGCAGACGGGAATTGTCAGACACGGCCTAGCGTCGGTCGAGTTCCAGCGCGTCCGCCGCGGTACCGGTCGCGGCCGCCGCGGCGAGGTAGGTGATGCGGAGGACACCGGTGGTGTCCTCGCGGTCGACGAGCACCTTCACTCCGTAGACCGACGCGATCAGGTCCGGGGTCAGCACGGCCTCCGGGGTTCCGGCGGCGGCCACCCGGCCCTGGTCCAGGAGCACGATGTGGTCGCAGTAGCGGGCGGCGAGGTTGAGGTCGTGCAGGGCCACTACGGAGGTCACGTCGAGCGAGGTCAACAGGTCGAGGAGTTCGAGCTGGTGGCGGATGTCGAGGTGGTTGGTGGGTTCGTCGAGCAGGATCTCCCGGGGCTCCTGGGCCAGGGCGCGGGCGAGTTGGGCCCGCTGCTTCTCCCCTCCGGAGAGGGTGTGCCAGCTGCGGTGCTGCTTGTCGGTGATGTCGGTCCGTTCCAGGGCCGCGTCCACGATGCGCCGGTCGTGCTCGGTCAGCGCGTCGAAGCGGCCTCGGAACGGTGTGCGGCCGAGCTCCACCACCTGGCGGACGTTGACGTGGTGGTGGGCGGAGACGTCCTGTTCGACGACGGCCAGCCGGCGGGCCAGTACCCGGCGGCCGAGGTCCCGCACGCTGGTGTCGTCGTAGCGCACGGTTCCGGTGTCGGGGCGGCGCAGTCCGGCGAGCAGGCGCAGGAGGGTCGACTTGCCGGAACCGTTGGGGCCGAGGAGACCCACGGTGCATCCCTCTTCGACCGCCATGTCGATGGAGTCGAGCAACTGATGGCCCTTGACCGACCAGGAGAGTTCTGTCGAGGTGATACGGCCCATCAGGACTCCAGACGCTTCAGGACCAGCGCGAACGCGGGCGCGCCGAGAAGTGCGGTGATGACGCCGGCGGGCAGTTCGTGCGGGGAGAACGCGGTCCGCGCGAACACGTCCACCCAGATCAGGAAGACGGCGCCGACGATCGCGGACAGCGGCAGCAGGGAGCGGTGCGTCGGGCCGGCCAGGATGCGGACGGCGTGCGGGACGAGCAGGCCGATGAAGCCGATGGCACCGGAGGCCGCCACCGCCGCCGCCGTCATGACCGCGGTCAGCACCATCAGCCAGATACGGGCCGCGGTGACGTTGACGCCCAGCGCCTCGGCGGAGTCCCAGCCGAAGGTGAATGCGTCGAGGGCGGGCGCGAAGAACTGGACCGCGACCACCCCGACCAGGATGATCACGACGGTACCGGTGACCCCTTCCCAGCGGGCGCCGCCGAGCGTGCCGAGCAGCCAGTAGGTGAAGCCACGGGTGGAGTTGGCATCGCCGCTCACCATGAGGATGACCGACGTGACCGCGGCGAAGAACTGCGAGACGAGTACGCCGGTGAGGACCACCCGGGAGGGATTGGCGACCCGCCCCCCGCCGAGCAGGATCAACAGCAGCGCGAAGGAGACCAGGCCGCCGAGGAACGCACCGGTCGACAGGCTGAGGCTGCCGCCGATGCCCAGGAGGAGCACCGCGACCGCGCCGGTGGAGGCACCGGAGGAGACACCCAGCAGATAGGGGTCGGCCAGGGGGTTCCTGGTGACCGCCTGGAGCACGGCGCCGGACACCGCCAGGGCCATGCCGACGACGGCCGCCAGCAGCACCCGGGGGAAGCGCGACTCCCAGATCAGGGCGTCCAGCAGCCCCGGCAGCGGCGGGGTGGGGGCGAGGTCGCCCAGTCCGATGTGCCGCAGGATCGTGGAGACGACGTCCAGCGGCTCGATGTTCGCGCTGCCGAACAGTGAGGCGGTCACCACCGACACCAGCAACCCGGCCACGGCCAGCAGGAAGAGGGCAACCGTCGAGGCGCGCCGCCGGCGCACCGGAACCTTCTCACGGCTGGTGAGCGGGTTCTCGGTGCGCGCGGCGGCCCTGTGTGAGGTCGTTGTCATCGTGTCGGACAACTCAGCCGAGCTGGTTCAGGCCGTCGACCAGCGTGGGAACCGCGGACGCGCTGCCGTAGCTCGGATCCATGTAGGTGCCGGGGATGGTGATGAACTTGTCGTCCTTGACCGCGGAGAGCTTGCGGGTGAGGGGATCCTTCTTCAGAAGTTCGATCTTCTCCTTGGCGGTGTCGTTGGGCTCGCCCCGGGTCAGGTCCGCGAGGATGATCACGTCGGGGTTCCGGGCGGCGACCTCGTCCCAGCTCACCTCCGCCCACTTGGTCTTGGCGTCCTCGAAGATGTTCTCGACACCCACGAGTTCGGAGATGTGCTGCGGCAGTCCACCGGGGCCCGCGGCCCAGGGAGTGCCGTCGTAGGTGGAGTAGAACCACATCACCTTCAGCGGAGTCTCGGTCTTCTCGACCTCGGCCACCGCCTTGTCGACCACGGCCTGCTGCTCGGTCGCGAGCTTCTCCCCGGCGTCCGGCACGCCCATGATCCTGCCCAGGCGGCGGTACTCCTCGTACAGCAGGTCGAAGTCCGCGTCGGCCACGCTCTCGTGGTACGAGCAGTCGAACTCGGTGAGGTAGGTCGGGACGCCGAGTTCGTGGAGTTCCTCGCGGTCGCCGGCCGCCTCCTTGGTGAGGAAGCTCGCGAAGGAGCTGTAGACGAAGTCCGGCTGGGCTTCCAACAGCTTCTCGTGCTTGACCGTCTCCCCCTCGCCGGACAGGATCGGGATCTTGTCGTACTCCTCGGCTATCGCTGCGGGCGCCTTCTCGATCTCGTAGCCCGAGCCGGCGATCCGGTCGCCGACGCCCAGGTGGATGAGGATCTCGGCCGCCGTCTGGTTCAGGGTGACGACCTTCTCCGGCGCGGCCTCGTAGGTCACGTCGGTGCCGCAGTTCTCCAGCGTGAAGGGGTAGGCGGTCGTGTTCTTCGCCGCCTTCGACTCCTTCGCGTCGGCCGTGGAGGAGTCGTCCCCGGCACACCCCGCGACCGTGAGGACCGCTACCGCCGTAACCATTGTGGTAATCATTTTCGTTTTCATCGGGCGTACAGTACCACCTCCCGCGGGGTCGCAGAAGGCCCTGTTCGGCACCTCGGCGATGGTCTTTCCCGGTCACCCAACAGCGCCGCACCGGCGCGTTTTTGGGCATGCCGAAGCCGAGCGCGGCGCTCCACGGCAGGCGGCCGCGGAGCGCCGTGCTCGGCAGTGGTGCCCCGGTGTCAGCGCAGCATCGCGGCCAGGCTTCGGACGACCTGTTCGTCGAAGAGGCCGTGGTCCGCCATCCAGTCGTCGTTGAACACGGTGTCGAGGTACTTGTCCCCGCCGTCGCAGACCAGCACGACGATGGTGTTCCCCGGGCCCGCGCGCCGGGCCTGCTCCAGCGCCTTGAAGACGACGCCGCCCGCCGAACCACCGATCAGGACACCGTAGTTGCGCGCCAGGTAGCGGCAGGTCTCGAAGGCCTCCGCGTCGCTCGCCTTGACGCCCTGGTCGATCACCTCGTAGTCGACCACACCACCGATCTCCGAGCCTTCCGGCGTTCCCGTGCCGGACTGGTGGTAAGGCGCGCCCTCGCCGCCGAAGACAACCGATCCCACCGGCTCGACGCCGATGATCCTCAGGTCCGGGATGCGCTCCCGCAGCACCCGGCCGGTGCCGCAGAGCGAACCACCGGTGCCGACGGCCCCGTACAGGTACTGGATGTCGTCACCCAGGTCGTCGTGGAGTTCCCGGGCCAGCGGGCGGTAGCCGTTGGGATTGCCCTCGTTGCGGTGCTGCGCGGTCCAGTACGCGCCCTGCTCGGCCGCGAGCCGCTCGGCCACGGTGTCCCGTTCGGCGGTGGCGAGCCCGTCGGCGTCCCCGGCGACGTTGAGTATCTCGGCGCCGTAGGCGAGCATGCCGCGGAGCTTGTCCGTGCTGGAGTGGTTGTCCACCACGGCGGTGAACTTGTAGCCGCGTTCGGCGGCGATGAGCGCCAGTCCGAGCCCGGTGTTGCCGGACGTCGACTCGACCAGCCACCCGCCGGGGGCGAGCAGTCCCGCCGCCTCCGCCTCGTCCACCATGTTCCGCGCCATGCGTATCTTGGCGGTGCCGGTGGGGTTGTACTGTTCCAGCTTCAGCAGCACCGACGCCATGCCGTCCGGAACCGCCAGTTCGAGCAGGGGTGTTCGGCCTATCAGGTCGGATACCTTGCTTTTGATCACGGCTCGTCCTTCACGCAGATGTCCGTCAGACTCCGCACGAAGACGTCGTTGTCCTCGGGGGTCGACAGTGAGGCTCGGATGTAGTTCTCGTAACCCGGCTCGCGCCACGCCTTGACGATGATTCCGGCGCGGTGCAGTTCCTGTGCGACCCGGTCCGACCGGCAACCGGTGTCGATGAACAGGAAGTTGGTGGCCGACGGCACCACGCGCAGTCCCGCACCGCGCAGCAGGCCGGTGACCCGGGCGATCTCCGAGGCCGTCCGGCGGACCGTGTCCGCCAGATGGGACCGGTCGGCCAGGGCGGCGACGGCTGCCTCCTGTGCCGGGTGGTTGACGTTGTACGGGGTACGCACCCGGTCCAGCGCCTGGATGAGATCGGTGTCGGAGGCGATGCCGTAGCCGACCCGGACGCCCGCCAGGCCGTACGCCTTGGAGAAGGTGCGCAGCACGATCCACGGCCGGTCCTTGTCCCGCAGCGCCTCCAGCCCGTCGGGATACTCCGGGTCGAGGCGCGCGAACTCGCCGTACGCCTCGTCGAGCACCAGCAGGGCACCGCTCGGGATGTCGGCCACCACCTGCTCCAACTCCGCGGCGCCGAGCATCGCGCCGGTGGGGTTGCACGGGTTGGCGAGGAAGACCAGCTTCGGGTCGGCGGCCAGCGCCTCGCGCCAGGCCGGCGCGTCGAACCCGAAGTCGGCGGTGACCGGGACCTTCCGGACCCGTGCGCCCATGACGCGGGGGAAGATCTCGTGCAGGCTGAACCCGGGGGCCTGGGTGACCACCAGGTCACCGGGGTCGAGGACGGCCTGGCAGAGCAGTTCCAGGATGTTCTCCGAACCGTTGCCGAGCACGACCCGGTCGGCCGGTACGTCCAGGCTCCCGCCGATGGCCTCGGCCAGTCGCTTCCCGGTCGGATCGGGGTAGCGGGACACGCCGCCGGCCACGCTGAGGCGCACGGCCTCGGCGACCGCGGGAGAGACGCCGTACGGGTTCTCGTTGTTGGACAGTTTGATGACGCGGCCGCCGCTGAGCGCGGCCACCTCGTCGGTGTCGGCGCCGGGGTCGTAGCGGGGCAGGCCCGCGACCTCCCGGCGGATCAGGGCGGCCGAAGTGGCCGCCGCGAGGGCATGGTTCATGACGACTCCGGTTCGGGGACGGGGGCGTCGGCCGCTCGCTGGAGCCGGTCGACGCGGCGCAGGAAGGCGACCAGCAGGATGGCGGCGGTGGCCGCGAGGCCGATGGTCTGGCCGATCCAGACGCCCTCGACGCCCTGGTCGGCCGTCACCCCGAGCAGATAGCCCGCGGGCAACCCGATCAGCCAGTAGCCGACCAGGGAGATCCGGAAGGGCCCCGCGGTGTCGCCCACACCGCGCAGGATTCCGTTGCCGATGTTCTGCGTGGCGTCGAAGACCTGCATGAGGGCGGCGATCAGCAACCCCGTCACGGTCAGGGAGACGATGTCCGCGTTGCCCGCGTGCTCGTCGGAGATGAACAGGGACACGATCGGGTCCGGGACGACCAGGTACACGACGGCGACGAGCAACATCGCGATCACGCCCCACGCCACACCCAGGAGGCCCATTCTGCGGGCCGTCGGGTAGTCGCCCGCGCCGTCGGCCTCACTGATGTGGATCGACGCCGCATGGGACAGACCGGCGGAGATCATGAAGGCGATGTAGACGATCTGGTTCAGCACGGTCTGCGCGGCCAGGGCGTTGACCCCCAGGGAGCCGATGACCAGGGTGAGCACGCTGAAGAAGCCCGCCTCCGAGGCGTACGTGCCCGAGATCGGCAGGCCGAGGCGCCAGACCGACCGGACGGCGTCCCCGTTCCAGCGCCGCGCCTCGGGCGCGGTGAGGTAGGGGCGCAGGACGTCGTCGCGCAGGATCACGGCGACGAACGCGAGGAAGGACAGCAGGAACACGGTGACGGTGGCGATCGCCACGCCGACGAAGCCGAACTCCGGCAGTCCCAACTTGCCGTAGATCAGGACGTAGTTGAGGCCGATGGTCACGGCGACGGACGCCAGGGTGATGGCCAGGAGCGGGCCCGGCCGCTTGAGTCCCGTGGTGAAGTGCCGCAGGTTCTGGAACCACAGGCAGGGCAGCATGCCCGGCGCCAGGACCGTCAGGAACTCGCCCGCCTTGTCTACCACTTCGGGGTCCTGACCGAGCAGGAGCAGCAGCGGGCCGATCAGCAGCAGTGCCGCGCAGAACACGGCACCGCAGACGGTCGCCCAGAAGAACCCCGCGAACAGCAGCGCGCCGATCCGCTCCTGGTCGCCTCGTACGCGTGCCTCGGCCACCAGGTTGCTGACCCCGGTGACCAGGCCGGTCCCGGTCGTGCGCAGCTGGTTGAACAGGGCGATGGCCAGACCGGCCGCGGCGATCTCGACCGCCCCGAGCCGGCCCAGCATGACGATGTCCACCGTGGTCAGCGCGACATAGGCGAAGTTGGTCAGGATGAGCGGGAAGGCGAGGGTGAGCAGTACGCGCGATTTCTTGATCCACCAGCCGGTGCCGGCCTCGGCCGGATCGGTCACGTCGGGGTCCTCCGGGCCCGGCGTCTCCTCCGTGTCGGTCGCGCGGGTCGTTTCTGTGCTCACCAGAAGCCGACCTGTTCCCCGCGTCCGGCCGCCAGCGCGAGGTCGGCTATGTACCGGCCCAGCGCGGCGTCGGTGACCGCCATACCGCTGTTGTAGGCGAAGACCACGTCCTCGGGGCTCTTCCGGGCGGGCGCCAGGCCGAGCAGGATGTCCGGCAGCTGGGCGTCGACCGACGGCAGTCTGCCGTCCTCGTCGCGCAGGTCGTCGCAAGTGGCGTGCATCTGGGCGGTGTCGGTGGCGATCCGGTACTCGGCGCCGTGGCACACGTCGGCGTGGACGCCGTATCCCAGCAGCACGGCGAGGGCGCCCGGCTTGAGCCACTCCCGGCGGACCTCCTGCGTGACCGACAGACCGGCCGCACCTACCACGATGTCCGCCTCGCCGGCGGCCTCGCGCAGATCCTTGACGATCTCGACCTCGCGGCCGTCGACGCTGTCCTGGACAGCGCGCAGACCCTCGGGATAGGTGCCGAAGACCTGCAGGCGCTCCAGTTTCGGCAGGGCCGCGACGAGCATCGGCAGGGCCGCCTGTCCCTGGACTCCGGTGCCCACGACCAGGGCGGTGCGCGCGTCGGGGCAGGCCGCGCGGGCGAACAGCGCGGTGGTGGCCGAGGAGCGCAGGGGGCCGAGCTTCACCACGTCCATCAGGGCGACGGGGGCTCCGGTGGTGTCGTCGACGAGGAAGACGAAGGAGTGGAAACGGTAACTGTCCCGGGTGCGGCGGGGGTCGAACTCGTAGACGGCCTTGAAGCAGACCGTGCCGCTGCCCGCGTCCCGGGCCACCATCGAGTAGCTGAGCGAGCGATGGTCGGGGTCGTCGATGATCGTCTTGACGGGGTTGTTCGAGCCGCCTTCGCGCAGCGCTCGGTATGCCCGCTCGACGACCTCGATCACCTGGCGGTGGTCGAGGTCCAGCCCTTCTTGTTGCGACTGTGGCAACAGCCACAGGTTTCCGGGCGCGGCGTAACTCTTTGACATGCGGGTTTGCTCCTCTGTGGAGGGTCGTGTCGGGTGCGTTCGCGGTGAGGTCAGATCCCGTCCAGTCGCCAGCGCGGCGGTGCGCCGCCGTCCCCGAGCGTCAGCACGGCTTTCAGGGGCAACGCGGCGTCGTGGAAGGGTGATTCGTTGGAGTCCATCTGGTAGCCGGCGGTGTTGAGGTAGACCAGGTGGTCGCCGCGCCGGACGGGGCGCGGGAAGCCGATCTTCCGCCAGGTCACCAGGTCGCTCTCCAGGCAGGTCGAGCCCGCCACGCAGGCGGGGAAGGTCTCGACGGGGGCGGGCCGGGCGGACATCAGCAGCGGGTCGGGGAGGTAGTCGCTGTTGAACCACTGTTCGGAGAGGCTGAAGCTGCTGCCCTCGACGGTCACGATCGCGTACCCGTCGTCGGCCCTCCGGTCGTCGACCTGCTGCACCCGGAACATGGTGAATCCGGCCTGGTCCAGCAGGGCGCGTCCGGGCTCGACGACGAAGCGGACGCCGTGGCGGGCGGCCTTCGCCGACAGGCTCCCCTCGCCGCCCACGGGGTGCGCCATGATCGCGCGCACCGCCTGCGCGGCGGGCTGCCCTCCGTAGGGATAGAAGTCCTTGAAGCTCTTGTCCGCGTGATAGTGGGCGGGTTCGTTCTGCTCGACGAACGCCTCCCACCGACGCGGGTCGACGTAGCGGACCGGCAACCCGCCGCCGATGTCGACCAGTTCGGCGGAGCGCGCGCCGCGCCGCCGGGCGTCGAGACAGTGGTCGATCATCTCGTTCGCGGCCGTGGCGCGCTCCGCGGTGGAGTAGCCGTTCAGATGGAAGGAGAAGCCCCGCAGGCGGATGTGGTCGTCGAGTTCGGCGCACAGGCCGACGGCGGCCGTCCGGTCGGCGGCGGACAGTCCGAAGCGGCTGGTCGGCTGGCTGGTCGCGCGGGCGCGCAGCAGCACATCGGCGCGGAGCCGCGCGACGCGTGCCGTCGCCGCGAGCCGGCGCAGTTCGCTGACCGAGTCGACGGCGATCAGGCAGCCGTGCCGGACGGCGAGGGAGAGCAGCGTGTCGTCCTTCTCCGGGCCGGAGACTCCGATCCGGTGTCCGGGCACTCCCCCGGCCAGAGCCTTGACCAGTTCGGGGGTGCTGGCCACGTCGATTCCGGCCCCGAGGGCGGCGGCGGATTTCGCGTAACAGTCCGCCTTGTTCGCCTTCTTGGCGAACAGGATGTCGGCGGTGGCCCCCGACTCGGCGAACGCACGGCGCAGGGCGGTGACGTTCTCCTCGAAGATCTCGGGCAGCACGATGTGCAGCGGTGACCCGAGACCGTCGAGGAGGTCGGCCAGCAGAACGCGGTGATCCGCGAGGAGTGCGGAGACCGTGGGATGTCGGAGGGCGGTGAGCGCGAAAGGCTGGACTCCGGCAGTCGGGGACGCCGGCGGCTTTCGTGAAGTGAGCACGCCGTACTTTTATACGAGGATGACACTCATTTTCAATAGCGCCGGACGGGTGCGCCCTGTTCGCGCCGTACGAACAGGGCGTGAACCCCCCAAATCAGGCGTCCGGTGTGGCGAATCCCTCCAGCTGGGAGGCGAGCAGTTCGACGTAGGCCCCATCGCGGGCGAGCAGTTCCTCGTGGGTTCCGGTCTCCGCCACGCGTCCGCCGGAGATGACCACGATCCGGTCGGCGGTGAGGATGGTGGACAGCCGGTGGGCGATGACCAGGGTCGTCCGCCCCTGCCGGGCCTCCTCCATGGCTCGGGTCACCGCCTGCTCGCTGGCGGCGTCGAGGTTCGACACGGCCTCGTCCATCACCAGGATCGGAGCGTCCTTCAGCAGGGCCCTGGCGATCGCGATGCGTTGCCGCTGGCCACCGGACATCAACGCCCCGAGTTCACCGGCGACGGTGTCGTACCCCTCCGGGAGCGAGGTGATGAACTCGTGCGCCTGGGCGGCCCGGGCTGCGGCCTCGACCTCCTCGTCGGAGGCGTCGGCGCGGCCGAGCCGGATGTTGTCGCGCAGGCTGGTGTGGAACAGGAAGGTGTCCTGCGGCACCAGCGTCATGAGGCGGCGCAGGTCCTCCTGCGGGAAGTCGCGGACGTCGTGCCCTCCCACGGAGACCGATCCGGCCGACACGTCCCAGAACCTCAGCAGCAGGTTGGCGCAGGTCGACTTGCCCGCGCCGGAGTGCCCCACCAGCGCGACGGTCTCCCCGGGGCGGATCTCGAAGCCGACGTCGCTCACGGCGGGCGGCAGATCGGCCCGGTAGCCGAAGGTGACGGCGTCGAAGCGGACGTGCGGTGCGAGCGGGCCGGACGGGGCCTCGGTGACCAGATCCCTCACCGGGGCCGGCGCGTCGAGCAGGGTGTTGATCCGCTCGGCCGCCGCCGCGACCATGGACAGCTCACGTGCCACCTCGGTGACCTTCAGCACCGGGACCATCGCCATCGCGGCCAGCACCACGGCGACCGGGAAGAGCGAGCGGTCGAGTTCGTCCGCGACGACGAGCCGGGCACCGAGCACCAGGACCACGAGGATGCCCAGGACGGCGATGGTGTCCGTGGCCGCGTACTCGATGCCGCCGCGGCGCCCGTGGGCGGCCTTCGCGCGGGCCAGCCGGGCGCCCTGGGTGCGCAGCAGCCCGAGCCGCTGGGCGTGGGCGCCGAAGTTCACCAGTTCGCGCAGCCCTTGGAAGGTGTCGGTGCTGTCGGCGCTCATCCGGCCCAGGGAGTCGCGCAGTTCGTGTCCGTGCCGTTCGGCGTGGCGCCGCAGCCAGGCCGGGACCGAGGCGAGCAGGACGAGGATCGGCACCAGGACACAGGCCAGCGACCAGTGGAACCA
Source organism: Streptomyces sp. NPDC048002 (assembly GCF_040653275.1). NCBI lineage: Bacteria > Bacillati > Actinomycetota > Actinomycetes > Kitasatosporales > Streptomycetaceae > Streptomyces > Streptomyces sp. NPDC048002. Next base: position 36,540 of record NZ_JBEZNL010000005.1, on the reverse strand, counting down.
GCCCAGGGCGACGGTGGTCGCCACCGGAACCGTCGACGCGACCGCCAACGGGCTGAGGGTGTGCGCGAAGAACAGCTCGATCTGCTCCACGTCGGAGACGGCCGCGGAGCCCAGGTCGCCGGAGCGCCGTTCCAGCATGTAGCCGGGCGAGAGGCGCTCGAAGGCGGCGAACACCTTCGCCCGGGTGTCGGCGAGGGCACGGAAGGCCGCGACGTGGGCGTAGGTGCTGTCGGCCACGTTCATGACCACCAGCGGCACGATCAGGCAGCCGAGCAGGATCAGCCAGCCGCCGAGCTGGTCCGTGGAGGCTCCGGCGGCCGCCCGCGCCACCACGTACGCGCCGATGCCGGCCGAGGCGAGCTGGAGCAGTTGGTGCAGGACGCCCGCCAGGTAGGCCACCGCGATGAGGCGGCGGTGCTCTCCCAGGAGGGGGATCAGGCTGCCCAGTCGGGTGGCGAGGGAGCGGCCCGGCTCCGGCCGGTCGGCGGTGTGGCCGCCGTCGGCCCCGTGGTCGTGGGTGTGGAGGGTCGATGTCATGCCTGTGCTCCGGTCTGGGTCGCGACGAGTTCGGCGTAGAGGCCCTTTCCGGCCACCAGGTCGGCGTGGCTTCCTGACTCGACGATCCGGCCGGAGTCCATCACCACGATCCGGTCGGCGTCGCGCACGGTGGACAGCCGGTGCGCGATGACGACCGTGGTGCGGCCGCGGGTCAGTTCGCCGAGCGTGCGCGTGATCTCGGCTTCGTTCGCCGCGTCGATGCTCGACGTCGGCTCGTCGAGGACCAGCACGGGGGCGTCCTTGAGGAGGGCGCGGGCGATGGCTATGCGCTGGCGTTCGCCGCCGGACAGTTTGAGGCCGCGTTCCCCCACGACCGTCTGGAGACCCTGGGGCAGGCGGTCGATGAACTCGGCGGCCCGTGCCGCCGTCACCGCGCGCCTGATTTCGTCCTCGGTGGCCTCCGGTTTGGCGAGCAGCAGGTTCTCGCGGACCGTGCCGTGGAAGAGGTAGGTGTCCTGTGCCACGACGCCCACCAGGGAGCGCAGTTCGGCCAGCGGGTAGGCGCGAATGTCGTGGCCGTCGAGGCGGATGGAGCCCTCGTCGGTGTCGAAGTAGCGCATCAGCAGGCCGAGTACGGTGCTCTTGCCCGCTCCGGAACGGCCCACGACGGCGACTCGCTCACCCGGCGCGACCGCCAGGCTGAACCCGTCGAGGGCCGGCGTCCGCCGCGTCGGGTAGCGGAAGCGGAGAGCGTCGAACTCCAGCCCTGGAGGGTTCCGTCGCAGGACTGGGGCGGTCGGCGCCGTGTCCTGGACATGCGGTTCGAGGCGCAGGACGTCCGCGACCGCGCGGCCGGCCGGGACGGCGGAGTGGGCGGCGTGGTAGGCCGCCTCCAGCTCGTTCATGGGCCGGAAGGTCTCGCGGGTCAGCATGAGGATCGTGAACAGGCCCGTGATGCTGAGCGATCCGGTCGCGGCGTGCCAGGCGCCCAGTGCGACCGCTGCCGCCGTGCCGATCGGCACCAGCAGCTGTCCGATGCTGGAGGAGGCGCACCAGGCCACCATCAGCCTGATCGAGTCCCGGCAGAAGGCCTCGCCCCGCTCCACCAGTTCCCGGCCCCGTCGGCCGCTGGCGTTGAACGCCTTGAGGGTCGCCATCCCCTGCGCGGCGTCCAGGCTCTCGGCGTAGAGGCCGCGGTAGGAGATCATCCAGCGGTCGCCGCGCTCCTTGATCCACTTCGCCCCGGCCAGCTGGGACAACGGCGCCAGCAGGGCACAGGCCAGGACGACGAGGCCCACCGGGAGGTCCACCGACATCACGTACGCCGACGCGAGGCAGGACCCGAGCACGGAGGCCACGACGGACGGCAGGAAGCTGCCCACCAGCGGGTCCAGCAGTTCCACGGAGTCCACCAGCGTGGACTGGAGGTCGCCGGTCCGCATCCGCTGGGCCTGGCCCGGCCCGATCTCCATCAGCTTCAGCGTGAGGCGCTCACGCACCGCCTCCTTCACCCGCGCGGACACTCGCGGTGCCCAGGAGTCCTTGACGACGATCAGGCCGATCCGGGCCAGTTGCAACGCCCCGATCGCGGCCAGCGGGCCGAGCAGACCGTCGGCGTCGTCCGAGGAGAACACCCGGGCCAGCACGTCCGCTATCAGCAGGCCCTGACCGACATAGGTCGCCGTGACAAGCAGCATCAGCGCGACGAGCCCGGCTGTCTCCACCCACGCCCGTGGTCGCAGTGCCAGGAACAGTTTGACGGTCGACCACACGGCCGCACCTCCACGAAGGTTTTCGCTCTCTTACGGAACCAGGGGACCGCCGGAAGGTGCCGCGAGGCGCCTGCTCGGTTACCCGCGCGCGTTCGCCGGTCCCCCATCGCCGACTCTATGAGAAAACCGTTGTCGTTATCGATCGCCGGTTCCGCTCCCGCCTCCCTCGCACGTGCCCGGCCTCCCCGCCCGGCGGCGACGGTTTCGCCGGCGACGCTGTGTGACGGCGTCGACCGGGGGTAGGGAGAGGTGCAGCGTGCTGCGCACGGACTTGGCCTGGACACCCGTCCGACCGAGAGAGATCCTGTTCAGGGAGTACGGGGGACACACCCGACTCCGAGGCGGAGGTGCCCGCGGTGGACTGGTGGTTCTGGCTCATTCTGGTGGTGGCCCTGGTGGCGGTTCTGGCGGGGTCGTTCCTCGGCGTCCAGGCGAGGCGTCGCAGCGGCGGTGTGATCGTCACACGGCGTACCCGCTCCAAGGGGAAGGGCACGGTCGCATGAGTACGCTCATGCCGGCATCGGAGATCACCAAGCGGCCCGTGGTGACCCTCGGCGGCGAACTGGTGGCGCGGGTCAAGGACGTCGTCCTGGACGGGCGCGCGGGCCGGATCTCGGGCTTCACCCTCAGCGGCCTGGGCCTGTTCGCCGGGCCCATGCGTCAGGCGCTGCCCTGGGAGGCCGTGTCGAGTCTGGGCACCGATGCCGTCATGATCCAGGACGAGACGGTCCTCCAGGACCGGGACGAGGTGGCCGACACCGCCGAGGCCGCGGGCGGCAGCGTCTTCGGAGCACGGGTCCTCACGGACACCGGGACGGACCTGGGACAGGTCACCGACGTGGTGATCGAGGTGACGGCCACGCAGGCCGTGGTCGCGGGGTACGAGATCGCCCCCAGCGCGGCGCTCGGCCGCAAAGGGCGCAAGGCGTTCCTCCCCCTGGCCAGGACGATCGCCGTGTCCGGCGAGGCACTCGTGGTGCCCGCCGAGGTCGCCGACTACATCACCGACGACCTGACCGCACTCCACAAGGCCATCCCCGAGTTCCGCACCCGGATGAGCGGGGAGAAGGCCTGATGCTGCTCTCCGAACTCACCGACCGGCCCGTGATGGACACCACCGAGGCCCAGAGCATCGGCCTGGTCGACGGCCTCGTCATCGCGCCGGGACCGGCCCGCGTCCTCGCCCTCCGGATGAAGAAGACCAACGGCGGAGGCACCCTGCTGACCTGGCAGTACGTGCACGCCATCGGCCCGGACGCGGTGATGGCCCGCGTCAACGCCCGCGAAGGCGACGACGCGGACCTCGACGAACACGCCACAGCCTGCCGCCACCTCATCGGCCGCCGGGTCCTGTCGGACCGCGGCACCGAGATCGGCACCCTGCGTGACATCGACTTCGATGCCGAATCAGGCAGGGTACTGAGCCTGCTCACATCGGCCGACACCGTCCCGGCACACGCGCTCGTCGGCGTGGGCTCGTACGCCGTCGTCGTCCGGAAGAGCTGACCCGCCCTCAGCCCCGTACACCTCCTCGTGGGCCAGCGGTTGGGCGTCGTAGCTGATGCGGACGACTCCGTCGGCGTGTCGGTCGGTGCGGGCGTGGACCCCGAAGACCGTGCGCAGGAGGGGAGGTGTGAGGACGTCCAGGACCGGGCCGGCCGCGACCACCGTGCCTTCGTGGAGCGCCACCAGGCGGTCGCAGAGCCGGGCGGCGAGGTCCAGGTCGTGCAGGACGGCCAGGGTGGTGACGCCGGTGGACCGGATCAGGTCCAGGAGTTCGAAGCGTGCCCGGATGTCCAGGTGGTTGGTGAGCTCGTCCAGGACCAGCAGGTGCGGTCGCTGGGCCAGGGCGCGGGCCAGCAGGACCCGCTGGCGTTCACCGCCGGACAGGGTGGTCTGGTCCCGGTCCGCGAACGGCCGCACCCCGCAGCGGTCGATCGCGTCCTGCACGGCCCGGCGGTCCTCCTCCCCGTCCCGTCCGAGGAGTCCGTGGTGCGGTGTCCGGCCCAGGGCGACGATCTCCGCGACCGTCAGTCCGCCCGTGTTGCCGCCGCCGTCCTGGAGCACGGCCGCGGTACGACGGGCCGCGGTCCGGGCCGACAGGGCCCACACGTCGTCGCCGCCGACCCGGACCACTCCCCCGGCCGGGCGCAGCGAACGGTAGACGGCGCGCAGCAGGGTGGACTTGCCGCTGCCGTTGGGGCCCACGAGTCCGACGACGTCGCCGGGGCGGACCTCCAGGTTCACGTCCCGCAGGATCGGGGTGCGGTCCAGGGCGATGTGGAGCTGGTCCACGGTGAGTTTCATCGGGTCCGCCTCATGCGTTGTCCAGGCCCTTGCTGCGGCGCAGCAGCCACAGGAAGAAGGGGGCGCCCAGGAGGGCGGTGAGGATGCCCAGGGGGAGTTCGTTGGGGCGGTTGACGGTGCGGGAGAGCAGGTCGACGAGGACGAGGTAGACGGCGCCGAGCAGCGCGGTCAGCGGCAGCAGTCTGCGGTGGTCGGCGCCCAGGGTGAGGCGGACCAGGTGGGGGATCATCAGGCCGACGAAGCCGATACTGCCCGCCACCGCGATGACGGTGCCGGTGAGCAGGGCGCTGATCACCAGCAGCAGGGCACGCAGCCGGTTGACGTCGACGCCGAGCGCGGTGGCGGACTCGTCCCCGGCGAGCAGGGCGTTCAGGCGCTTGCCGAACAGGGTGAGCAGGGCGGTGCAGGTGATCACCACGACGGTGACGGCGGGCAGTTGGCTCCACTGGGCCCCGGCCACGCTCCCCAGCATCCAGAACATCACCGTGCGCAACTCTGTCGGCGTGGCCTGGAGTTGGACGAAGCTGGTCGCCGAGAGCAGGACGTAGCCGACGGCGACGCCGGCCAGCACCAGGCGGGTCGGCGCGAGCCGTCCCGCCCGCCGGCCGAGGGCGAAGACGAGGACCCCCGCCGCGAGCGCCCCCACGAAGGCCGCGCCGGAGACGCCGATGCCGCCGAGGGCGGCGCCGCCCAGGGTGATGACCAGGACGGCGCCGAGGGAGGCACCGTAGGAGAAGCCGAGGACGATGGGGTCGGCCAGCGGGTTGGACACCAGGGTCTGGAGCACCGCTCCGGTGACCGCGAGCCCGGCGCCGACCAGTGCGGCCAGGGCGACGCGGGGGGTGCGGAAGTTCCAGACGATCTGGTCCGTGGCGGGGTCGCTCGTGGCGCCCTGTCCGGTGACGTGGTGGACGACGATGCTCCACACCTGTCCGACGGGCACGTTGACCGCGCCGATGCTGATCGCCACGATCATGACGGCGATCAGCACGGCGAGCAGGACGAGGGAGCCTCCCCACACGCCCAGGCGGCTCAGAACGCGTCGGGGTGCAGCATCTTCGCGATCTTCTCGACGGCGAGGTCGTTGCTGGGGCCGAGGTACATCGAGTCCGACAGCGTCACGTACGTGTTGTTCTTGGCCGCGGGCCACTGCGGGAACTCCTTGAGAAGCTTCTTGGCGTACGCACCCGGGTTCGGGTCGTTGTATCCGATGACGACGAGGGCGTCCACGTCGGTGGCGGCGACCTTCTCCTTGCTGAGGTCGGCGAAGGAGGTCTCCGAGGCGTCCTCGAAGGCGTTGGCGCCGCCGGCCTTGGCGAGGATGTCGTTGTAGATGCCCTTGGCGACGACCGAGCTGAAGTCGTTGCCGCCCATGGACATGTTGGAGAAGAGCACCATGACCTTGGGCTTCTTCTCGCTCTTGACCTTCGCGGCGACGGCGGCGATGTTCTTCTCGGAGTCGGCGACGATCTTCTCGGCCTTGTCGCTGACGTCGAAGACCTTGCCCATGTCGCGAAGCAGTTGGTAGCTGTCGGCGATGGTCATCCCGGAGGTGTCCTGGTCGCAGCCCTTCGGGGAGACATAGGAGTTGGCTCCGGTCTGCTGGAGCTGGTCGCGGGTGGCGAAGCCGTTCTTCTCGTCGTAGCCGTACGAGGTGGTGGAGAGCACCAGGTCGGGGCGGAGGCCGAGCATCGCCTCGCGCGGGATGTCGTAGGCGTCGTTCTGTTTGACGTCGCCGGTGGGCAGCTTCTTGATGGCGTCGGCGCGGCCGGGGACCTCGGAGGCGCCGTAGGTCTGCTGGTTGGCGACGATCCTGTCCTCGACGCCCAGGGCGAGCAGGGTGGAGACCTCGGCGACCGAGGCGCCGTTCATGACGACGACCCGGCTCGGGGCCTTGGTGAACTCCTCGGTCACTCCGCAGTTGTCGAGGGTGACGGGGTAACCGGCCTTGGCAGCAGCGGCGTTGTCGGTCTTGTCGGTCGTCTCCTTGGAGTCCGTGGAGGAGTCGGCGCAGGCGGCCGTCAGCAGACAGAGGGACGTGACCAGGGCGACGGCGAAGGGCCGTTGCTTCGGCATGGGGGCTCCTTGGGTGCGGAGTCGTGGGTGACTCATGTTCTGTCGCAGTAGTCGGATGCGGTGTCGGGTTGGTTCCCGGCGGTTTCCGGCTTGTTCGTGTCTTGGCGGGACTTGGGAGCGGAGACTCGGGAGGGCTCAACCGTCGGTTGTGGCAGGGCTCCTGAGGCGACGCAGTGGTCCAGGTGACGGAAGAAGTCCGAGCGGTCGAGGGGCGTGGAGTCGATGCCGGAGTCGCGCAGGCCCTCGCGCACGTGGTCGGCGCGGATGTGTCCCGGGCCGAGGCCGGTGAGGGTGCCGGTGCCAGGTGTCCAGGTGTCGAGGAAGGCCAGCAGGGCCGCCGCGTCCGGCGCGGTGCCGGGCAGCAGGGTCCGCCATGCGGTCAGCGGCAGCACGCGGCACGGGTAGCCGTACTCCGTGAGCCATGAGTAGACGTCGGTCATGCGAACGGGGGCCTCGGCGGCGTGGTTGAACACCTTTGGGGTGGTTGCTGGTTGTGCGAGGGCGAGGTGGACGACGGCCGCCGCGACCCGGTCGGCGGGGTTCCATGTCTCCGCGTCGAACAGCTCGGGGACGATCCCTTCCGGTATGCCGGCCCGGAGCACGCTCCACAGGAAGTCCCGTTCGTTGACGTGGCCGGTCGAGGCCGGTCCCACCACGCGTCCGAGCCGGTGCACGGTGACCGGGAAGCCCCGCTGGGCGGCCTGTTCCAGCAGCCGTTCGGAGGCCCACTTGGACTGCTGGTAGCCGTAGCGCAGTCCCGGGTGGGCGGGCAGGAAGTCCTCCGGCACTTCGGGGCTGTGGGAGGCGGGCGGGGCCACGGAGAGGGTGGAGACGTAGTGCAGGGGGATCGCGCGCTCGGCGGCCATGCGCAGGAGTTCTCGGGTGGAGTCGAGGTTGGCGGCGCGCAGGGTGGCGTACTCGCGCATGATGCTGACCACGGCACCATTGTGGAAGAGGGCGTCGCAGGTGGCGGCCAGTTCCTGGAACCGCGGTTCGGACAGGCCGAGTCGGGGCAGGGCGAGGTCGGCGGGTACGGCGGTCACCCGGTCCAGGTCCGCGTGGGACGGCTGGAGTGCGTGGGTGTGCAGGGCGGCACGGATGCGGGCGTTAGCCTCGGCCTCGTCCCCGGCGCGGACCGGGCAGACGATCTCGGCGCGGGTGCGCTGAAGCAGTTCGGCCAGCAGGTGCACGCCGACGAAGCCGGTGGCGCCGGTCAGCAGGACGCGCTGCGGGTCTGCGGTCGGGCGAGGGGCGTTACCCGCCGGACGCAGGTCGGGGTCCAGGACTGTGTCGGCGAGCAGGGTTGGCGGCAACTGCGGTTCGGCGGGGCCGGGTTGTTCGCCGGTCGGGGTTTCGCGGTTCAGGAAGAGTGCGAGTTCCGCGGGGGTCGCGTACTGGAAGAACCAGGCGACCTTGAGGTCCCGGCCGAGTTCGACGCCGAGGCGGTTGGCGGCCTGGATGGCCTGGAGGGACTGTGCGCCGAGGTCGAACACGTCGTCGTGCGGGCCGACTTCGACACCGCCCAGTACCAGTCTCCAGACGCTGGTGATGGTGCGCAGCAAGGTCCCGTCGGATTCGGCGGTGTTGCCGTCGGTCGCGGGCGCGGGGACCAGGGCCGCGAGGCGGGTCCGGTCGGTCTTGCCGGAGGAGGTGCGGGGCAGGGCGTCGGTGAACTCGATGGCGGACGGGATCATCGCGGCCGGCAGCCGGGCCCGTAGATGGTCGCGTACGCTCCCGGCGGTCGGGGGTCTGGTGCCCGCGACGAGGTGGGCCACGAGCCGTCGCGTCCCGTCCGCCAGGACCTGGCCGACGACGGCGGCGTCGAGGACGTCGGGGTGCGCGAGCAGCGCGTTCTCGACCTCGGTGGGCTGCACACGGTGACCGCTGATCTTGAACTCGTCGTCGGCCCTGCCGTGAAAGCGGAGTTGGCCGTCCGCCCCGACGGAGACCAGGTCGCCGGTGCGGTAGGCGCGTGGTGCGCCGGGCAGTCCGGTGAGCGGGGCGAACCTGGCCCGCTCCTCCTCGGAGGCGTCACGGTAGCCGTCGGCCAGGTTTCCCCCGAGCAGATACAGCTCGCCGTCCGCCACGGCGGCCCGGGTGCCGGGCAGGGGCAGGCCGATCGGGACGTCGCCGGGCGTGAGCGCGGGGTCGTGCAGGTCGGCGACGGTGGCCACGACGGTCGCCTCGGTCGGTCCGTAGGTGTTGAACAGGCGGACGGAGGTGCCCACGGCCTTGCGCCACCGGTCGACGCGGTCCGCGAGGGCCGCTTCCCCTCCGACGACGACGGTCCGGACGGCCTCGGGCACGGCTGCCGTGCCGGTGGAGACGGTGTAGGCGATCTCGTGCCAGTAGGCGGTGGGCAGATCGAGGAAGCTGATGTTCAGTCGGGCGCATGCGGCGAGGAAGCCGGGCACCGAGTCGGTCATGTCCTCGGGGCGGATGACGAGGGTGGCGCCGGTGCAGAGTGCCAGGAAGATCTCTTCCACGCTGGCGTCGAAGTGCAGTGGCGCGAACTGCAGGACCCGGTCCTCGGGGCGGAGGCCGTAGCGGTGCGCGGCGCCGCGTACGAAGCGGGACAGGGCCCGGTGGCCGGTCTCCACGCCCTTGGGCTTTCCGGTGGATCCGGAGGTGTGGATGACGTAGGCGAGGTCGTCCAACTCCGGTGCATCGGGGGCGCGGCCGGCCGTGCGGCCCGAGGCGTTCGGGTCGTCCGCGGTCAGTAGGAGCGCGGGGCGGGCGGAGGCGAGCAGTTCATCGGTACGGCTCGCGGGTGCGGTGGGGTCGAGGGGGCAGTACGCCGCCCCGGAGAGCAGCACGCCCAGCAGGGCGGTGATCGCTTCGATGCCGCGCGGGAGGGCGACGGCGACCAGGTCCCCCTGGCCGATGCCCTGATCCGCCAGCCGTCCCGCGAACTCGCCCGCCGACCGGATCAGCTGCGCGTAGCTGACCTGTCTGCCGTCCTGTTCGAGGGCCACGGTCTCGCCGTGCCAGGCCGCCCGGTCGGCCATCAGGGCGATGACCGTGCGATCGGGGCCCGGGAGCGGGCCGCCGTCCAGGACGACGGGTGCGGTCCCTGTGCCGAGGGCGTGGTCGTGCTGGGCGAGGGTGGTGAGCGGCTCGTCGGGGGCCGCGACGGCCGCGTCGAGCAGGTCGAACAGGTGCCGCTGGTGTGCGGCCACCTCCTCCTCCGTGTACAGGTCGGGGTTGCCGTCGACGGCGAATCTGAGGCCGCCGCCCTCGGAGCGGTCGTAGACGTTGAAGGCGAGGTCGTCGACGGGACCGGCGGAGACGTTGTGGACCGTGCTGCGGTGACCCGCGAAGCGCAGGTCGTACGCGAACGGCATGACGTTGACGCCGGGACCGGACAGGCGCCGCTGTCCGCCCACCAGTTTCAGGTCGCGGCGCAACTGCTCGTACCGGTAGCGCTGGTGGGGCAGGCCGGCCCGCAGTTCCGTCGAGACGCGGGCCGTCAGCTCGCGCAGGGTGTCGCCGGGCCCGACCGTCACCCGCAGGGGCAGGATGTTGCGGACCATGCACGGTACCCGCAGGGCGACGGAGCCGAGGCGGCCCATCGCGGGCACGCTCAGGACGATCTCGGGGGCGCCGGTCACACGGTGCAGGTGGGCGGCGGTCACCGCGAGGACGATCTCGGACCAGGTCACGCGCAGTTCCCGGGCGGTGGCCCGCAGGGTCTTGGCCTGTGCGGCGTCGAGGTCGGCGACGTTCCGGTGGAAGCCGCGGGCGGGCAGGGCGGTACGCCCGGCCGGGCTCGCGACGTCGGGGCGGTCCGCGTAGCGCCCGGTCCAGTGGGCGCGGTCGCGGGCGCGGCGCTCGGAGTTGCGGTAGGCGTCCTCCTCCTCGCGCACCGCGGCCAGGGTGCCGAAGCCGCTGTCGCCGACGGGTCGGCCGGTCACCAGGGCTGTGTAGACCTCGGCGACCCGGCGGGCGACGAGGGAGAGTCCGAAGCCGTCGAGGGCGATGTGGTGCACACGGTGGTACCAGAGGTAGCGGTCGTCGGAGAGGCGCAGCAGCGCGTGTCCGAAGACGGGGCCGCGGGCCAGGTCGACCGGACGGTCCATGTCCATGCCGATCCAGGACAGGGCGCAGGCCAGTGGGTCGGGCTCGGTGGAGAGGTCGGCCCGGTGCAGCCGCCAGCCGTCCGCCGGGGCGGGTACCTCCCGGGCACGGCCGTCGCCGTCCGCGGCGAAGGACACGTTCAGTGCCTCCGTCTCGGCGACGACGTGGTGCACCGCGCGGTCGAAGGCGTCCCCGTCCACCGGGCCCTCGATGAGGACGTATTCGGCCGTGTTGTAGGCGGGGCTGTCCGGGTCCAGGCACTGGCCGGTCCAGATGCCCTCCTGGGCGGGGAGCAGGGGGCGGCCCGGGGCGGCCTCGGCGCGGTCAGTCGTCGGCACGGGCGGCTCCCGTCCGTTCGGAGAGCAGGTGCCACCAGTCGGCGAACGTGGCGCGTTCGGCGAGTTCGACGAAGGTGACCTCGACGCCCGCCTCCCGCCACTGCTCGATCAGCGTCACGATGCGCAGTGAGTCCATGCCCGCGTCGAACGGGCTGCCGTCCAGGTCGACTTCGTCGGGTTGCTGGTAGAGGTGTTCCGCGAGGTCCGCGCGGAACGTCTCCAGGGTGAGGGGAGATGCCATGGTGTCGGTCTCTTTCGAATAGCTCGGCCGGACAGCGGGCGGGCGTCGGGCGTCAGTTGACCTTGCGCTCCGCGTCGCGCCAGAACCGGTCGCGCAGTTCGCGGCGGAGGATCTTGCCGCTGGGGTTGCGCGGGACGTGGTCGATGAACTCGTAGCGGGCCGGCAGCTTGAAGGCGGCGAGCCGCGGGACGAGGAAGGTGTGGAGGTCCCTCGGAGTGAGGGAGGCTCCGTCGGCGGGGACGACGAAGGCGTGCACGTATTCGCCCCACCGCTCGTCCGGGGCTCCGACGATCACCGCTTCGGCCACCTCGGGGTGGTGTTCCAGGACGTTCTCGATCTCCGCGGGGTAGACGTTCTCCCCGGCGACGAGGATGGCGTCCTTGATACGGTCGCGGATGAAGAGGTAGCCGTCGGTGTCGACGTAACCGGCGTCACCGGTGTGGATCCAGCCCGCGACGAGTGTCTCGGCGGTCTTGTCGGGCAGGTGCCAGTACTCGACCATGTGCGCGGGCGTGGCCAGGCACACCTCGCCGACGGCTCCGGCGGGCAGTTCGCGGCCCTCGTCGTCGATTACCTTGACCCGTACGCCGGGATAGGGGCGGCCGGCGGCCTGCATGAGCGGGGTGCCGGGCGTGTGTGCGGCGGGCGGCAGACAGACGGCGGTGTTGCCGGTCTCGGTCAGTCCGTAGATCTGGGCGAACTCGCAGTCCAGGACGGCGAGGCTCTCGGTGAGCAGGGCTTCGGAGATCGGGGATCCGCCGTAGACGGTCTTGCGCAGGGTGGTGAAGTCCTTGGCGTCCACGCCGGGTTCGGCGAGCATCATGCGGAGCATCGCGGGGACGACGCAGGCGGTGGTGATGCCCAGGTCGCGGATCAGGTCGACCGCCTGGCGGGCAGCGAAGGCACGCATCGCGACCACGGTGGTACCGGCGTTGAAGTTCTGCGTGGCCCACCACAGCCCGCCGATGTGGAAGCCGGGGATGCCGATCAGTGCGATGTCACCCGGGCGCCAGTCGATCCAGTCGACGCCCGCCTCGGCCATCGCGTCGGCGATGGCGAAGAAGCTGCGGTGGGCGAGGACGACACCCTTGGGCAGTCCGGTGGTGCCGCTGGTGTAGAGCTGGGCGATCGGTGCGTCCCGGGCGGCCTCGAACGCGCCGGTGTCGTCGGCGGGGTGCGCGGCCTTCCAGGCGGCGATGCCCTCGCCGCCGTCGAGAGTGACGACGGTCCCGGGCGGCTCGGTCGGCATGGCGTCGACGATGCGCCGGAACTCCTCCTCCAGGAACAGCAGTCGGGTACCGGAGTCCTGGAGGATGTGGCTGACCTCGGGCGCGGTCAGCCGCCAGTTCACGGGCACAAGCACGGTGCCGGTCTTGGCGCAGGCGAAGAGGATCTCGTAGTAGTGCTCCGACTCCTTGCCCAGGTAGGCGACTCGGTCGCCGGGTTCGAGTCCAGCGGCCCGCAGGGCGTGGGCGACGCGGTTGCTCTCCTCGTGCAGGGCGCGGTAGGTCAGCTCGCGGCCCTCGCACAGCACGGCCGGGGTGTCCGGCTGCCGCTGGGCGTGCAGGCGAGCGGTGTCGACGAGGGTGCGCGGGCGTGCCGGGGGCTCCTGGGCGGGGTGGGACGGGGTCGGTGACGCGTCCATGCGGGGGGCTCCGTTGTGTGGGTACGCGGGTGGCTGTGCCGGTGTTCCGAGTGGGCGCGGTTCAGGTGATGTTGACGAAGGCGAGCGTCGCCTCGCCGTCGCAGCGGCCTCCGTCGGCGTCCCAGAACCGGTGGACGGTGCGGGCGTGCAGGAACGGGTCGGCGCCGGCGGGAGCGCGCCGGGTGACGGAGGTGAACTCCATCTCCCCTTGGAAGGCAGGGGGGTTGACGGGCCTGCGGAACTGGGAGGCGAAGCGGGCGATGAGGATGTCCGGCAGCTGGTGCCGCCAGAAGTCGTCCACCGTCCAGTCCTCGAAGCCGGTCAGCAGCTTCTCCTGGACGGACTTGGCGACGAGGTAGTACATCATCTGGTTGTAGGCGATGTTGACCTCGACCGAGTTCAGGTGGCCGGTGTCGTCGATGTAACAGGACTCGGCGATGGCGAACTCGCAGCGGGCGGCGGTCAGTCCCTCGCGTGCGGTGACGACGGCCGAGCGCAGGTACTTGCAGTGGGCCTTGTAGGGGGTCAGGACCCGCGCGAGCAGTTCCTCGTCCGTGTCGTGAACGGTGCGCTCCCCGGCGGTGGTGGTCATGCGGCGGCGATCCCGTCGTGCAGCCTGCGTTCGTCGTGCACGGTGACGCGGTACGAGACCGTGGGTTCGGGCGTCGTGGTGTGCCGGGCCCGGTGGATGAGGCTGCGGTTGTCCCACACCAGCAGGTCGCCCTTCTCGAAGCTCTGGAGGTGGATGTTGGGGTGCTCGAAGGTGTCGTCGTACTGTCCGGTCGCCTCGAACAGCCGCTTGAGGAGTTCCTCGTCGAGCGGGTTGCCGTCCGCGTCCTCGATGCCGACGGTGAAGCCCTCGCTGAGGTACAGGACGGTCTCGCCGGTCATCGGGTGGGTGAAGGTGGTGGGCTGGCGTACGGCCGGGGTCTTCCGCTCGATCTCGTCGATGATCTCCGAGATGGGGCGGTACACGTCGTGCGGGCGGATCTTGAAGTACTTGCGCACGGAGTGGGTGCAGTACGTGTTCTCGATCTCCTTCTTCAGCTCCTCGGGCAGCCGTTCGTAGGCCGGGCCCATGTCGATGAAGTAGGTGCCGCGGTTCTTCTCCGGTATCACCTGCGGGTAGATCAGGGTGATGCCGAAGGGGTCGGGCATGAACTGGTAGTCGGCGTGCCAGAACTTGCCGGTCTTGGGTACGCCGATCTGCTTGCCGTTCTCGGGCACGTTGGAGGAGACGAAGACCTCCGGGACCTCGGGGTGCTGGTACATCGGCTCGTAGTAGGTCTCCGGGCGGCCGAGGCGCCTGCCGAGGTCGAGGAAGCCCTGCGGGGTGAGGTCCTGGTCCTTCAGGACGGCGATCTTCCTGGTGTGGACGGCCCTCTTGAGAGCCTCGACGTCGGCGGCGGAGGCGGTGGTGTGGTCGAAGTCCTCGACGACGGCGCCGAGAGCCGCGCCGTACTGGTCGGTGATGCGCACGGAGGTACGTCCTTTCCGGTGGGGAGCGCTGCTTGGGGGTGGATCAGGTCAACCGGCGGCCGGTGAGCGGCCGTTGGCTCGCCGGATCAGGCCGGTTGCTTGGCCTCGATCAGCTCGACGGCCTGGGCGAGGGTGAGGTCGGGTTCGAGTTCGCTGTCGGGGACGACCACACCCAGGTCGCGCTCGATGCGGATGCTGATCTCGACCATCGTCAGCGAGTCGACGTCGAGTTCGCCGAAGGTGGCCTCCGGGCGGATCCGTTCGGCCGGGACGTCGTGCAGCCGGCCGACGATGTCGGCGAGTCGTTCGTAGGTGGTGCTCATGGATGCGTTGTCTCTCCTTGTCGGGCGTGCCGGGTTCGGGCAGGTCGTGCGGTGGGGGCGGAGTCGGGGGGTCAGGGCCAGGTCAGGAGGCACGAGCCCCAGGTGAGGCCGCCTCCGAACGCCGTGAGCAGCAGTCGGTCTCCGCGCGCGAGGGTCCCTCGGGCTGCGGCGTCGGCCAGGGCGAGCGGGATGGACGCGGCGCCCGTGTTGCCCACGGACTCCACGTGGGTGGCGCAGCGCTCCAGGGGCAGGCCCAGCTCCTCGGCGACCGAGCGGAGGATCCGCAGGTTGGCCTGGTGCGGTACGAAGAGGTCGACGTCGTCGGTCTTCCGGCCGGCCCGGTCGAGCACCGTGCGGGCCGACTCCGTCATCCGGGTCACGGCATGCCGGTAGACCTCCTTGCCGCGCATCGCGAAGTGCCGATCGGCCCGGCTGGTCTCGGGGGTCAAGGGCACGCGGGAGCCGCCGGCTGCCACCGTGATCATGTCCTCGTGGGTGCCGTCGCTGCCGAGGTCGAAGGGGCCGAGCGCGCCGGGCTCGTCGGCGTGTCCGGCCCGCAGGAGGACCGCTCCGGCGCCGTCGCCGAAGATGACGGCGTTGGCCCGGTCCATCGGGTCCACGAGGGTCGAGTAGGCGTCGGCGCCGATGAGGAGTACGCGTCGGGCGACTCCGGACGCGATGAGTCCGGCGGCGGTGGCGAGGCCGTAGACGAATCCGGTGCAGACGGCGGCCACGTCGAACGCGGCCGCTCCGGTCAGCCCCAGGCGGGACGCGACGAGCGGGGCGGTGGCCGGGCAGGTGCGGTCGGGTGTGGTGGTGGCGACGATCACGGCGTCCACGCCGTCCACGCCTTCGCCGTCCGCGCCTTCGCCGTCCGCGCCTTCGCCGTCCGCGTCGGTGAGCGCGCGGCGTCCCGCCTCGACGGCGAGGTCGGAGGTGGCCTGGCCGGGCGCGAGCACATGGCGGGCGCGGATGCCGGTACGGGTACGGATCCAGGCGTCGTCGGTGTCGAGCCGACGGGCCAGTTCTTCGTTGGTCACCACGTGGGGCGGCACCCAGACACCAACCGAGCACAGGACTGCGGCGGCCGACGCGGCGGGCACGGCCGCGTCTACGGCGGCGAGGGGCATGGGTGGGCTCCAGGGGGTGGCAGGTGGGGGTGGCCGGAGATCGGGAGCGGCTCCGGGGAGGTCGGGCTCGGGCGGTCGTCGCCCTCGCCCCGGTGGCGGCCGAAGAACACCGGAGGCAGGAGGGTAGATCTGTGGTGCGGGCGCGTGAGGTGACCGGTCTATCCGGGCCTCTGGCGCAGGGTGAGGGTGGCGAGCGCGCCGCAGCCCAGCGCGGCGGCCATGACCAGTACGGCCACCCTGATGCCGTCGAGGAGGGCGCGGACGTCGGTCTGCTGGCCTATTCCGCCGGCCACCGCGACCAGGACGGCGAGTCCGACGGCGCCGCCGACCTGAAGCGTGGTGGACGCCATGCCCGAGGCGAGGCCCTGGTCCTCCGGCGCGATTCCGGAGGACGCGGCGATCCACATGCCGGTCCAGGCGGCTCCCTGTCCGATGCCGAGCAGCACGATCCCGGGGAGCAGTGCCGTGTAGCCCCGGTCGGTGCCGAGCCCGAGCACGAGCGCCACCGATCCGACGGCGCCCAGCATCAAGCCCCCGGCCAGCATGCGGCGCGTGCCGAGAGCGGCCACCGTCCGCTCCCCCGCCTGGGTGCCGAGTGCGACCACCACGGCGGGGAGGAGGAAGGCGAACCCGGTCGCCAGCGCGCTGTAGCCGTGCACGCGCTGGAAATAGAGGGTGAGGAAGTACGGCAGGGAGCTGAAGGCCGCGCTGTACAGGGCCGTCAGGCCCATCGCGGCGAGCAGTCCGCGGTGTGCCAGCAGCCGCCCCGGGAGGAGTGGGTCGCCTGACCGGCTCTCCACCGCGGCGAACACGGCCAGCAGGACCACGGCCCCGGCCGCGCTCGCCAGGGCTCCTCCGCTGAGCCAGCCCGCGGCCGGGGCGTGCACGAGCAGGAACACCAGCAGGGTGAGCCCGCCCGTTGCACTCAGCGCTCCTGCGATGTCGAAGCGGCGTGTGCGGTCGCGGGCCCGGTCGGCGGGGAACAGTCGGTAGCCGGCCAGGGCCAGGCCGGCGGCCACCGGGACGTTGACCAGGAACACGGCGGGCCAGCCGAAGGCGTCCACGAGGACGCCGCCGAGCAGCGAGCCGAAGCACAGGCCCCCGGCTCCGGCTGCGCCCCAGAGCGCCAACGCCCGGTTCCTGAGCGGGCCTTCCTCGTAGAGTGTGTTGATCAGGGCGAGGGTGGCCGGGAACAGCAGGGCTCCCCCGATCCCCTGGACGGCCCGGACCGCGATGAGCACCCAAGGCTCCTGCGCCGTCCCGCCGACGAGGGAAGAACCGGCGTACAGCAGCGCGGCGGTGACGAACATGCGGCGTCGGCCCAGCAGGTCCGCGGCCCGTCCGCCCAGCAGCAGGAATCCGCCCGTACTGACGACGTAGGCGCTGACCACCCACTGCAAGTATCGGTCGGAGAAGCCCAGTTGCTCGCCCATGTCCGGCAGGGCCACGTACACGATGTTGAAGTCGAGCGCGATGACCAGCTGCGCGAGCGCCAGCACGAGCAGGGGTATCCCGAGTCGTCCACGATGGGCCGCCCGGGACGGTTCGGTCACCGACATGTACAGCAACCTCTCTGACTCGGAAGCGGAATGATGAATAGGAATTCGGAGAGTCCGGCACAGGAAATGCGGCCGCCCAGGAAAGGGTTCGCTCCTTTTCGGCCACCATAGCATCGCCAACACGGCGACCGACAGACCAAATTGAACGAGGAAACAGAAGGGAATTCCCATTCAAGGGCAGCACCGAAACCCGACAGTCAATGAATGTCGGGTCGGTTGAAATGCGAACGGTGCGAACGGAATTACGTGCGCATTGATTTCCGCGTCACGCTTGTCCCATGAGCCGGCGCACCTCCGTGATCAGAGCTACCAGGGCCGCCCGCTCGGGTTTCGTGGTCTCCGGATGCCACAGGTCCACCAGGAGACAGGTGCGCGGGCGAATTCCGCCGTTGCGCGCCTCGTGTTCGAACGAGTAGTCGAAGAGGAGACAGTGTCCCTCGTCCCAGCCACGGGTCTCACCGGCGACCGCGATCTCGCACCCGTCGGGGATGTCGACCGCGAGGTGCAGGTTGATGCTGAAGTTCCACAGATCGCAGTGCGGTGCGACCGTCGCCCCGGGAAGCAACGTGGAGAAGTGGGATTCGAGCAGCGGGCAGATGATGTCCGTGTCGACCGCGAACTCCCTCAGGACCCGGTACGCCGTGGGCATGGAGGCGGCCGAGGACTCGACCATGCCTCCGTCACGGTAGAGATGGAGAGCCTGCCAGTTCTGTTGCCGCGTCAAATAGTGCTCGTAGTCGGAGAAGGAATCCTGGCGTTCACTCCACGCCGTGGCCAACTCTTCCTTGATGGCCGGGTGATGGGCTTCCATCTCTTTCACGAAGGGCAGGAACTCGGAGTATCCGTAGGGATCGTGCCACGGCACGGCCGGGAGTCCCGGCAGAATCCATTTGGCCCCCTTCTGCAACGGGTGTCGATCGCCGCCCGCCCCTACGGCGAGCATCTCCTCCACCCGGACGATCGAATCCGCTCCGTACTGTGCGCGTATGACCTCGAAGGCGTAGTCCAACTCGGGTGTCATGCAGCCTGTGCCCCCAGCGTCTCGGTTCGCGTCCGGCTCCGGCTCCGGCTCCGGAAGGAGCCGCACTCGCCTGCCGTATTAGTAGTCGGGCCGCGGGGGCATCGAGTTCCCGTGATTCTTGGGCGAGTTGGTCAAGGGGCGGACGGACAGCGGGCAGCGCCGCGTCAGCCTCGGTCGACGTCTGACCGGTCTTGAGAGGGGGCGACGGTGGAGTCGTCAGGTCGTCGTGACTCCGTCGAGCTTGCCGGACTTGGCGTCCGACACCAGATTCGCGAACTGGTCGGCGCTCATCTGCACCCGCTGGCCGAAGTCGTCCGTGAGGACGACCCGCCGGTCCGCGGGAGCGGCGGGGTCGACGAACAGCTGGGGACAACCGCAGTTGCAGTCCCCGCAGAACGTCGCCACAGGTTCGAGCCCGGCCATTCCATCGAAGTCGGTCATCGCTCTCAGCCTTTCGCTTGGGGGCGCCCCACCACGGGTGAGCGCCCGCTGCCGAACCCGGAGCATCTCCCCGAGGCCCTTGCTGTACTGCCGCTCCACGCGAACGCCGGTCCGGCGGAGACGCGAAGGATGTGCCGGTCAGGACTCGCCGGCACTCGGCGGGCCGACCACCGCCAGCGCGTCGACCGCGCCCTCGTGCTCGAAGTGCAGCGTGAACGGCACCAGGTCGCCCTCCTCCCAGCCCTTGTCCGCGCGCAGGGTCACGTTGAATCTGCCCGGGGCCATGGCGACCGTCACTCCGGACGGCACCGCGATCGAGTCGATCTCCTGGTCCGTGGCGGTGTTCTCGGTGACCATCCGATGCCCGGTGAGGGTGGTGCCGCCGCGGACGGCGGTCGTCGTCACCCGCACCAAACGGTCGTCCGCTCCACCGGAGTTGGTCATGCGGAAGTACGCGGAGGTCTCCGGCGTGTCACCGAAGGACAGCCACACCCGGCCGTCGGTGACGGAGATCTCCGGCGGGCTGCCGGCGTTGCCAGTACTGACCCAGGTGGTCAGAGCGCCGAGGGCGACGCTGCACGCGGTCACCGGGGCCAGAGCGGCCAGCAGGGTGTCGTGGAGACGGGGGCGCGTGGGCCGCCACGAGGACGCTCCGCTCATCGCGCGCCCCCTCGGGCCGTCCGGCTCCCGGCCGGTCGGCGCGACCGGACCGTTGACGGCTGCCAGGTGCGCAGCCGCAGGCTGTTGGCGACGACCAGCACGGAACTCACCGACATCGCGGCGGCGGCCACCATGGGATTGAGCAGCCCCACCATGGCCAGCGGCACGGTCACCACGTTGTAGCCGAAGGCCCACATCAGATTGGCGCGGATGGTTCCGAGGGTGCGTCGGGCGAGGCGCACGGCGTCGGCGAGGGCCTCGATGTCACCGCGTACCAGGGTCACGTCGGCCGCGCCGATCGCCGCGTCGGTGCCGCCTCCCATGGCGATGCCGAGGTCGGCGCCGGCCAGGGCCGCGGCGTCGTTGACACCGTCGCCCACGACGGCGACGCGGTGGCCCTGTTCTCTCAACTCCCGGACCAGTTCAGCCTTGTCCTCGGGGGTGCAGCGGGCGTGCACGTCGTCGATGCCGAGCGCGGCCGCGACCGCCCTCGCCGAGGCGTCCCGGTCGCCGGTGGCGAGAACGGGCCGCACCCCGAGGCGGCGCAGGGCGTCCACGGCGCGGTAGCTGCCGGGGCGCACCACGTCGCCGACCTCGATCAGTGCCTCGACCGCACCGTCCACGCGTACGAGGACCGGTGTGTGCGCGGCCGCCTCGGCCACGGGGAGCGCGTCGGCCAGGTCCGCCGGCATCTCGTAGTCCGGGGCGACGACCTCCACGAGCCGGCCCTCGACCCGGCCCCGGACACCCTGCCCCGGCGTGGCCACGAAGCCCGTCACGGCGGGCAGCCGCTCTCCTTGAGCTGTCCGGACCGCGTACGAGGCGATGGCCCGGCCCAGCGGATGCTCCGAACCCCGCTCCACCGCCCCCGCCAGCCGCACCACTTCGTCGCGGCCGAGCCCACCCGCCGACGCGGTGACCCGGGCGACGCTCATGTGCCCGGAAGTGAGGGTGCCGGTCTTGTCGAGGACGACGATGTCGACGTGCTGGAGGCCCTCCAGGGACTGGGGACCCTTGACCAGCACTCCGAGCTGGGCCCCACGACCGGTGGCGGCCATCAGGGCGGTCGGCGTGGCCAGGCCGAGCGCGCAGGGACACGCGACGACCAGGACGGCCACGCAGGCCGTGATCGCCGCCTGCGCGTCGGCCCCCGCCCCGAGCCAGAAACCGAGGACGGTCGCCGCCAGGGCGAGCACCACGGGTACGAAGACCCCGGCGACCGAGTCCGCCAGCCGCTGCGCCCTGGCCTTGCCCGCCTGAGCCTGCGTCACCAGTGCGGTGATGCGGGCGAGTTGGGTGTCAGAGCCGACCGCCGTGGCGCGTACGACGAGCAGCCCGCCCTCGTTCACGGCTCCGCCCGTCACCGCCGCGCCGGGCTGCACCTCGACGGGTTCGCTCTCGCCGGTGACCAGGGACAGGTCGACGGCGGAGGAGCCCTCCACCACCTGTCCGTCGGTGGCCACGCGCTCGCCGGGCCGGACGAGGAAGGTCTGTCCGACCGTCAACTCCGCAATGTCCACATGGCGTTCGGTTCCGTCGGCGTCCCGTACGGCGACTTCCTTGGCCGCCAGCTCGGCCAGTGAACGCAGGGCGGCTCCGGTGCCGTGCCGGGCCCGGGCCTCCAGATAGCGGCCGGTCAGCACGAACAGCGGGACTCCGACCGCGGCTTCGAGGTACACGTGCGCCATGCCGTCGGAGGCTTCCGGCAGCAGACTGAACGGCATCGTCATACCGGGCTCGCCCGCGCCGCCGAGAAAGAGCGCGTACGCGGACCAGCCGAAGGAGGCGACCACGCCCAGCGCCACGAGGGTGTCCATGGTGGCCGTGGAATGCCGCAGCCCGCGCAGCGCCCGGAGATGGAACGGCCAGGCGCTCCACACGGCGACCGGGGCCGCCAGCACGAAGCACAGCCACTGCCAGTTCCGGAACTGCCAGGCGGGCACCATCGACAGCACGAGCACCGGCACGGACAGCGCAACGGTGATCAGCAGCCGCTCGCGGTCCCGCACGGTCGCGTCCTCGGGCTCGCCTTCGGAGGCCGGGTCCCGGTGCTCACGGCGGGGCTCGGGCGGCTTGGGCAGCTCGGCCGTGTATCCGGCCTGCTCGACCGTCGCGACCAGTTGCTCGGGGCCGACTTCGACGGGATGGACGACGCGGGCGATCCCGGTGGCCAGATTGACCGTCGCGGTGACGCCGTCCAGCTTGGCGAGCTTCTTCTCGACGCGCCGGACGCAGGCCGCGCAGGTCATTCCGCCGACGGTGAGGTCGGTACTGACCAGCACGGGAGCCTCACCGACGGGCACGGGTGTCTCTTCCGCCGCCATCAGCCGCCACTCCCGTGATCCATGTCCATGTCGTCCATGTCGTGGGTGCCGGCTCCTCCGCCGCCCGTTCCTCCGCCGCCGTCGCCGCCGGAGTCGTGCATACCGGGGGCGACGGGGCCGGCCTGGGCTCCGACGGCGTAGGACACGGTGAACACGAGCGCGAGCAGCAGCAGGAATCCGCACAGGGCGGGCGGCGGTGCGAGTCTGCGCAGGACCGCGCCCGCCCCCCGGGGCGCGGGCGACTGCTCGGGTTCTTCCACCACCGGCCTCCTTGATGCCTCTCGGACGGACCGGTCGCCGTGTCACCACGGGTGCGAGCCGGCCGTTGTGATTCAGGAGTCGGGCCGGGTGGCGGACGAGTTCCCGCCCATCCGTGTGACCCACATCACACAGAAGGGGCGGACGAGGGCCCTCGCCTCAGCGCGCCGTGCCGCCCTCGACCGGATACGGCACGAACGTGCTGCTGTTCTGGTCGATCCGCAGGGCGCGGTCCAGGGGAGGCGCGGCCCGCTGGGGGCAGTCGAGGCGTTCGCAGACGCGGCAGCCCATGCCGATCGGCGTGGCGGCGGAGCCACTGCTGAGGTCGAGGCCGTCGGAGTAGACGACACGGTGTGCGTGGCGGATCTCGCAGCCGAGGCCGACCGCGTACGTCTTGCCGGGTTCGCCCCAGCCGCCGCGGTGCCGGGTGATGGCCCGCGCGGTCCACAAGTAGCGCTGCCCGTCCGGCATTTCGGCGATCTGGACGTGGATGCGGCCGGGTGCGGCGAACGCCTCGTAGACGTTCCACAGCGGGCAGGTGCCGCCCGCGCGGGAGAAGTGGAAGCCGGTCGCCGACTGCCGTTTCGACATGTTACCGGCGCGGTCGACCCGGACGAAGGAGAAGGGGACACCGCGCAGACGGGGTCGTTGGAGGGTGCTCAGCCGGTGGCAGACGGTCTCGTAGCCGAGGCCGTAGTGGTCGGTGAGGCGTTCGATGTCGTAGCGGTACTCCTCGGCCGCCGTGTGGAAGGCGCGGTAGGGCAGGACCAGCGCGGCGGCGAAGTAGTTGGCGATGCCGATGCGGGCCAGGGCGTGTGCCGGTGTGCCCCGGTCGAAGTCCTCGGCGGCCAAGTGGTCCAGATCGTCGCCGAGTTCGAGCAGGGCGAGCTGGGTGGCCTTGCGGAAGGCGCGCTGGCCGGGCCGGAGCCGGGGCGAGAGGTGGAGGGTGCGGGTCGCCTCGTCGTAGTGGTGCAGGTGGTCACCCGAGTCGGTGGACAGGCGGATGCCGTGGGCGTCGGCGAGACGTGCGGTCAGGGCCCGGAGCACCTCTCCGGGCCTGATCCCGATCTCCTCCGCCAGGCGCTCGGCGGCGAGGTCGGTGTCGTGGAGGTAGTTCTGCCGGCGGTAGAAGAAGTCGCGGATCTCCTCGTGCGCCGAGCGGGGGAGGTCCCCGGCCGCCTCGCGGCCGTCGGCGGCTCCGGCGAGGCGTTCGGCCAGGTGCTGGTTGCGCCGGCCGAGGTCGAGGAGGACCTGTGCGACCGCGGGCATGCGTGAGGCCAGTTCGGCGAGGTCGGAGCGGGAGACGCGGGCGGCGGCGATCTCGCCGGTGAGGGCCTCGCGCAGGTCGGCGACGAGGCGGGCGGTGTCGCGCTCCGAGAAGAAGCCCGGGTCGAGCCCGAAGGTCTCGGTGAGCCTGAGCAGGACGGGAACGGTGAGCGGGCGGGAGTCGTGCTCCATCTGGTTCAGATAACTCGGGGAGATGCCCAGCACGCGGGCCAGCTCCGCCTGGCTCATCCGGCGCTCCTCACGCAGCCGCCGCAGCCGTGCACCCGCGTAGGTCTTGCTCACCGCGCGTTCCTCCAGGTCGGGGGCGGGACGCGGCCAGCGTACGGGACGCGGAGCCCGGCGCACCCTTCGCAAGATTGGCAAAAAGCGGCCGGAAGATTCGCAGAACTTGACACACGTCCACCATTGATGGCACTCCATGCCAGTGCCAGAGTTCCAGTGCGGCCCGCCGGACCCGGCAGACGCCCTCGCAACCGGGGCACGATTCATGCCCTGACGTCGGAGATCCCGGCGGTGACGGCATCGCTGTCGGCAGCATTGCTCCGCTTCACCCTCCGAGGTGACGGCGGGCCGCACCACAGCAACAGAGACACTCAGTGCCACCCCTCGCAGAGCGACGAGGTTGGCAGAAGCAACAGATCGAGGAGACGGTGACAGTCATGGCAGACGCGAGGACGCAGGCGGCCGAGGAACTGGCCCGGCGCTGGGCCACCGACCCCCGGTGGAACGGCATCGAGCGCACCTACAGCGCCGAGGACGTCGTACGGCTGTCCGGCAGCGTCCGCGAGGAGCACACCCTGGCCCGCCGCGGCGCCGAGCGGCTGTGGCGTCAGCTGCACGACCTCGACTACGTCCACGCGCTGGGCGCGCTGACCGGCGGCCAGGCGGTGCAGCAGGTGAAGGCCGGCCTTCAGGCGATCTACCTGTCGGGCTGGCAGGTCGCGGCCGACGCCAACCAGGCCGGCCACACCTACCCCGACCAGAGCCTGTACCCGGCGAACTCGGTTCCGCAGGTGGTGCGCCGCATCAACAACGCGCTGCTGCGCGCCGACCAGATCGCGACCGCGGAGAACGCCGGTGACACCACCGACTGGCTGGCGCCGATCGTCGCCGACGCCGAGGCCGGCTTCGGCGGCCCGCTGAACGCCTTCGAGCTGACCAAGGGCATGATCGCGGCCGGTGCCGCCGGTATCCACTACGAGGACCAGCTCGCCTCCGAGAAGAAGTGCGGCCACCTCGGCGGCAAGGTCCTCGTTCCGACCTCGCAGCACATCCGCACCCTCAACGCGGCCCGTCTCGCGGCCGACATCGCCGACACCCCGACCGTGATCATCGCGCGGACGGACGCGCTCGCCGCGAACCTGCTGACCTCCGACGTCGACGAGCGCGACGCCGAGTTCGTCACCGGCGAGCGCACGGCGGAGGGCTTCTACCGGGTCCGCAACGGCATGGGCCCGGTCATCGCCCGCGGTCTGGCCTACGCTCCCTACGCCGACCTCATCTGGGTCGAGACCGGCACCCCGGACCTGGAGCAGGCACGCGAGTTCGCCGAGGCGATCCACACCCGGTACCCGGACCAGATGCTCGCCTACAACTGCTCGCCCTCCTTGAACTGGAAGGCGGCGCTGGACGACGACCAGATCGCCAAGTTCCAGCGCGAACTCGGCGCCATGGGCTACAAGTTCCAGTTCATCACCCTCGCCGGGTTCCACTCCCTCAACCACGGCATGTTCGACCTCGCCCGCGGCTACGCCGAGCACGGCATGACCGCGTACGTCGACCTCCAGGAGAAGGAGTTCGCCGCCCAGGCGCAGGGCTTCACCGCCGTCAAGCACCAGCGCGAGGTCGGCACCGGCTACTTCGACCTGGTCTCCACCGCCGTCAACCCCGCCTCCTCCACCACCGCCCTGGCCGGCTCCACGGAGGAGGAGCAGTTCCACTAGGCCCACCCCCACGGCCTGGTGGTCCGACCCAGCCCGGACCACCAGGCCGTGAGTCTCACCGTGAGACTCACCTCGGCCGAGCGGAGGGCGGACGACCGTCCCCGTCCGCCCTCCGCTCCCACCCTCAGGAGAACCCGGTGTCCACCACCGCACTCGCCCCCAAGGTCCGCGTCCTCGTCGGCACGGGTCACCGGCACGACGAGATCCTCACACCCGCCGCGCTCGATTTCGTCGGCCGGCTGGTCGACGCCTTCGCGCAGCGCCGTCTGGATGTCATGAAGGAGCGCCGCAGGCAGGCACTGCGACTGGCGTCGGGATCGCCGCTGGGCTTCCCCATGGTGACCACCGCCGTCCGTGCCGACACCACCTGGCGGGTCGCCCCGCCGGCACCGGGGCTGTCGGACCGGCGCGTGGAGATCACCGGGCCCCCGGACCGCCGGATGGCCGTCAGCGCGCTCAACTCCGGTGCCAAGGTGTGGATGGCCGACTTCGAGGACGCCACCGCCCCGCTCTGGGACAACGTCATCGGCGGGCAGCTCACCCTCATCGACGCGATCGAGCGCCGCATCGACTTCACCACGCCCGAGGGCAAGAGGTACCACCTCGCCGAACCCGACAGGCTCGCCACGATCATGGTCCGCCCGCGCGGCTGGCACCTGGACGAGGAGCATCTGGAGTTCGACGGGCGCTCCGTGCCCGCCTCCCTGGTCGACTTCGGCCTGTACTTCTTCCACTGCGCCCAGCGCCAGATCGACGCCGGGTACGGCCCGTACTTCTACCTCCCCAAGCTGGAGAACCGGTACGAGGCCCGGCTGTGGAACGACGTCTTCCTCCTCGCCCAGGACCTGCTCGGCATCCCCCGCGGCACCATCCGCGCCACCGTCCTGATCGAGACGATCACCGCCGCGTTCGAGATGGAGGAGATCCTCTACGAACTGCGCGAGCACAGCGCGGGGTTGAACGCCGGCCGCTGGGACTACCTGTTCAGCCTCATCAAGACCTTCGGCCACCGCACCGACTTCCTCCTGCCCGACCGGGCGAAGGTGACGATGACCGCGCCGTTCATGCGGGCGTACACCGAACTCCTGGTCCGCACCTGCCACAAGCGCGGCGCGCACGTCATCGGCGGCATGTCCGCCCAGGTGCCCGGCAAGGAGCCGGCCGCGAACGAGGCCGCGCTCGCGGGCGTCCGCCTGGACAAGGAGCGGGAGGCCGAGGACGGCTTCGACGGCTCCTGGGTCGCCCATCCCGGCCTCGTGCCCGTGTGCCGCGAGGTGTTCGACGGCGTCCTCGGGGTCCTGCCGCACCAGCTCGACCGCACCCGGGACGACGTGGACGTGAGCGCGGCCGACCTGCTGTCCGTGCGCCGGATCGTCGGGCCGCCGACCTCGGAGGGTGTGCGCGTCAACATCTCCGTGACGGTCCGGTACTTCGCCGCGTGGCTGCGCGGCCGGGGCGCGGTGGCCATCAACGGACTGATGGAGGACGCGGCCACGGCGGAGATCGCGCGCGTGCAGATCTGGCAGTGGCTGCGCCACCGGGTCATCGACCGCGAGACCGTGAACCGGATCCTGGAGGACGAACTGGCCGCGCTCGGCGCCGAGGACGCCTGGGCACCCATGGACGACATCCGCGCCCTGTTCGAACGCAGCGCAACGAGCGGCGAGTTGCCGCTGTTCTTCACCCCGGACGCCTACACCCGGCACCTCGTGAAGCGTGCGGAGGCCGGAGCATGAGCGGGAACATCGTGCGCGTCGGAGTGGTCGGCGGCGGACAGATGGGGGCCGGCATCGCCGAGGTGTGCGCGCGAGCCGGACTCGACACCGTGGTCTGCGAGGTGGACGCGGTGGCCGCCCGTACCGCACGGGACCGGGTGGCAGCCTCCCTCGACCGTGCCGTGCGCCGGGGCAAGCTCGCCCGGGACGACGCGGACGACGCC
The DNA here is from genome assembly GCF_040653275.1 of Streptomyces sp. NPDC048002. Lineage (NCBI taxonomy): Bacteria > Bacillati > Actinomycetota > Actinomycetes > Kitasatosporales > Streptomycetaceae > Streptomyces > Streptomyces sp. NPDC048002. The sequence goes on along the minus strand of NZ_JBEZNL010000005.1, from coordinate 9,222 downwards.
CTCGCCCGGCTGATCTTCACCGGCAGCCTGGACGACCTGGCCGACCGGCAGCTCGTCGTCGAGGCGGTCGTCGAGAACCCGGACGCGAAGACCGAGGTCTTCTCCAGACTGGACAAGATCGTCGAGGACCCGGAGGCCGTTCTGGCCACCAACACCTCCTCCCTCCCGGTCATGCGGCTCGGCATGGCGACCGGCCGTGCGGACCGCGTCGTGGGCCTGCACTTCTTCAACCCAGTACCCGTCCTTCCGCTGGTCGAGGTGGTGACCTCCCTGCACACCTCGGCCGCGACCACGGCTGCCGTCGAGGACTTCGCCGCCCGCACCCTCGGCAAGACAGTCATCCGTTCCCAGGACCGGGCCGGGTTCGTCGTCAACGCCCTGCTGATCCCCTATCTGCTCTCCGCCGTCCGAATGGCGGAATCCGGGTTCGCCACGGCAGCGGACATCGACGCGGGCATGGAACTGGGCTGTGCCCACCCGATGGGACCGCTGAAGCTCGCCGACCTGATCGGCCTCGACACCGTGGCCTCGATCGCCGAGTCCCTCTACGACGAGTTCCGCGAACCCCTCTACGCGCCTCCCCCGCTGCTCCAGCGGATGGTGGAGGCGGGACTCCTCGGCCGCAAGACCGGCCGCGGGTTCCACACCTACGACCAGGACTGAGGGCCTGGTTCGACGCGGGCCGGGAGGCCCGCACCCGCCGCAGGGGTGAGGGTCCCGCGCGGCGCGACTGGGAGAGGGCGGGAAGCACGCGCGCCGTGCTTCCCGCCCTCCGCGTGCCCGGTCCGGCATCCGCGTGTCCGGTTCGCCCTCCGCCTGTCCGGTCCGACATCCGCGTGTCCGGGGTCCGGCATCCGCGCATCCGGTCCGGCATCCGCTCCTGACTTCCCGAAATCTGGACGGTGTTCTTCCTTTCACCGCTCCACCCCGTAGGCTGATCGCAGCAGCTGGTTCGCCCCGTCCGCCAGACGTGGCGTCGCAAGAGGGAACCCGGTGGGAATCCGGGACTGCCCCGCAGCGGTGAGCGGGAACGACCGCCGTCATACGCACTGGGTCCGACGTACCGGACCCGGGAAGCGACGGCCAGTAGGTGTCCTCCGGACGGAGGGCGTGCCCGCGAGTCCGAAGACCTGCCAACTGCCCGCGCGCGGACCGTTCCGTGCGCGGACATCCCGGTGACCTCGAGGGCGGGTCGGCGTACACACCAGACAGCACGCACGACCGTGCCTTTGCCGCGCGGGGTCGTGTCCGTCCGGTTCGTCGCACCCTTCGCGCTCTCGTCCCGTCCCCGGGATCTCAGGGATTCATCTCGCGAAGGAGATCTCCGTGACAGCGAAGTCCGCAGCCGCGGCAGCACGGGCCACCGTGTACGGCTACCCCCGCCAGGGTCAGAACCGTGAACTGAAGAAGGCCATCGAGGGCTACTGGAAGGGCCGCGTCACCGCCGACGCCCTCCGGGCCACCGCCGCCGAACTGCGCCGGAGCAACTGGCAGCAGCTCGCCGATGCGGGCATCCACGAGGTGCCGACCGGTGACTTCTCGTACTACGACCACGTCCTCGACACCACCGTCATGGTCGGCGCCGTCCCCGAGCGGCACCGCGCCGCCGTCGACGCCGACGCGCTGGCCGGCTACTTCGCGATGGCCCGCGGCACCCAGGAGGTCGCTCCGCTGGAGATGACCAAGTGGTTCGACACCAACTACCACTACCTGGTCCCCGAACTGGGCCCCGGCACCGTCTTCACCGCCGACTCCGGCAAGCAGGTCGCCGAGCTGAAGGAAGCCCTGGCCCAGGGCCTGACCGCGCGCCCCGTGCTGGTCGGTCCGGTCACGTACCTCCTGCTCGCCAAGCCGGCCCCCGGAGTGCCGGCCGACTTCGAGCCGCTCACCCTGCTGGACCGCCTGCTCCCGGTGTACGCCGAGGTCCTGGCCGACCTGCGCGCGGCCGGCGCCGAGTGGGTCCAGATCGACGAGCCCGCCCTCGTCCAGGACCGCACCCCGGCCGAGCTGAACGCCGCCGAGCGCGCCTACCGCGACCTCGGCGCCCTCACCGACCGGCCCAAGCTGCTCGTCGCCTCCTACTTCGACCGGCTCGGCGACGCCCTGCCGGTGCTGGCGAAGGCACCGGTGGACGGACTGGCGCTGGACTTCACCCAGTCCGCCGCCTCCAACCTCGACGCCCTGGCAGCCGTCGGCGGACTGCCCGGCAAGCGCCTGGTCGCCGGTGTCGTCAACGGCCGCAACATCTGGATCAACGACCTCCAGAAGTCGCTGTCCACCCTCGGCACCCTGCTCGGGCTCGCCGACCGGGTCGACGTCGCCGCCTCCTGCTCGCTGCTGCACGTCCCGCTGGACACCGCGGCCGAGCGGGACATCGAGCCGCAGATCCTGCGCTGGCTGGCCTTCGCGCAGCAGAAGACCACCGAGATCGTCACCCTCGCCAAGGGCCTCACCGAGGGCACCGCGGGCATCACCGGCGAACTCTCCGCCAACCGTGCCGCGCTCGCCTCCCGCGCCGACTCGCCGATCACCCGCGACCCGGCCGTGCGGTCCCGTTCCGAGGCCGTGACCGACGCGGACACGCGCCGCTCCCAGCCGTACGCCGAGCGCGCCGCGGCGCAGCGCGCCCACCTCGGGCTGCCGCTGCTGCCGACGACGACCATCGGCTCGTTCCCGCAGACCACCGAACTGCGCACCGCCCGCGCCGACCTGCGGGCCGGCCGCATCGACACGGACGGTTACGAGGAGCGCATCAAGACGGAGATCCAGGAGGTCGTCTCCTTCCAGGAGAAGACCGGGATCGACGTCCTGGTGCACGGCGAGCCCGAGCGCAACGACATGGTGCAGTACTTCGCCGAGCAGCTCACCGGCTACCTGGCCACGCAGCACGGCTGGGTCCAGTCCTACGGCACCCGTTATGTGCGCCCGCCGATCCTGGCCGGCGACATCTCCCGGCCCGAGCCGATGACGGTGCGCTGGACGTCGTACGCCCAGTCGCTGAGCGACCGCCCGGTCAAGGGCATGCTCACGGGGCCGGTCACCATGCTCGCCTGGTCCTTCGTCCGGGACGACCAGCCGCTCGGCGAGACGGCCCGCCAGGTCGCCCTCGCCCTGCGCGACGAGGTCGGCGACCTGGAGGCGGCCGGGACCTCCGTCATCCAGGTGGACGAGCCCGCGCTCCGCGAGACGCTGCCCCTGCGGGCCGCCGACCACGCCGCCTACCTGGCCTGGGCGACGGAGGCGTTCCGGCTCAGCACGAGCGGGGTGCGGCCGGACACCCAGATCCACACCCACATGTGCTACGCCGAGTTCGGCGACATCGTCCAGGCCATCGACGACCTCGACGCCGATGTCATCAGCCTGGAGGCCGCCCGCTCGCACATGCAGGTCGCCCGCGAGCTGGCCGCCCACGGCTACCCGCGTGAGGCCGGACCGGGCGTCTACGACATCCACTCCCCCCGGGTGCCGAGCGCCGACGAGGCCGCCGAGCTTCTGCGGACCGGTCTGAAGGCCATTCCCGCCGAGCGGCTGTGGGTCAACCCCGACTGCGGTCTGAAGACCCGCGGCTGGCCCGAGACCCGGTCCTCCCTGGAGAACCTGGTCACCGCCGCCCGCACCGTCCGCGGTGAGCTGCCCGCATCCTGACGCGACATCCCCGCCGGGGCCGGGCGTTCGAGACGTCCCAGCCCCGGCCGGCCGACGGGACCACGGCACACGAGCAAGGAGCGGCATGACGTTGGACGGCAGGACCAGGTTCATCACCGTCATCGGCATCGGGTCCGGTGACCCCGACCAGCTGACCCTCGCGGCGGTGAAGGCCATGCGGGAGACCGACGTGTTCCTCGTCCTCGACAAGGGGCGGCAGAAGTCGTCCCTGGTCCGGCTCCGGCGGGACATGCTGGACGCGCATGTCACCGGGCCGTACCGGGTCGTCGAGGCGGAGGACCCGTGGCGCGACCGTTCGCAGGACGGTTCCACCGGGTACCGGGAGGCCGTGCACGACTGGCGGCGTCGGCGTGCCGACGTCTGCGAGCAGCTGATCCGCGACGAGCTGGCGCCGGGCGAGCGCGGCGCGTTCCTGGTGTGGGGCGACCCGTCGCTGTACGACAGCACGCTGGCCGTCCTGGAGGACATCACGGCCCGGGGGAACCTGGCCGTCGACTACCGGGTCGTCCCGGGGATCAGCAGTGTCTCCGCGCTGGCGGCACGGCACCGCATCGGGCTCAACCGGGTCGGCCGGCCGGTCCACATCACACCCGGGCGCCGGCTCTCCGACACTCTCGCCGCCCTCGGCAACGACGACGGCGACGTGGTGGTGATGCTCGACGCGCAGGAGTCCTTCCAGCACCTCAGCGGTGAGGGCACGTGGATCTACTGGGGCGCGTACATCGGCACCCCGGACGAGATCCTCGTCTCCGGCCCGCTGTCGGAGGTCGCCGACGAGATCCGTCGGGTACGGGCGGAGGCAAGGGCCACGCACGGCTGGATCATGGACACCTATCTGCTGAGGCCCCGCCCCCACGACGACGGCCCGGCCAACCCGGGTCAAATCGTCATCTAGGATTCACCCCCGGGAATGAAGCGACCACCGGCACGCGTCTCAGAGGAGGCGAGCCGCACGGGCCGTTCCCGACCGCAACACAAGCACCAGGAGAAGTGAGGTATGCCGGTGATCGTCGTCGGCGGCATGATCGGAATCGGTAAGACGGTCGTCGCCGAACTGCTCGCCAAGGATCTGGGCAGCCAGGTCTTCTACGAGAGCGTCGAGGACAACCCGATCCTTCCGCTGTTCTACACGGCGAGCCCCGAGGAGATCCAGGCCAAGCGCTACCCCTTCCTCCTCCAGCTGTACTTCCTCCAGACCCGGTTCGCCTCGATCAAGGAGGCGTACCGTGAAGGGAACAACGTCCTGGACCGGTCGATCTACGAGGACTGGTACTTCGCCAAGGTCAACCACGACCTGGGCCGGATCAGCTCCCTGGAGATGCGCGTCTACGAGGGGCTCCTCGACGAGATGATGCGCGAGATCGACGGTCTGCCCTACCGCAAGGCGCCCGACCTCATGGTCTACCTCAGGGCGGACTTCGAGACGGTGCTGCACCGCATCGGACTGCGGGGCCGCGACTTCGAGCAGGACGAGGGCCTCGTCGAGTACTACCGCACCCTGTGGTCCGGCTACGACGACTGGGTGCACCGGCACTACTCGGCCAGCGAGGTCCTGGTCGTCGACATGAACCGGACGGACGTGGTGAACAACCCCGAGGACGCGGCACGCGTGGCCCGGGAGGTCCGGGACGCCCTGGACGCGGCAAGGCGCCGGGGCTGATCCGAGCCGGTCCCTTGAGGCCGGCCGGGTGGGACGACTTCCCACCCGGCCGGCCTTTTCAACGCCGCAGGACGATGACGTGGCCGTCCGGGCCGCTGAGGGTGAGGGTGCGCCCGGCCTGCCGGACCTCGTAGGTGCCGGCCGAGGGCGCGACCTCGACGTGGTCGGGCGGGAAGCAGGCGATGGCCGTCCCCGCGTACCTGCCGCCGAAGGTGATCGCCGACCCGTCGGCCTGCACGACCGCCCTCTTCATGGTCCTTGGACACGGTGAGGCCGCGGATCGTTCGGAGCGGGAGGGGTTCGGCGTGGTTCCGCCGCGTCCTCCGGCCTCCGAGCCGCTGACGGCACCTGGCCACCCAACACAGCCGTAGGTATAGTTAGCCTTACCTAAGTACAAGTGCTCGTCACTGGCCCTGTCGACCCATCACCCTGGAGAGGCCATGCCGCCGTCCGGCCCCCCACCTGCCCCGATCTGCCGCGGCACCCGTGCCGAGGCGGCCGACGAGTGAGCGCCGAACCCGAACTGGCCGGGCGCCACGCACTCGTCACCGGCGCCGCCCGGGGCATCGGAGCCGCCGTGGTCGAGGCGCTCGCCGCACAAGGGGCCCGTGTCCTCGCGACCGACGCCGACGAAGCCGGTGTCAAGGCGCTGGCCGACCGGTGCGGGGCCCGGGTGACCGCTCGCGCCCTCGACGTCACCGACGCGGCAGCAGTGGAGCGCGCCTTCGAGGAGACCGAACACTCCGCGGGCGCGCTGGACATCGTGGTCAACGTGGCGGGCATCCTGCGCGGAGCGGCGGTAGTCGACCTCGACGACGCCGACTGGGCCGCGGTGTTCGCCGTCAACACCAACGGCGTGTTCCACGTGTCCCGCGCCGCGGCCCGGCGCATGACGGCGCGAGGCGCGGGCAGCATCGTCACCGTCGCCTCCAACGCCGCCGGCATCCCGCGCAGCGGCATGGCCGCGTACGCCGCGTCCAAGGCGGCCTCCGTGATGTTCACCAAGTGCCTGGGCCTGGAGGTCGCCCCGTACGGGGTGCGCTGCAACACCGTCTCGCCGGGTTCCACGCTGACCGATATGCAGCGCGCCATGTGGGAGAGGTCTCCCGGTGGCGAGGTGGCGGGGCAACGGGCCGTCATCGAGGGCGACTTGGCCTCGTACCGCACCGGGATTCCGCTGGGCCGGATCGCCGAGCCGTCGGATGTCGCGGACGCGGTCGCCTTCCTGGTGTCCGACCGTGCCCGGCACATCACGCTGCACGACCTGTACGTCGACGGCGGAGCGACGCTGCGCGCCTGATCGCCGCGCCACCGGCCCCACGCCGTCCCCCCGTGCCTTCCCGTCCTCCTCACTGTTTGGGAGTTTCTCCGTGACCGCCGACCCGACAGCCACGACACCCGGCGCACCCCTCGGCACAGCCTTCGGCGCACCGGAGTCCGCCGACGCGCTGACGCCCGGCGTCGACGCGCCCACCTGGCCGGACGAGTTCGCGGCCCGCTACCGCGCGGCCGGCCACTGGCGCGGTGAGACCTTCGGCGCCCTGCTGCGCGAGCGCGCGGCCACCCACCCGGACCGGGTGGCCCTGATCGACCCGGCGCCGGAGCGCCGCACCTGGACCTACCGCGAACTCGACGCGTCCGCCGACCGGTTGGCCGCCGGGTTCTCGGCGCGAGGCATCGGCCGCGGCGACCGGGTGGTCGTCCAGCTTCCGAACATCGGCGAGTTCGTCGAGGTCGTCTTCGCGCTGTTCCGGATCGGCGCCCTGCCGGTGTACGCGCTGCCGGCCCACCGGGAGACCGAGATCGCGCACTTCTGTTCCTTCTCGGAGGCGGTCGCGTACGTCGTCCCGGATCTGCTCGACGGCTTCGACCACCGTGAACTGGCCACCACCATGCGGGACCGGAGTCCGGGACTGAAGCATGTCTTCGTCGTGGGGGACCCCGGCGAGCACACGGCCCTGGCCGAGGTTCCGTGCGATCCGACGCAGGACGCACCGGGGCCGCTCCCGCACGAGCTGGCCTTCCTCCAGCTGTCCGGAGGCACCACAGGGGTGTCCAAGCTGATCCCGCGCACCCACGACGACTACATCTACTCACTGCGCGGCTCCAACGAGATCTGCGGCGTGGGCGCGGACACCCGCTTCCTCGTCGTACTCCCCGCAGCGCACAACTTCCCCATGAGTTCGCCCGGTTGGCTCGGCACGCTGTACGCGGGCGGCACCGTCGTCATGTGCCCCAAGCCCGATCCGGCCACCGCCTTCGCGTTGATCGAGCGCGAGCGGATCACCATGACCGGCCTGGTGCCCCCGCTCGCCCTGGTGTGGACGACCTCGGCCGCGCAGTCCGCGGCCGACCTCTCCAGCCTGGAACTGGTACTCGTCGGCGGCGCCAAGTACAGCGAGGAGGCGGCCCGTCGGCTGGAGCCCGCGCTGGGCTGCCGGCTCATGCAGGTGTTCGGCATGGCGGAGGGGCTGGTCAACTACACCCGGCTGGACGACGACCAGGAGACGGTGGTCACCACCCAGGGGCGGCCGATCTCCCCCGACGACGAGGTCAGGATCGTCGACGACGCCGACCAGGACGTGGCGGACGGCGAGTTCGGGCATCTGCTCACCCGCGGTCCCTACACGATTCGCGGCTACTGGCGGGCCGACGAGCACAACGGGACCGCGTTCACCGAGGACGGGTTCTACCGGACCGGCGACATCGTGCGCCGTACCGCGTCCGGGCATCTCGTGGTGGAGGGCCGGGCGAAGGACCAGATCAACCGGGGCGGCGAGAAGGTCGCCCCGGAGGAGGTCGAGAACGTCATCCTCGCGCACCCCGCCGTCCATGACGTCTCCCTCGTCGCGGTGCCCGACGAGTTCCTCGGCGAACGCACCCTCGCCTACGTGATTCTGCGCGAGGACGCCGAGCCGCTGAAGGGCTCCCACATCAGGGCCTTCGTGCGGGAGCGGGGCATCGCCGCCTACAAGGTGCCCGATCTCGTCAAGTTCGTCGACGTCTTCCCGCACACGGGCGTCGGCAAGGTCAGCAAGAAGGGCCTGCGGTCCGCCGCCACGGCCTCCGAGCAGCAGGACTGAGAGGCCGTCCCCGCCATGGCGATCCCGCCCATCACCGCCTATCCCCTGCCGGACGCGGAGCAGTTGCCCGCCAACCGGGTGTCCTGGACGGTGGATCCAGCCCGCGCGGTCCTGCTCGTGCACGATCTCCAGCACCACTTCCTCGCCTCGTTCCCGGCGGGCGAGGAGCCGTTGGCCGGCATGCTCTGCAACACCGCCCGGTTGCTCAAGGAGGCACGGCGGCTCGGTGTTCCGGTGGTCTACTCGGCCCAGCGCGGAGGCCAGACGCCCGAGGAGCGGGGACTTCAACTCGACTTCTGGGGACCGGGAGTGGCCGACGACCCGGCCGCGCTGTCCGTCCCGGACGCCGTGGCGGCCGAGCCGGGTGACACGGAGCTGACCAAGTGGAAGTACAGCGCCTTCGCGCGCACCGAGCTGGCGGAGCTGCTGCGTGGCTGGGGGCGCGACCAGTTGGTCATCGTCGGGGTGTACGCGCACATCGGCGTGATGATGACGGCGTGCGACGCCTGGATGCGTGACATCCAGGCCTTCGTGGTGGCGGACGCGGTCGCGGACTTCACCCGCGAGGAGCACGACATGGCGCTGCGCTGGTCGGCCGGGCGGTGCGCGGTGGTGACCACCACGGACCTGGTGCTCGAACAGCTCTGACGGCTCTGACCCTTACGGCAGTTGCGAAGTGCGGCCCGGCGACCGGGGGGGGGCCGCGCCGCACATCGTGGGGGGCCGCGTCAGACCGCGGGGGACCCGGCGGGGCCCCCGGGGAACGCCGTCACCACCCACTACCTCGCGGTGTCCCACCCGCCCCTGCCGGCC